>JAUNVO010000048.1:14451-17164 GCA_030540695.1 Micrococcaceae bacterium | reverse complement strand
CAAGGCCTGACCCCCCGCGGGGCGGCCCCCCCCCCACGCCTTACACCCACGAGGGGGGGGCCCGCCACGGCCCGCCCACCCTTCTTGCTTGCAAGGCCCAGAACCTCAATGCCAAACGACACTGGCCACCAGGTTTGCCGGAAGCCTGGTTCCCAGGCTGTCAACATCCCCTGGCCCCGCTCCGATGGCCTGGGCCGTCGGCCGATCCAGGAATTCATGGCGGTCGGCCCCGGCAACCACAGGGATCCCGGCCGGGCCCCCGAGCCCCTCTCCGCTGACTTTGGCCAGCGCTTCCTTCAGCGTCCACCATTCCGCACGCCGCCGGGGCCGCCGCCGGGGAGGCACCTCTTTCAACAGCCGACGTTCGGTTCCTGAATAGGCGTAGGCCTCAAACAACTCACCCGCAGGCGTCTGGGCGAATCCCCGGTCGTCGATATCGGCCAGGTCGGCACCGACCGCCCTGTTTTCCGGATGGAGCGCCACCACGATCCAGCCGGAGTTCCTGGCATAGGACAAGCGGAGGGGCGAAGCGAGGTTCGGTACCTGCAGGGCCGGGGTTCCATGCGCCGTTGATCCGCATCCCCCGCACGACTGGAGCAGGTCGGTTTCGGAGGGGGGCACCTCGTTCCCGGCGAAAATCCCCCTGAGGCCGGACGCAAGGACCCTGGCCATGATCCGACCCGCTTCGAAGTTTTCCCGAGCGATTCCCGGGCTGAAGCCACGGGCGCGTTCGGCCTCCGCCTTATTCAAACGGACTTCGGAATGAAGCGTGGCATCCGCCAATGGCGCCACTGCCCAGAGTGGACCGTTTTCTACCGGCATTATTGGTTTTCCCCCAGCATTCCCGATCCGCCTTTCCCGTCCGCCCAAGAGCCCGGGAGTGCCTAAGCGGTCGGGAATTTCCCGCTAGGCGGCATTGCTGCGCCATCTATCTTTTTCGTCCTCGGGCAGGTCTTCCCACCGCGGGGCCCCCGGCATCATCAAACCCGTCAGGAACTTCAGGCGGCTTTCGTACAAAGCCTTGCCTGCCACATCTCGCTCATCAATCACGCTTAAATTATTGCCCACTTCCGCACGGATCCATGAATCCCTCCACGACGCGCATGCGTGCACCCATCCGTCCCATTGCCGTGGTGCACGGCGGATACCGCCGACGCAGGGCAGGCGGCAGGCCTCCCCCGGCTAGCGCGAGTGGCGCCCCGAGGCCAGGGCGCGCTCGCTGGAGCGGTTCGCAGCCAAGGCGATGGGTTGCTCCAACGGGCCGCGGCCGCGGCCCGTCACATTGCGCCACAGGAGCGCAAACAACAAACCGGCACCGCATTGGATCCAGAAAGACAGGAACGGGCGGTCGCTGAGCACACCAAGGCTCAGGAACACCAGGTGCATTGCGTACAAGCTGAGCGTCATCGAACCCAAGATGCTCAACGGCGTCAGCAGCCATGCGACCCGCTGGCCAATGAAGACCATCGCGGCGAAGACGGCCAAGGCCACGCCCAAGGTATTGATCAGTTCAAACATCGAATGCGAGTACGGGGATAGCATCACTTGCCACCACCCGCTGAGTAGGGGTTCATCGTCCAACGGACCCCAGGTCAGGATGTCGCCTACTTCCTCGGGACTGAAACGCTCTCCGGGGTTCCAGGCCAACCGGTCCCGGATGCCCAGTGGTCCCAGCAGGAGCGCTGAGAACACTGCGGTGGACAGCGCGGCAGCCACTCCGGCCAGGAAGAGCCGCAGCTGGACGTCAAACGAGGCCAGGTCCAACCGTCCCACGGCCAAGCCGGCACAGATGTACGTCATCCAGGTAAGTGCCGGGAAGGACCCTCCCACAAAGAGCGTGCCCAGGGTGCCGCCGAAGTCGGTGAACACCGAGGACAGCGACGGGTCTTCAATGCCCAGGGTCGGGACGGCCCCGCCGAGCAACTGGGACACGATGGCCCCGATGCTGGCAAAACCGATGCTCCAGGCAAACAATGCGCGGGCGCTGAGTCCCAGCAAAGGCACCGCCAGCGCGAACATGACCCCGTAATAGACCAGGATGATGGCGGCGGGAACCACGAGTTGGCCCAACAACAGCCCGATCGCAGCAATGAGCACCCCGCGGGTTGCCAGCGCGGCCTTGGCCGCACGCAACCCGGGCCCGCTGCCCGAGCGCTTCCCCATCGCCAGGGAGAGCCCCACGCCGGCCAGGAACGCAAAGAGCGCCGCCGAGGTGCCCGAGGCTATCCGCCATACCAGTGTGGGCTCGAAGTCCTCGGTGAAGGAGGGCAGGACGTGGATGGCAATCATGCCCATCAGGGCGATTCCCCGTGCCGCATCAAGCCCCGTGATTCGCTTGCTCGTCCGGGCCGTGGGACGGTCCAATATCTCGGCGCTCATCCCTGGCGCACCAAAGGTTTTTCGGGAATCGCCAGGCCCCCCTGGACCAGGTCGCCAGCCAGGATTTCACGCTGCCCGGCGCTCAGCTCGACCATCGGGCTGCGCAGGGTGCTTCGCGGGTGGCCCAGCACCCGAAGTGCGGCCTTGACCGAGGCCGCGGCCGGCTCCCTGAACATTCCCCGGTAGATCGGCAGCAGCTCGTTGTGCACCGCACGAGCATTGGCCTGGCGTCCCGCCTCGTGCTGTTCGAGCAGCATCCGCAACCGGTTACCGACCACGTGTCCGACCACGGAGACGAACCCGACCGCCCCGATCGACAGCAACGGCAGATTCA
>JAUNVO010000048.1:0-14351 GCA_030540695.1 Micrococcaceae bacterium | reverse complement strand
CTGGCTCGGCCGGGAGTAGTACGGAGCCACAACCAGCAATCCATCGGCCCCGGCACGTTCGGCTGCGCGGGCCAGCTGGATGCTGCTGTGGGTGTCTCCCGAACCGACACCGGCAATGACCTTGCGGCCGGTGCCGGCGAGCGCCCGCACCGCCGCGTCGATGACGAGCGTCTTTTCCGCTTCTGTGGTCGAAATCGACTCCCCCGTGGTTCCGTTGACCACGACGCCGTCGTTCCAGCCGCTTGCGGTGAGACTGCGGGCGAGGTATTCCACGCCGGCCTCGTCCACTTGCCCATCCTCGTCAAAGGGGGTCACCATGGCGGTGAGCACCCGGCCGAAGATCTCGGCAGCGGCATTTCTTTCAAGTTCAGCCGGGGTGGTCATGGCTGTCCTTCCTGCTTGTTCATGGATGGCTGTGCTGCGGTCCCCGGTGTGGCTCATGAGTTGGCCTCCACCTTGGGCGCTGCGGACCAGTGGCGGATCGGGTTCCCGGTCCAGCTCGTGGCCCGTGGCACGTTTTCCGAACGCATCACCAATGAGCATGAGCCCACGGTGGCGTGCGCCTCGATGCGGCTGCCCGGAAGCACCACGCTGTTGGGACCCAACGTCGAGTTGGCTCCCAGCTGGACCTCCTCCATGCGCATGATGCGATCGTGGAAGAGGTGCGTCTGGAGCACGGTGCCGCGGTTGACGCTTGCCCCGTCGCCGATGGAAATCAGGTCGAATTCCGGGAGCCACCAGGTCTCGCACCATACTCGGCGACCGATCTTTGCACCCATCAGGCGCATCCAGAAGTTCAGCATGGGTGTGCCCAGGCTCATCCGCACCAATCCAGGCACCGCGAGGGACTCGCTGAAGACATCGGCCAGTTCGTTGCGCCAGATGAACGAGGTCCATAGCGGGTGCTCCGAGGCCTCGAACCGTCCGACCAGGGCCCATTTCGCGATCAAGGCGACGGCTGCACTTGCCAGTGCGGAGAGCAGCAGCACGGGTCCGGAGAGCACCAGCGTCCAGCCGATCCCGGCTTCCACGAAGATCTGGCTCAACACCCAGACGGTGACCAGGGCCAACCATGAGGTAACCAATGCCGGCACCAGCCGGAAGGACTCGACGATGGCACGCGCCGCCAGCAGGCGCCGGGCAGGGTCGTAGGTCAGTGCCGAGTCACCGGCATCCACCGGTCGCGGCAGCTCCATTGCTGGGCGGCCGAACCAGTTCGAGCGCTCTGGCATGTCCGAGGGTGCCGAGCTCAGCACAGCGATCAATGAGTTGTCCGGCACCTGCGTGTCCGGGCCCACGATCGCTGAGTTGCCCACAAAGGACTTCTCGCCCACCGAGGAGTGGCCGAGATGCATCCAGCCCCCGCGCAACCGCGGGGAAGAGAGCATCGAGTGGTCGGCGAGGAAAGACCTGTCCCCCAGCGTGCTCAGGTGCGGAATGGTCTCAAGGGTGGAGATTTCCACGTGCTTTCCGACGCGGGCTCCCAGCATGCGCATCCACAACGGCGTGAGCACGCTGGCGTAGATCGGGTAGACCGAGACCAGCGATTTGGCCAGCAAGAGGTTCGAGAGCCATGCGGCCCATGCCGCGGTGCCTTCCCTCGAGTGGAAACCGGGATGCATGAACCGTGCAAGTCCCCTGACCGTCAACGCGACCAAGGCCAGGAAAATGACGACGGTCAGCACCAGGAAGACCGGCGACCAGGCCGCCAATTTCCACAGGGCGGCGTCCAGCTCGGAGATTCCGCGCAGGATCCAGAGCATCAGCAGTGCCCCCGGGATGACGGAGAGGATCGGCAACAGGCCCATCCCAACGAGGGATGCGGGGTAGAGCCACCGCATGCGCGGGTTCTTCGGGGCGGCTTCCCCGCTGTCGGGCCAATTGTCTCCGGCCTCGCCGACGTGCTCCATCTGGGATCCCGCCCAGCGCTCCCCGGCCGGGATGAGCCCGTCGACGCTGGTGCCGGGCTCGACCTCGGCGCCGTGTTCCATGGTGGTGTCCCCGCCCAGGGTTGAGCGTGTGCCGACGCGGCAGCCGCGTCCCACAGCGATGAACCCGATGCGCAACTGGTCCCCGTCGAGCCAATGCCCGGCCAGGTCGACTTCGTATTCGATCGTTGCATCATGACCGATGCGGGCCAGTCCGGTGACCGGGGGCATCGCGTCGAGGTGCACGTTGTTTCCGACCTCGCAACCCAGTGCCCGGGCGTAGATCGGGGCAAAGGGTGTGCCCATCAGGGGTTCGAGCTTGCAGAACGTCACGATGCGTTCCACCGCCCACAGTTTCAGGTGGGTCGCCCCGCCGCGGTCATAGACCCCCGGAGCGATGTTCCCCAGCAGGAGCCTGGAGGAGCCAACGGCCAGGAGAACCCGGAACGGCATGCTGAAGAGCACGACCCAGGCGGCCAAGACCGCGAAGATCGGCGGATTGGGCATCCATGGGGCATCGGTGAAGTTGAATAGGACCCAGCAGACCACTGCGATCCCGGTGACGTAGCGCAATCCTATGATCGAGTACAGGGCACCGATCACCGGTGCCTGCACCAGTCCGGTCCACCACGGGGTGGGACGGACCTCGGTTTCCTCCGCCTCGGCGCTGCCCAAAGAGTCCAGGTGCGCGGCCAGCCCGCCCAGCGTCGGCTGGGCGTAGATATCGGCAATGGATATTTCCGGGTGCCGGGTGCGCAGCACTCCGACCAGTTGGGCCGCCGCAACGCTGGCCCCGCCCAGGGCGAAGAAATCGCTGTTTCCATCGAGCGGCACCGGCCCGAGCAGATCGGCCCAGTTATCCGCGAGCCACCCCTCGGTTCCGTTGAGCTCGTGGGCGTCTCCGGCCCCGGAGACCACCAATGGCCAGGGAAGGGCCTTGCGGTCCACCTTGCCGGAGGTCTTCAAGGGAAGTTCCTCCACGATTCCCAGTGCGGGAACCAGCTGGGCCGGAAGGACCTCGGCCAGACGCGTGCGGAAGGCAGTGAGGTCGATCTCCGCCCCGGGACCAACGACGAGGTACCCGGCCAGGACCTTGTTGCCGCTGGGCGTGGATTTCACCGCCGCGGCCGCGGCCGCGACTCCGGGAAGCTGGGCGAGCGTTTCATCGATTTCTCCGAGCTCGACGCGCCGGCCACCGAGCTTGACCTGCTCGTCGGCACGGCCAACGAAGTGCAGGCCGGCGGGGTCGGCCACCACCAGGTCACCGCTTCGATAGGCCCTGTCCCAACCGAGGGTCGGCATCGGCGCATACATCTCGGCGTCTTTTTCGGCATCAAGATATCGCCCCAGACCCACACCGCCAATGATCAGTTCACCTTCGCTGCCCCACGGGACGGGGTTGCGCTGCGCGTCGACAACGGCAAGTTCCCAGCCGCGCAGTGGAAGGCCGATGCTGACCGGTCCGCTGCCGGAAACCGCTGCACCGCAGGCAATCACGGTGGCCTCTGTCGGTCCGTAGGTGTTCCAGACCTCGCGGCTTGGGCTCGCGAGCCGGTCAACCAGCTCGGAGGGAAGCGCCTCGCCGCCGAAAATCAGCAGTCGGATGCGTTCAAGGGTCGAGGCCGGCCACATGGCCGCCAAGGTGGGGACGGTGGAGACCACGGTGACGTTGCGTTCGCGCAACCAATCACCCAGGTCCGCACCCGAGCGGACCAGCGAACGAGGTGCAGGCACCAGGCAGGCGCCATTGCGCCACGCCAACCACATTTCTTCGCACGAGGCGTCGAAGGCGACGGAGAGTCCGGCCATGACCCGGTCGCCGCGACTGAGCGGCTCATCCTGCAGGAACATCTCGGCCTCGGCATCGACCCACGCGGCGGCGGATCGGTGGGTGATGGCCACGCCCTTGGGCTTGCCGGTGGATCCGGAGGTGAAAATAATCCAGGCATCGTTGCCCAGTCCGGGGTGGGGGCCGTCGCCCTTGGTCCTGACACCGGGCCGCGGGCTGATCGAAAGGCCTTCGCCAATCACGGCGCAGACCCCCGCTTCCTCCCAGACCGTCTCGGCACGTTCATCGGGTTCATCGGCGTCCACCGGGACATATGCCCCGCCGGCGAGCAAGACACCAAGGATTGCCACGTAGAGGTCCTTGCTTCCCGAAGGAACCCTGACTCCCACGCGGTCCCCGGCCCCGATATCAGCGGACCACAGGCGTTTGGCGAGCACCTCCATGTGTTGGCCGAGCTGCTCGTAGTTCAGCGGCGTCATGCCGTCGTCGATGGCTGGTGCCATCGGATACGCGGAGATGGTTTCCAGGATGATATCCACCAGCGTCCGTGCCTCGGCGGCCGGCCGCTTGGGAAAAACTGCTAGTTCTCCATCCGGCACAAACCCGGTACCCGTGGGCACGAACCCCGCTTCCGGTATCCCGTTCGCGGTGGCCCGATGCCGGTGCCTGCGACTTCCGGTGTGCATGCTCGCCAGATTCCCCGGCACCGTGAGATGGTCAGATGCTGTCACTTTTCCCCCGTGGTGTTTCGTATTGCCGTATTTTTTGTGCCCGGGCGTGACGCATTACCCCCAAGATATTTATTGCGTCGTCCGCCGCCCGGCAGAAGCCTTGATGCCTCCCCGTAAAAGAACGGGGGCACGCACCCACAGGCTGCGGCTCGCTGCTCGCGGCCTGCCCGGGCTCCACTATCCAGTGTGCGCAATGCGTCGTCAACGCTCCAAAAGATCACGCCTAAAACGAGTGGACCATATGGTTAACCCCAAAATCTTGTGGGGTCGATGTGGTGATCCCTACTTGTCATGCCGACCCGTTCCCCGTATAGGGCCACACGCGGGGTACCGGGTGCCCGGGGACCGGTCGCGCGGGATCTGACATGATGGTCGCCATGAAGGTTCGTTTTATTCTCCTGGTGCTGTGCCTCGTGGCGGCTACCGTGCCCGCGGTGCCGGGCCCGGGTTCCGGCACCCATCCGTATGGAGGGCCCGGTCCGAGCGTGTGCCATCGGGTGGAGCAGCTGGAGCCTGCCTATCCGGCTGGAAGCGGAGACCGCTTGCTCTTCGCCCTCGCGCAGCACTACGGCGACACACGGGTGGTCGTGACCAGTTGCGTGCGCACTCGGTACGGTTTCATCGAGGACTGGCAAGCGCCCGGCTACATCGGCGAGACCGGCTTCGCGGTCCCCGGCAGCGTCAGGGTCAACACCTTGAAGACGCCCACCGGGTCCTTCACCATGACCGAGGCGTTTGGACGACGTGATCCGGGGACTGCGCTCATGTACCGAGCGATCACCCCCGAGTCGCGGTGGGGAGGCAGCCGTGGCCGCGACTTCAATAACTACTTTGAGGGCAGGGGAAGCAGAAAGGACGAGCCGCTATGGCGCTACATGCAGGACGGGGACTATGAACAAGCCGCGGTGATCAATTTCAATCGTCCGCCCGATGCCGAGCCTGACCCGAGACAGACCTTTGCCATTTTCCTGCACGCAGGCCTCCAGGAAACCTGGGGTTGCATCTCCACGGACCTGCCCACCGTCACCCGGGTGCTGCGCGAGGCCTCGCCGGGTGACCGCATCATCATGGGGGTCGAATCGGAAATCTTTCCTCCGGGCTAGTGCCCCTCCCGGGAACCCCGGCCTTCCGGATCAGGGGCAAGCCGTGCCCGCGCGAGGCGGCCATGGATAGAAGCGCCCACCGGAAGATCCATTCGCCTCCCACGGTGCGATCGCCGTGGTGGTACCGGCAGCTGGCCAGAGACACGGTCCACACCATCCACGCGAGAGGCCATCCCACGATGAACCACCACCCACCGACAGATCCACCCAGATCGCCCGACTTCATTCCGGATCACTATTTGCCTCGGTCGGGCAATTCCGGGTACGCGGTGCTGCACTATGACCTCGATTTGACATGCACGTTGGGCAGCAATCGGCTTGACGGCTCGGCCTGGATCACGGCAGTCGCGACTGTTGACCTGGACGGCCTCTCGCTGGATCTTTTTGCGTTGGGGGCTTCCCGGTGCCTGCTCAACGGCTCCAAGGTTCGCCGTTTTACCCAGACGCGCGACAAACTGGTGCTCCATTTCTCCGCCCCCGTACGGGCAGGCGAAAAATTCAGTCTGGAAATCCATTATGCAGGCATCCCCCAATTGCGTTCAGGACCAGGGGGCGATGTCGGTTGGGAGGAATTGTCCGACGGGGTACTGCTCGTCGGTCAGCCCAACGGGGCAGCCTGCTGGTTTCCATGCAACGACCATCCCAGCCAGAAGGCGACCTACCGTTTTGTCGTGAGCACGGATTCCGGATACCGCCCGGTGTGCAACGGCCGGCTGACGGGGCACCACCGCGGCTTGCGTCGCGACCAGTGGATCTACGAGGTCATCGAACCCATGGCCAGCTACCTGGCCACCTTGCAGATAGGCCGCTACGAGCTTCACCCCCTCACCGTTGCCCAACCGGCCTGCGGCCAGCCAGCCGATTCCCGAACCCCGGTTCCACAGCTGGTGGCCGTCGCTTCGGGAAGGCTTGCCCGTGCCCGAAGTGCGCTTTCCGACCAACCGCGAATGATGCAGGCATTCATCAAGGCGTTCGGCCCATATCCGTTCGAGGATTACACCGTGGTGGTCACCGAGGACAACCTTGAGATACCTCTCGAAGCCCACGGGATCTCCATCCTTGGCAAAAACCATCTGGATCGCAGGTGGAGAGGGCAGCGGATGATCGCCCACGAGCTGGCCCACCAGTGGTTCGGCAACTCACTGACCATCGGCCGGTGGGGTGATATCTGGCTCCATGAAGGCTTCGCCAGCTACGCCGAGTGGATCTGGTCCGAGGCCTCCGGAAGCCATAGCGCACACCACCGGGCCAAGAAGGCCTGGAAGCGGCTGAAGGCCTCGGACCAAGACATCGCCATCGGGGATCCCGGGCCGGAGGAGATGTTTGATGACCGTGTGTATGTGCGCGGGGCGTTGGCCTTGCACGCACTGCGCCTTGTCGCGGGCGACCGGGATTTTTTTGCCATGTTGAAGTCGTGGACGGTGGCCCACCGCCACGAAAACGTGACCGGCGCCCAGTTCACTGCACATGTGCAGGATCGGCTGGAACTGCATATGCCGGCGGAGGACTTTTTGCGGCCCTGGCTTTTCGAATGCGCACTGCCGGCCCTTCCACCAAACACCATGCACTGAGGCACCGCCCGGGTGCGTGATGCTTGGGCGTCTCCCGCGCCGCCAAGCAATGGAACCGTCATGTTTCAGTGCGGGGCGCCACGCATCCGGCACGGACCCCTTGGCCCCGGGGGTGGGCACCGCCGCGGCCAAACACCGAAGGCCGGCCGGTCCGCGCGTCGGCGGTGACCGGTCGGCCTTCGGTGTGGATGCCCGTGCGGTGTCAGCGCTGCACGGCCGCGAATCGCTCGGCGGCCAAGGCCACCGCAGCGGCACGCGCCTCGGAGACCTCGTCGGCGGTCAGCGTGCGGTCGGCGGCACGGAAGCGCAGGCCAAAGGCCAGCGACTTCTTCCCCTCCTCGATGCCGGCGCCGGAGTACACGTCAAAGAGCGCGATGTCCTCCAGCAGCTCCCCCGCGCCCTCGCGCAGGGTCTCAAGCACGTCCGCCGCCACTATTCCCGCATCCACGACCAGCGCTACGTCCTGGGTGGAAATGGGGAAGGTGGAGATTTCCTTGGCGACAATGACATCGGCTGCGGCCTCGAAAAGCTCGTCGGCGTTGATTTCCATCGCCACCGTGCGCTCGGGCAAGTCGAGCTCGGCCAGCAGCTTGGGATGCAGCTCGCCGGCGTAGCCCACGTGCGTGCCGTCGCGCAGTGACAGTGCGGCGGTGCGGCCCGGGTGGAACGCCTGGTGGGCTCCCTGGGAGACGACCACCTCGACACCCAGCACGTCACCAACGAGCTTGGCGGTATCCAGCGCATCGGCCCAGTCAAAGACACGCGGCGCGTGGTCAGCGGCCACCGGGGAATCATGCCCGGTGAGCACCGCGGCAATGTGCGTGGGCTGGTGCGGCAGGCCACCGTACAGCGCATCGAGCTCGGCTTCCGAGGGCTTGATGCCCAGCGGCGGAACCGAGGCGGTGCCCAGGGTTGCCCCCGGGAGGAAGACCTGTCCCGCCTCGTAGAGCGCCAGGTCGCGGAAACCACGGCCGTGGTTGCGCCGGGCGATGCCCAGCAGTCCCGGCAGGATCGAGGTGCGCATGAACCCGAATTCGCTGGACATCGGATTGTTCAGCTTTACCGCACGAACCTCCCCGGCCCGGGCCGCTCCGAAGGTGTCGTTCTGCGCCTTGGTGACAAACGGGTAGGACAGCACCTCGGTGAGTCCCGAGTCGGCCAGCGCCTGGATAGCGCGGCGCCGCTGGGCCTGCACCCGGCTGTAGCCGCGCCCCGGAGGGGCGGTGGGCAACGTGGAGGGGATCAGCCGGTAGCCAACCAACCGGGCGATTTCCTCGGTCAGGTCCTGCTTGGTTTCCAGATCCGGGCGCCAGGTCGGCGCGGTGACCATGTAGCCGGAATCGGTTCTGCGGACTTCGGCACCGATTTCCTCCAGGGCCCAGGTGATCTGTTCAACGGTGTAGTCGATGCCAATCAGCTTCGAGGCGAACTCGGCCGGCAGCTCGATGAGCACCGGGGCCGGGGCCGCACCTTCGTCGGTGATCAAGGTGGTGGAGGTGCCCCCGGCGAGCTCGACGAGCAGGTCCACCGCGCGCTGGGCCGCCCTGTCGGCGATTTCCCAGTCCACACCGCGTTCAAAACGCTTCGAGGCCTCGGAGGGCAGCTTGTGGCGTCGGCGCGATCGGGCGATGGTGATCGGTTCGAAGTGCGCGGCCTCGATCAGCACGGAGTCAGTTGCATCCGAGACCTCGGTGGAGGCCCCGCCCATGACACCGGCAATGCCGATGGCGCCGGACTCGTCGGTGATCAACAGGTCCTCGGGATGCAGCTTGCGTTCCTTGGCATCCAGGGTGAGCAGTGTTTCTCCGGTGTTGGCGCGGCGCACGGTGATGGGCCCGGTGAGCTTGTCCGCGTCGTAGAAGTGCAGCGGCTGGCCGAGTTCGAGCATCACGTAGTTGGAGATGTCAACGACCAGCGAGATTGAGCGCATCCCGGCAAGGTTCAGCCGGCTGGCCATCCACGGCGGGGTCGGCAGCGCGGTGTTCACGTTCCTGACCAATCGGGTGACGAACCGGTCACAGCCGTCCTTGCCATAGATCCCCGCGTCGTCCGCAAGCTTCACCGGGTGGCCCGCAGCACTCGGGGCATCCACGGAGACCAGCGATGCCGGGTCGGTGTAGGGCGTGTTGGTGGCGTGGGCGTATTCGCGGGCCACCCCGCGGATCGAGAACGCGTAGGAACGGTCCGGGGTGACGTTGATTTCGGCTGCCTGGTCATAGAGGCCGAGCAGTTCCATCGCGTCGGCGCCCACCTCCGGGTCAAGGCCCAGGCGCGAGAGCACGATGATGCCGTCGTGGTCCTCACCCAGGCCAAGCTCCTTGGCCGAGGCGATCATGCCGGCCGAGAGATGGCCGTAGGTCTGCCGGGCGCTGATCCTGAAGTCCCCGGGCAGCACGGCGCCCGGTAGGGTGACCACGACTTTGTCTCCGGCGACGAAGTTGTGCGCGCCGCAGATGATGCCCTGTACCCCGGATGGGTCGATGCCCTCGTTGCGCAGGGTCTGTGCCGTTCCTTCGGGAACGACCCGGACCTGGCACCAATTGATGGTCTTGCCGTTGGTCTGCTCTTCCTTCAGAACCGAGAGCACTTGGCCCACCACGATGGGGCCGGAGATCTCGTCGGTGGGACGGTGCACGTCCTCTTCCTCGAGACCCACCTTGACCAGTTCGGCCATGACGTCTTCGGCCGTTGCATCGGCCGGTACCTGCGCGTATTCGCGCAGCCATGAAAGGGGAATACGCATATTAGATCTCCATCCCGAAGTGTTCGCTGAAGCGGATGTCGCCCTCGATCATGTCGTGCATGTCCGGGACCTCGTTGCGGAACATCAGGGTCCGCTCCACGCCCATGCCGAAGGCGAAACCCGAGTATGCCTCAGGGTCGATGCCCGCCGCACGCAGCACATTGGGGTTGACCATGCCGCAGCCACCCCATTCGATCCAACGCGGTCCGCCCTTGGCACCGGGGTGCCAGATGTCCAGTTCCGCCGATGGCTCGGTGAACGGGAAGAAGTTGGGGCGCAGGCGGATGGAGGCGTCCTCGCCGAACATCTGCCTCGCGAAGTGCTCAAGGGTGCCGCGCAGATCCGCCATGGTCAGGTCCTTGTCGATGGCCAGGCCCTCGAATTGGTGGAAGACGGGGGTATGGGTGGCATCGAGCTCGTCGGTGCGGTAGACCCGTCCGGGGCACAGCACGTAGATCGGAAGCTCGCGTTCGAGCATCGAACGTACCTGGACCGGGGAGGTATGGGTACGCAGCAGCAAGTGCGAGTCCACGGGCTCGATGAAGAAGGTGTCCTGCATTTCGCGTGCGGGGTGGTCCGGTGCGAAGTTCAGCGCATCGAAGTTGAACCACTCGGATTCAATCTCCGGGCCCTCGGCGATTTCCCAGCCCATGCCCACGAAAATATCCGAGACGCGGTCCTGCAAGGTGGACAGCGGGTGGCGTGCCCCGACGCGACGCCGACGTGGCGCCGCGGTGACGTCGACGGTCTCCTCCACCAGGATGCGGGCGGCGTTCTCGGCCTCAAGCACCTCGGTGCGTGCGGCGAGCGCCTTGTTGACGCGGCCGCGGGAGGCCCCCATGAGCTTGCCGGCGGTCGCCTTCTCGCTCTTGTCGAGACGCCCGATCTCGCGGTTGGCCAGCGCCAGCGGGGACTTTTCCCCGGTGTGCCCCAGGCGTGCGGCCTTGAGCTCATCCAGGTTGCTCGCTGCGGCAAACGCGGCAAGCGCGGCTTGGACCACGGCGTCGATGCCGGCCTCGTCGGTGGGGTGCGGGACGACCGGTGACTGGTCGTTCGCGACGGCCACTTCCGGATGCGTGGATTCAGACATGGGGTTCTATGGCCCTTTTCACTGTTGATTGTGCAGCTTGTTCTTCCCACCCATTCTAGGTGCTTCGCCCGGCCAGTCTTTAATCGCGTTCCGCAACACGTTTGCGCATGTCACTTGTGGACAGCCACTAGGGGCTTAGGCAATAGTTGAACCCATGTCTCGCGCCCCACGGATCCTTGCCCTTCCTGCCGCCGTCCTGTTGCTGACCGGCTCCCTGGCAGCCTGTTCCACACCCCCCTCCCCCGATTCCACCGCCTCTGCCCTGGCGACGTCCCTTCAGTCGATGGATTTTTCCACTGTTCCACTCACCGGAGTGGAGGCCGGCACAGCGGGTGCCGAACTGGCCGAGGCCCTGAAGTCCCTGGAGGCGGTCGAACGCACCGTCGTGTTGGATTCGGTCAGCGAAGACGAGGGATCGAAGGACCCCCGGACCGCAGCCGCCACCTACACCACGGTGTGGGACATCGATTCCTCCGAGGAGGACTGGAGCTACCAGAGCAGCGCGACGTTGGAATTCGACAAGGATTCCAAGACGTGGCTGGCGCGCTACTCCCCCTCCATCGCGGTTCCCGGCCTGGAGGCCGGGCAATACGTGGGAAAGAAGGCCACCGCCGCCAAGCGCGGGGACATCCTGGGCGATAAGGACCAGACCTTGGTCACCGACCGGCCGGTCCTGCGCATCGGTATCGACAAGCATTCCCTCGAGGAGGGGCAGTGGGAGTCCTCGGCCAAGGAACTGGCCAAGTTGCTGGACATCGATGCCAAGGCCTACTCCGCGCGGGTCGCTGCCGGCGGGGCAAGCGCCTTCGTCGTGGCCCTGACGTTGCGTGACGACACCGATCGCACCGTCACCGATGACCAGCTCGCCGAGATCCCCGGGGTGCTGGCCCAAGCGGACTCGCTGCCGTTGGCACCGAGCCGGACCTTTGCCCGTGCGGTGCTGGGAAGCGTCGGCGAGGCAACGGCCGAAATCCTTGCCGAATCCAAGGGCGGCATCAACCCCGGGGACCAGGTCGGGCTCTCCGGCCTGCAAAAGACCTACCAAGACCGGCTCGCCGGCACCAAGGGCTACAGCATCGGCATCTACAACAAGGACAAGGAAGAGGTATCGAGCCTGGTCTCCCGGGAGGCAATTGACGGCAAGGACCTGAAGACATCCTTGGACACCGATAGCCAAAAGCTTGCCGAGTCCCTTCTCGAGGATTCGGACAGCGACAGCGCGTTGGTGGCCGTGAGACCGTCCGACGGGGCGATCCTTGCCGCAGCCAGCGGGCCGGCGAGCAACGCGCAAAACACTGCGCTGCTGGGCAAGTACGCGCCGGGATCGACGTTCAAGGTGATCACCGCGCTGGCCATGTTGCGCTCGGGCCAGAAACCCGATTCCACCGTCGATTGCCCGGCAACCATGACCGTGGACGGCAAGGATTTCAAGAATTACGACGGATACCCCTCCAGCGCGTTGGGAAAGATCCCGCTCTCCGAGGCCCTGGCGCAATCGTGCAACACCGTCTTCCTCGAAGGTGCCACCGAGGTCAAGGCTCCGGCCATCGCGGAAGCGGCGGCTTCCCTGGGACTGAACCCGAGACCTTCCACGGGAGCCGACTCGTTCCTGGGATCGGTGCCGGATGATTCGACGGGGACGGAGCTGGCGGCCGGAGGCATTGGCCAAGGCACCGTCGAGGCCTCGGCGCTGGGCATGGCCACTGTTGCTGCGTCGGTGCAAAACGCTGCCACGGTGTCCCCCTATCTGGTCGACGGCGCAGATCCGGCGTCGGCACCCCAGACCCCGTTGAGTGCGTCCGAGGCCAAGGCACTATCGTCGATGATGGCCGAAGTCGTCGACCACGGCACCCTGAAGGACCTCAAGAAGCTCTCCGGCCCCAAGATCATTGGCAAGAGCGGCACCGCTGAATACGACTCCGAACGCAATGCACACGCGTGGGTCATCGCCGCCCGGGGCGACCTCGCTGTCGCGGTGTTTGTGGGCGACGGCAGCGGGGGTGCGCAGACCGCGGGCCCGATTCTTGCCGGCTTCCTGGCAAAGACCCGGTAGCCACGCCCGCGGCCCATGGGGGCAAAGCAAAGGGACCGACCGGTCTTGCCGAATTTTTCTCGGAAGAACCGGTCGGTCCCTTTGCATGTTGTGCGGCCGAACCGCCGAATACCGCTTGTTGCGGACCTAGGCGTGTGCCTGCGAGGTTTCCTCGGGGCGGCGCATCATGACCACGGCAATAACGGCGCCCAATATGGCCAGCACGCCAAAGGCGAGGGAAAGGTACAACGAGGTGTTGTCCTTTTCCTTGGCCACTGCGGTCATGTCCCCCTTGGCAGCGCGCATGTCGAAGCTGACGGTGTTTCCATCGATCTCCGCGCCGGCGCTGGCCGAGGTGACCTCACCGGGGAAGGTGACGGTCATCGTTGACTCGGACAAGGTCGAGGGATCGGCACCGGCCAGTCCCTGCGCCGAGAAGTAGTACAGTCCGTCACGGAACTCGATGTCCAGTTTCGGACCAAGTTCCCCGGAAATATCGCTCATCTGTGTCAGCGACTTGTCCTTCACACTGAAGGTGTAGCCCTTGAAGCCGTCCTTGTCATAGGGGGCCTTGGTGGCGTCGGCGGGGAAGCTCTTGAACAGTTCCGCCTCTGAGGTGCCCATCTGGCCCAGCATTTCGTCGACGCTGGCATCGCCGATGAGCTTTTGGTCAAAGGCCATCACCATGTCCATTGATGCTTTTTCCGGGCTGGAGACCAGCAGATCAACATCCACCTTCATGCAACCTGTCAGGCTCAGCACCAATGCCAGCATGACACCAATGACGGATACGATCTTCTTCATGAATTCTCCTCCACGTGCGGGGCATTGTTCGGCTGGGATGCTCCCGGTTCAACAGTCAACTGTAGTGGTTGCGGTGCCCGCCCCAAGAATTGCCGCAGTCCCCCGCTCCCTGGGGTGGCCAGGGGGCAAGCACTACACTGGGGAAGCATGGACACGGGGGCGTGCATGCGCGAAGCGGCGAACTGGATCAACCTCAGCACGCTTGCCGGGCTGGGCCTCGCCGCCGCCAGCCGGTGCAGCGTGGCGCGCGGTCACCGGGGAATCTTGCTGGCACGAAACTACCGGCTGAACTGGCCCCGGGCCAGGGCCTTCACCGTGGGCAACGTCGTTTTCCTGCGGGCTTGGCCAAGCGGGCCGGATTTGTCCCACGGGTTGCTGGCCCATGAGGAAACACACGCCACCCAATACGCGCTGTTCCTGGGTTTGCCCTTCCTCCCGCTGTATTTCGCGGCCGCAGGGTACTCATGGTTAAGGACCTCTGATCCGGCATCGATGAATCCCTTCGAGCGCGCTGCCGGCCTTCAGTCAGGTGGTTATCGCGAGTTTCCCCGACGACCGAT
>JAUNVO010000047.1:2783-17182 GCA_030540695.1 Micrococcaceae bacterium | reverse complement strand
TTCGCCGCCTCCCGGCCGGAGCGGGATGCCGCACGGCGGCCCCGGCCCGACCAGCACCTAAGCGGCTCATCGCCCTCGAGGGTGTGGGTGCGATCTGGATCCTTCACTTACGAGAGGCCGCGGGAGATATGGTTGCGGAAGCCGAGGGCGGAACCGCGGAGGTGTTCGAAGCGGGCGTTGATGGCCCCCCGCGGGGCAGTTCGAGGCGCCGGACCGGCCGAAGAACGCGAGCACGTCTCTGGCGCGCCGCTTCAGGTCCGGCCGAAACGGCGGAGCTCGACGAGAACGGCGGGGAATCCACTGGTGACGGGGTCGATGGCGGCTCGTGCTATCTGCTCGCGATTCTGTTTGCCGGTCCCCCGCTAGGCCGCGATCATCCGTTGGTGGATGGCTCGGGTCGTCTCAACCTCAACGCGCTGCTCGATGGCGAATCCGGTCTCGATCCGCTCCTGTTGTTCCCCGGCGAGCAGTTTCGCGCGTGGGGGCAGGGTACGACGCGACGGGCCTTGCAGAGCGGGTCGTCCGCACGGCCGCGAAGACCGAGGGCCGCCTGTTGAACGCGTCGCCGGCGAGGCGGGCGACGTGGACCGGGCCCACCACCGACACTGCGTCAGGGAACTCACCCGCGGTCGCGGTCTTGAAGCCGCTGAACCCGCCCGTCGCGAAGACCTCGATTGCATGTCGCCGGTCTTGGAGGGAGACCGGCGAGGAATTGTTTGAACGCGTGCTTCGAGCGCCCCCTAACCATGACCATGTCCAACAGTCCTGCCGATCCCGGCTTGTTGCTTGCCACGGTGGGCTGATCGATCAGGATCCCGGTCGGCACCCACGTGAGCCCGCCGCGGGAGATCTCTCCCGATTACACCATCAATTGCGAGGTGCCTGTCCAGGTCCAGCAACATGGGCGCTTCCGAAACCCTCAACGCATCCGGATACGGACCCGGACCCGCCGGATCAAGCCTTCCAGCGGTTCGGCCAACGTAGTTCCTCGGACTCCGGGCCTGGATACCGCACCATTGTAGGATGAATCGATGAACCGATTCGAGAACATCGAACGTTCGGGCCACTCCCCACGTCGTGCCGTGGTCGCTGTCGCTTGGATAACGATTCTGGCGGTGTCCCTGCCCGAAATTATCCTGCGGGAGATGTTCCACCACGTTCCCTCCGAGGAATTGCGCGTCGCGCTCCCCGTGGGAGTTTCCGTGGCCGGTCTCGCGCTGACGTTCTTCTGGACTTCGGTCCGGAGACTGCGCGGTTTCTTCGCCCTGCTGCTCGTGCTGGTCGCGAGTCAGTGGTTGGTCTACACGAGAATCACCCGGTTGCCCCTCCTGCAGTCCTGGATGGACGACACGTCATTCACCGCCCGGATGATTGTGGATCAGTCACTGAGGCTCACGGTCACTGGCATCATCATCGCCGCCTTGTTCATCCTCAAGAAGAAGGCTTCAGCTTTCTTCCTCACCCCGGGAGACCGCGCTGCGCCGGTGATTCCGGTGCGACTGCTGGGAACCAAGCCAACCTTGCGCTGGAACGTGTTTGGGCGAAACCTCGCCATCTTCATCAGCCTCGGCACATTGGCATTTCTGTTGATCGCGGGGAGACCCTCGGTTGATGTGCTTCCGCGCTTGGTTCCACTGATACCAGTGATTGTGTTGACGGCCGCGCTTAACGCCTTCAACGAGGAGGTGACTTTCAAGTCCTCGATCCTGTCCGTTCTGGTGGGCCCTGCCGGGCGCACTCAGTCGCTGCTGCTCGTGGCGGCCTTCTTCGGCTTCGCTCACTTCTACGGGATGCCCTACGGGGTGGTGGGAGTACTCATGGCGGGCGTTTTGGGCTGGCTCCTCGGCAAGTCGATGCTGGAGACGGGAGGCCTATTCTGGGCGTGGTTCATTCATTTTTGCCAAGACATCCTGATCTTCGGATTCATTGCGGCCGGGACGGTCGCACTCGGGGGCTCCTGAGCGCAGCCGGGTGCGCTGCGTCATGCAGGTACACGGTGCCACCACCTTCACCATAGGGCCACGCGTGACGGGCAAAAGTTCGTTCCAACGCTTCTCCCGCTTCGACGTGACCAATACTTCCTGGCCAGTGGAACCCGGTTAGAGCCTGTCACCGATCAGGCCGGCTGCGGATATGTGGTCTCGCAGGCTTGTGGTTCTGCAGCCGCAGATGAAAGGAAGGGGCCATTCCAGTCGGCAGGAAGAAGTGCTACGGGACGGCTGGCAAGGTCAAAGGCCATGCCTGTGTCAATATTCGATGGCCCCGGAAACGCGAATATTCACGTCACCCGCACCCGCACCCGCACCCAATCGTCGTAGGCCACTGCCCCAACGCGCCACAACGCGACAGCGACACCAACTGGTATTCCGCGGCTTGCACCCCGGTTACTCCGTCAATTGCGATCAGCCCATTAAGCAGGCACGGCCCGCACTTCGCCTTGGTTGGGGAAGTGCGGGCCGGCGGCTGTGGTGCCTAGCGGCTGGCGACGAAGGCCTGCACGCAGGCCTCGATGTCCTCGGCCGAGTGGGCCGCTGAAAGCTGCACACGGATGCGCGCCGCTCCCTTGGGGACGACCGGGAAGCTGAACGCGGTGACGAAGACGCCGTGCTCGAGCATCTTGTTGGCGACCTCTGAGGCTTTAACCGCGTCGCCGAACATCACCGGGATGATGGCATGTTCGCCATCGAGAAGCTCGAAGCCTTCCTCGGTCATCCGGGTGCGGAAGTGTGCGGCGTTGGCGAAGAGCTTCTCGCGCAGTTCACCCGACCCCTCGACAAGTTCCAGGGCCTTGAGCGTGGCGGCGACGATGGCCGGTGCCAGCGAGTTGGAGAACAGGTACGGGCGGGCCTTCTGGCGCAGCATCGCCACGATCTCACCGCGTCCGGCCACGTATCCGCCCGAGGCCCCGCCGAGCGCCTTGCCGAAGGTGCCGGTGTAGATGTCCACGCGGTCCGAGACCCCTGCGTGCTCGGGGGTGCCGGCACCGGTGGCGCCCATGAAGCCCACTGCGTGGGAGTCATCGACCATCACCAGGGCGCCGTACTGGTCGGCCAGGTCGCAGATGGCTTCCAACGGGGCGATGAAGCCGTCCATGGAGAAAATGCCGTCGGTGACGATGACGGTGCGGCGCGCCCCGGCACCGTCATTCAACGCCGCAACGGCCTTGAGCTGGGCTTCCAGATCCGCCATGTCCTGGTTCTTGTAGCGGAAGCGCGCGGCCTTGGACAGGCGGATCCCGTCGATGATCGAGGCGTGGTTCAACGCATCGGAGATGATTGCGTCCTCGGGCCCGAAGAGGGATTCGAAGACACCTCCGTTGGCGTCGAAGCAGCTGGAGAACAAAATGGTGTCCTCGGTGCCCAGGAACCGGGAGACCGCGGATTCCAGTTCCAGGTGCAGATCCTGGGTGCCGCAGATGAAGCGGACGCTGGCCATGCCGAAGCCGCGGGCATCCATGGCGTTCTTGGCGGCTTCGATTATGCGGGCGTCATCGGCCAGACCCAGGTAGTTGTTGGCGCAGAAGTTCAGCACCTTCTTGGCCTCGGAGCCGAGCTCGCCAGCGGAAATGCGGGCGGACTGGGCCGAATCGATGTGGCGTTCGGACTTGAATAGCCCGTCGGTGCGAAGCTGCGCCAGTTCGGCGGCCAGTTCGTCTTTCATGCTGGTGTACATGTGCTGCTCCTAGCGGGTGAAGTACAAGAATGGAGGGGGAAGTGAAGTGGGGCGGGTGCCGTTTAGAAGACGGTCCAGTCCAGGACGACCTTGCCGCCGTGGCCCGAACGTGCGGCCTCGAATCCGGCTTCCCATTGTGTGGCCGGAAGGTAGTCGGTGACGACCGAGGAAATGCGTTCGCGCAGCACCGGGTTGGAGGTGAGCATCGCGCTCATCGCATACCAGGTCTCGAACATCTCGCGCCCGTAGATGCCCTTGAGCGTGAGCATGTGGGTGACGACCTTGCCCCAGTCGATGTCGATGGAGCTTGAGGGCAGACCCAACATGGAGATGTGCCCGCCGTGGTTCATGTTCTCGATCATTTCCGGCAGCGCCGTGCGGTGCCCGGACATCTCCATGCCGAAGTCGAAGCCCTCGCGCATGGCGAGCTCGCGCTGGGCGTCCTTGATGCGCGTCGTGGACACGTCGATGGCCAGGTCCACTCCCATGCCGCGGGCCAGTTCCAGGCGTTGCGGGGACACATCGGTGATGGCGATCTTGCGTGCCCCGGCATGGCGGGCGACGGCGATGGCCATCAGCCCGATGGGCCCTGCCCCGGTGATCAGCACGTCCTCGCCGACCAGCGGGAAGGACAGTGCGGTGTGCACGGCGTTGCCGAACGGGTCGAAGATCGCGCCGAGTTCCGGGGTGATCGATTCATCGCGGTGCACCCAGACGTTGGTTTCGGGGATGACGACGTATTCGGCGAAGGCGCCGTCGCGCTGCACGCCGACCGAGACGGTGTTGATGCACATCTGGCGGCGCCCGGCGCGGCAGTTGCGGCACATCCCGCACACCACGTGGCCCTCGCCGGAGACCCGGTCCCCGACCAACACGTCACTGACCTCGTCACCGATCTCCACGATCTCGCCGTAGAACTCGTGCCCGGGGATCATCGGTGCCTTGATCATCGCCTTGGCCGCGTCGTCATAGGCCTGGATATGCAGGTCGGTGCCGCAGATCCCGGCGGTCATCACGCGGATCTTCACGTCGCGGTCCCCGGTGACGGGCTCGGGGCGGTCAACCAGCTCGAATCCTGCGTGCGGCCCGGACTTGTACAGTGCCTTCATCGATGGCTCCTCTGGTTCGCCTCTTCGAGGCGTTGCTTCATGGATGCTTGGCCTCCAGTGTGGCAGCTGGGCGCAGCGGTGGACACCTTAGAAGATACGCATGTTTCTCAATCATCGATTTAGTATTGACTACATGGATGTCCACCAGCTTCAGATCCTGCGCGAACTCGGCGACCTCGGTTCGGTCAAGGCCGTGGCCAGCGCCATGTTCGTCACCCCATCGGCCGTTTCCCAGCAGCTTGCCCTGCTCCAACGCAACATCGCGGTGCCGCTGACGCGCAAGGAGGGGCGGAACCTGGTGCTCACCGAGGCCGGCGAGGTACTGGCGGCCGCCGGGGCGAACGTGATTTCCTCGCTGGCCGCCGCGCGTGCGGCGATCGGCGATTTCCAGGAGAGCTCCGGCGCTCCGGTATCCGTCGCCGGGTTCCACTCGGTGGGCCAGGTGCTTTTTGCCCCGCTGCTGTCAAAGCTGGCCTCCCCCGCGGTGCCCAGCCCGCAGTTCTTCGACGAGGACGTCGCCCAACAGGACTTCCCCGCGCTGACCGCCCGCTACGACCTGGTCCTGGCGCACCGGATGGACCACACCCCGGCCTGGCCGACGGACAAGGTGCTGGTCACCGCGCTGGCCCACGAACCGCTGGACATCGCACTGCCGGTAAACCACCGGCTCGCAGCGCAACCGAAGCTGCGGCCGGCTGATGTGGCCACCGAGCGCTGGGTCGTCAGCCGCGAGGGATTCTCCCCCGCCGACGTGCTGCGGGCCATCAGTGCCGTCTCGGGCACCGCGCCGAAGATCATCCACCGCATCAACGACTACGCCACGGTCACGGCCCTGGTGGCGGCCGGCGGCGTCATCGGCATCATCCCGCGCTACACCGCGGGGGCGGCCGTGGGCCCGGGCGTGGTGCTGCGCGAACTCGAGGGCATCGCCAACCGCCGCCGGATCGACCTGCTGGCACGGCCGGAGTCGATGCATCGGCGCTCCGTGCAGTTGGTGGCCGCCGCCATGGGCGAGGCGATGTCCGAGCTGACCGGCGAACCCTAGGAACGCGCCGGATCCACGGCCGATCCGGCGACCCGGGCCCGCCACCGGGCGTGCAGCAAGGCCAGCTTGTCAACCACCTCCGGATGATCCGCGGACACCTCCGTGGTTTCCCCGGGATCGGATCCCAGGTCGTAGAGCCGCAGCCCCAGGCCCGGCTCCGCCTTTTCCACGTCGCGCAATCCCTGGGTGTGCGGGGAATCGGCGTCCACCCAGGAGAGTTTCCACTTCCCTGCGCGCACCGCCCACTGGAACCCGTTGTCCCAATGCAGTGCCTCGTGGGTGGCCGGATCGGTGCCGCGCAACAGCGGCAACAGGTTCATCCCGTCACTGTGCGCGTAAGCTTCCGGGGGCGCCCCGGCGGCGGCCAGCAGCGTCGGGTAGAGGTCAAGCGAGGACACCGGTCCATCGCGCAGCTCACCGGCAGGCAGCCCGCCGCCGGGCCAGCGCATCAGGTACGGAACCCTGATGCCGCCCTCCCAGAGCGTGTATTTTGTTCCGCGCAGCGGGGTGTTGTCGGCAAAGTTGCAGTTCGAGCCGCCATTGTCGGTGAGGTAGACCACCAGGGTGTCATCGCCGATGCCTTGGTCCTCGAGGCCCTGCAGCAGCTTGGCGATCTGCCGGTCCATCAGCTCGAGCTGGGCAACGTAGTATTCACGCCCGTGCTCGAGGTTTGGGCTCACCTGTCCGTCGTACCACCCCAGGTAGTCTTCCGCGCCGCCGCGGTAGTCCGCGTGGGTGGGCAGGTTGCGCTTTTGAAGTTCCTCACCCGGCAGCTGCCAACAGAAGTTGTGCACCGCGTTGAAGGCGAGCATCAGGAAGAACGGCTGCTCGGCGGCGGTATTCTCGCTCACGAACGCCCGGGCCCTGGCACCCAGCTCATCGGTGAGGAAACCCTCGAGTTCCACCTCGGTGTCCCCCTCGAGCATGGGCTGGACGGCACTGGCTTCCGCTCCGAATTCACCGTATTGCTGAACCGCGGCCGCGGAGTGGCGCAGGTAGTTGAGCCGGCCCTTCTGCTGCCCGGCCAGCCCGTAGTAGGTCGTGTCGAACCCGTGGTGCGGGGGCGCACCGGCATCGCCGACTTTTTCCGGCCCGTAGTGCACCTTGCCCAGGTAGCCGGTGGCGTAGCCCAGGTCCTTGAACCGCTCGGCCAGGGAGGGTGTGTGCTCCGGGAAGCTGCTGTCCTCGAACCACTGGGCACCCCAGCGCGCTTGGTGCTGCCCGGCGATCATCCCGGCGCGCGAGGGTGAACAGACCGGGGCGGTGACATAGGCCTCGGTGCAGCTGACCCCCTCGTTGGCCAGCCGGTCCAGGCCCGGGGTGTGCAGATCCCCGTGGATTCCCAGCACGCTGCGGTCGGCGTAGCCATGGTCGTCGGAGAGGATGAGGATGACGTTGGGGCGCTCGAGGGCCATGGGCGGATTCCTTGGGTGTGGTGGTGCTCAAGGCGACGCGGAGCCGCGTGCCCGATCGTCAATCCTACGGCCAACGTCGCTGCCGGTACCGTACCCCCGGGGGGGGCTGTCGCGGTGATACGGTGCCGTCTTCCTTGGCGCCCTAGGCGTTCACGCGCTCTTGGTTGGCCGCGAAGTAGGCCAGCAGCTCTGCATCCAGTTCCGGCACGGTCCGGGCCGAACCGTCGGTGCGCAACGATTCGGTGGCCAGCACGCCGGCGGCACCCGCGGCGCGTGCGGCGACCGGGGAGGTCTCCGTGTCCCCGCCCTGCGCGGCGAAACGCAGGAACTCGGCGATCAGCCGCGGGTCGGCGCCGCCGTGGCCACCGTCCGCCGCCTCGATCTCGATCTCCAGGTCCGCCGCCACATAGCCGTCCTGGCTGCGGGTGTTCCACACCTTGATCGTGTCCCCGGCGTCGTCCCCGAAGTTTTCCAGCCGACCGGCGGTGCCGATGACCGTGTAGTTGCGCCAGTAGTCGGGGGTGAAGTGGCACTGCTGGTAGGAGGCCAGCACACCGTTGTCCAACTTCATCTGCATCATGGAAATGTCTTCCACGTCGATCACCGGGTTCAGGTCGCTTTGCTCGGTGGGCGGCCAGTTATCCAGCGAGAACCAGTCCCACATGCGCCGGTCGGCGTTGTCCCGGCGCGAGGGGATATCCCCGTAGACCGCCAGGTCCCCGATGGCGGAGACCGTCCGGGTGTACCCCCCGGCCAGCCAGTGGATGACGTCGATGTCGTGGGCGCCCTTTTGCAGCAGCAGGCCCGTGGTGTTCTTGCGCTCGGCGTGCCAATCCTTGAAGTAGTAATCCCCGCCGTTGCCCACGAAGTGGCGGCACCACACGGCCTTGACCTGGCCGATGGCACCGGATTCGATGATGTCGCGCATCTGCCGGATGACCGGCATGTGGCGCATGTTGTGTCCGACGTAGAGCTTGGTGCCGGTGGCGTGGGCGGTGTGAAGCAGCTCGTCGACCGCCTCCAGGGTGACATCGAGCGGCTTTTCGCAGAACGTCGGGATGCCTGCGGCCAGGGTGCGCCGGGCCACCACCGCATGCTGGTTGTCCGGTGTCAGCACCAGCACCGCATCCAGGCCGGCCGAGAGCAACTCGTCCAGGTCCGCGGTGATCGTTGCCTCGGGCAGCTTGGCCGCGGCATCGGCGCGGCCGCGTTCGGAGGTGTCACACACCATCGTCACCACCGAGCCCTCCCCCGGTCGGTGGGCGTGCTTGTACAGGCCGGCGCGCAGGCCGAAACCTACGACACCTACTTTGAGATCCACGATTTTGCTCCTTGCTGATAAAAATTGCGGGGGTCGCGCCCGCCGGGGTAGCGGTGCGCGCAGTGCGTAGGTGGGGATCGGCCGCCGGTGACCCCGACGGCGATGCGGCGTGGCGTTTAGCCGGCCGAGACCTCCAGGGCGAAGTGGCAACGTGAGACGTGGGTGTCGGAGATCCTGATGAGTTCCGGTTCCTTGCTCGCGCAGATCGCCTGGGCCATCGGGCACCGGGTGTGGAACCGGCAGCCGGCCGGCGGGTTGATCGGCGAGGGCGGATCGCCCTGCAGGACGATCCGCTCCCGGTCGCTCCCGTCGTTCTTGCGCAGCTCGGGGGCCGCGGAGAGCAGGGCCCGGGTATAGGGCTGGGCGGTGGCGTCATACACATCGGCATAGCCGCCCAGTTCCACCACGCGTCCCAGGTACATGGTGGCCACCCGGTCGGAGATGTGCCGCACGATCTGCAGGTCATGGGCGATGAACAGGTAGCTCAGCCCCAGCTCCTTTTGCAGCTCGTCGAGCAGGTTCACCACCTGGGCGCGCACCGAGACATCCAGTGCGGAGACCGGTTCGTCGCAGATGAGCATCTGCGGGTTCAGCGCGATGCCGCGGGCGATGCCGATGCGTTGTTGCTGGCCGCCGGAGAAGTTGTGCGGGTAGCGGTCGGCATGGTCGGGGTTCAGCCCCACCATTTCCAGCAGCTCCTTGATCTTTGCCTTGCGTCCGGGGCGCGGGGCGACCTCCGGGTGGATCTCGAAGGGTTCCCCGACAAGTTCCTGCACGGTCATCCGCGGGTTCAGCGAGGAGTACGGGTCCTGGAAGATCAGCTGGATGTTCCGGCGCATTTCGCGCTTTTCATCGCCCTTGAGCCCGTTGATGTCCTGGCCGCGGAAGAGCACCTGGCCCTCGGTGGGCTTCTCCAGTCCGGACATCACGCGTGCCAGCGTGGACTTGCCGCAACCGGATTCCCCGATGACGCCCACGGTTTCCGCCGGCGCCACGGATAAGTCGACGCCGTCCAGCGCCTTGACGAAGTTGCGCGGGCCGATGGGCAGGTGGCGGTGCACCGGATAGTGCTGCTTGACCCCGCGCAGTTCCATCAGCGGGGCGGGCGCCGGTGTCCCGGCTCCCGGGATGACTTGGGCAGTGGTGCTAGGCATTGGCATGGGCCATGACCTCCGAGGTGTGGAAACAGGCACTGTGTCGTGCAATGTCGATGTGTTCAAGCCCGGGTATCCCCTGCAGGCACTTCTCGGTGGCGAAGGAACAACGGTTGGCAAACGAGCAGCCCGGCGGCAGGTGCAGCAAGTCCGGGGGCGTGCCCGGGATCGCCGGCAGCTTCTGTCCCTTGAGTTCCTCGCCGGCAATCGACGCGGCCAGGCCGCGCGAATAGGGGTGGCCCGGGCGGGCGAGCACGTCCGCGGTGGGCCCGTGCTCGATGACGCGTCCGGCGTACATGACCGCGACCTGGTCGGTGACCTCCTTGACCACGGAGATGTCGTGGGTGATCAGGATCAGGCCCATGTTCCGTTCGACCTGCTGCTCCTTGAGCAGCTCGAGGATCTGCGCCTGCACGGTGACATCCAGTGCGGTCGTGGGCTCGTCGGCGATCAACAGCACCGGGTCAAGGGCCAGCGCCATCGCGATCACGATGCGTTGGCGCATGCCCCCGGAGAATTGGTGCGGGTAGTCGTTGACCCTGGAGGCGGCGGCCGGGATCTGCACCTTGGTCATCATCTTGATGGCCGCGGCCTTGGCGTCCCTGCGTGAGTAGCCGCGGTGCACCCGGTAGAGCTCGCCGATCTGCCGACCCACCGGGTGCACGGGGTTCAGTGCGGTCAACGCGTCCTGGAAGACCATCGAGACCCGTGAGCCGACCAGCTGGCGGTGGCGCTTGGGGGTGATGGTGAGCAGGTCCTCGCCCTCGAGCAGGATCTGCCCGCGCGGGATGTGCGCCGGGGGCATGTCCAGGATCCCCATGATGGCCCTGGCGGTCACGGATTTGCCCGAGCCGGATTCACCCAGGATGCCCAGCGCCTGGCCGCGGTTGACCTCGAAGTCCATGCCGTTCACCGCCGTGGCGACGCCCTTGGAGGTGTTGAACTCGACCTCGAGGTCGCGCACGCTCAGCAGCACCTGTTCCTCTGGTTGCCCGGGTCCTTGGTGGGGTTTCGTGGTGCTCACTTACTTGCCTTTCGGGTCGAACTCATCGCGCATGGCTTCTCCGAAAAGCACGAAGCCAAGCACGGTGATGGTCAGGAAGATCGCCGGGAAGACCAGCAGGTGGGGAGCCGCGGAGATGTACTCGCGCGCGGCCGCCAGCTGCAGGCCCCAGGACACCGAGGGCGGGGTCAGCCCGATCCCGATGAACGTGAGTCCCGCCTCGGCGGAGATCACCCCGCCGATGCCCAGCGTCTGGAGCACCAGCAACGGGGTCAGCGAGTTGGGGATGATGTGCTTGGCGATGATCCGGGTGTTGCTGGCACCGAGCAGCCTGGAGGCCTGGACGTACTCGCGGTTGCGCACCTCCATCACCGAGGAACGCATGAAACGCACCCCGCCGGGCCAGCTGAACAGGGCCAGGGCGAAGATCACGGTCCACACGGTGCGTTCGCTGAACAGCTGCAGCACCACGATCGCGGCCAGGATGAACGGCAGGCCGAAGGCCATGTCGCAGGCGCGGGAAATGATCGTGTCGACCCATCCGCCAAAGAACCCGGCCAGGGACCCCAGGATCGCGGAGAGCACGAAGGAGATCGCGGTGACCACGATGCCGACCAGGATCGAGGCACGTGCCCCGTAGATCACGTTGGTGTAGTAGTCACAGCCCTGGATGTCGATGCCGAAGATGTGTTCGGGACTGGGCGCCTCGTTGGTGCGCATGATGTCGCAATCCGCCGCCGGGTTGGACCCGAACCCGGCAAAGAGTTGCGGGAAGGCCGCCATCAGCAGCATCAGGGCCACGATGGTTCCGGAGACCAGGAAACGCGGCTTGAGCCAGATGGGCCCGCGGTTGATTTTCCTGGCCGGTTTGCGTCCGATGGCCACCGGGGTGGCGCGCACGGAGGGGCTTTCTTCCTGGGTACTCAGGGTCATATCCGCACTCTCGGGTCAATGATGCCGTAGAGCAGGTCTACCAGCAGGTTGAATACGAGGTACACCAGAACCAGCATCGTGGCGATTCCCACCACGACGGTGCCCTCCTTGTTGTTGATGGCGGCGACCATCAGTCCGCCGATGCCCGGGATGTTGAAGATCGCCTCGATGATGACGGCGCCTCCGAGCATCCCGGCCAGGCTCAGGCCCAGGTAGGTGACCACCGGGATCATGGCGTTGCGCAACGCGTGGCCCCAGATCACCCGGCGCGGGGAGAGTCCCTTGGCCCGCGCGGTGCGCAGGTACTCGGCACGCAGCACGTCCACCAGCGAGGTTCGGGTCAGCCGCGCCAGCCCGGCGGAGGCCTCCAGCGCCATGACCAGGGCCGGAAGGATGAAGGCCATGGGCCACCCGGCGCGGATGCCGGCCGGATCGACCCAGCCAAGTTGCACGCCGATGATGTTTTGCGCTCCCAGCGCGATCACGAATCCGGGGATGCCCAGGAAGATGACGGTGAACACCAGTGCGAAGTGGTCCCCCGCCTGGCCGTTGCGCAATCCGCCGTAGACCCCGATGGCCAGGCCGATGATCATTTTCAGCACCCAGGCGGTCAGCGCCAGGGCAAAGGTGACCGGGAGGCGTTCGAGGATGAGCCCGAGCACGGGCCGGCCAAAGAAGTCGATGCCGAAGTTGCCCTGGACCAGGCCCCACATGTAGTGGCCGTACTGCACCAGGAACGGGTCATCGAGCCGGTAGGCCAGGCGGATCTGTTGGACGGTTGATTCGGGCAGCGGCCGCGCACCTGTCAGTGCGGCGACCGGGTCCCCGGGCATCAAGAACGTGAGCGCATAGATGATGAAGGTGGCGCCGATGACCACCGGGACCATCTGCAGGATTCTTCGTACGGTGTAGCCAAGCATGCAACTGCTTCCTTTCGCTGCCCGGTGCGGGGCCGCATCGACATGGGGCCCGGGGGTGCGCCGGTTCGTGGCCGGCGCACCCCCTCACGCCATGGACGTGGTGTGCTTGGTCAGCAGCCGTATCCGGCGCGGTAGAACTGCAGGTCGCCCTGGGCGTCGTTCATCACGGCGCACTCGGATTGCAGGCCGAAATCGGTCGGGATGAACAGCGGGATCGACGGCATGTCCTTCATGATCAGCGCCTCGGCCTCGGCGTACTGCTGCGCCGCGGTCGCTTCGTCCTGCTCGCCGCGGGCGGACTGCAGGAGCTTGTCGACGGCCTTGTTCGAGTAGCCGGTGGTCGCGTTGCCGTCGCCGCCGGTCTCGTACTGGCTCAGGTACTGGTCCGAGCTCTTGTAGGACCAGCCCCACAGGCCGAAGACCGCGCCTTCGAGCTTCTGGTTGTTGCGGCGGGATTCAAGCTCGGTGCCCAGCATCGGCTTGAGCGCGACCTTGATGCCCAGGTTGTCCTGGATCTGCTTGGAAATGGCCTGGACCAGCTGCTGGTCGGATGCCGAGTTGTGCTCGATGATCAGCGTGCCGTCGAAACCGCCGGCCTTCTTGAGCATGTCCTTGGCCCCGGAAGCGTCAAAGGTGCACGATTCGCAGGAGCCTTCCTTGTAGGAGTCAAGGGACGGCGGGACCAGCGAGTCCGAGCCGGTGGCGTAGCCCTGCAGCAGCGAAGCGGCAATGGACTCGCGGTCGATGGACATCGAGATGGCGCGGCGCAGGTCCGGGTCCTCAAGGCCCTTGACGTACTCGGGGATCTGCAGGGTGTACTGCTTGGATCCGGTCTTCACCTCGTAGAGCGATTCCTCTCCGAGTTGTTCCTTGGCCTTGGAGACCATGGTTGCCGGCACGTTGCGGATCATGTCCAGGTTCTGCGCCGTCATGTCGGTGTAGGCGGCGTCGACGGCGGTGTAGATCTGTCCGACGAGCTTGTCGGCCCCGCCGGAGAAGCCGTCGGCACCCTTGAATCCGTCCCACTTTTCCAGCACGACTTCCTGGTTGTGGTCCCAGGAAACGAACTGGTACGGGCCGTTGGAAACCGGGTTCTCCTCGTAGGCGCTCGGGTCGCTGAACGCCTGCTCGGGCAGCGGGCACAGCGGCGAGGTGCTCAGCAGCTTGGGGAAGTCCGCGTTCGGTGCGGTGAGGGTGACCTCGAAGTTGTTCTCGTCGATGACCTTCACCCCGGAGAGTTCGTCGGTGCCCGGCTTGGAGCCGTCGGTGGGATTCAGCTCCTTGTATCCGGCGAAGGAGGCGAAGTTTCCGTTGCCCTGCCAGGCGTTGGACCCCGTGGCGGTCTTGGCCCAGGCCTTCGCGAACGAATCGGACGTCACCGGGGCTCCGTCCTGGAAGGTCCAGCCGTCCTGCAGCGCGATCTTCCAGGTGGTTGCGTCATCGCTCGTGACGGACTTGGCGGCCAGCGGCTCCAGCTCCTGGGTCTCGACGTTGACCTCCATCAGGTTGGCGCAGCTGGCCATCGCGACCTGGCTGCCGGGCGCCTCGTGCGGAACCAGCGAGGTTGGTTCGGTCAGCTGGAACGAGAGCTCCTTCTCACCGCCCTGGGCCCCTTCGGCGCCCGCCCCGGTTGCACAACCGCTGGCCGCCAGCATGAACGCTGCCGATGCAGCCACAACGGCAATCATCTTCTTTTTTGACATGATGCTCCTCCAGTACAAATGACCCGTGCCACTTCCGGCGCCGCGGCGCCGGTGTAAGCCAGGCAACCACACCCTGTGATTGGCCTCACCACTTATTTCACGCTCTAAAATAAACCAGACCCAA
>JAUNVO010000047.1:0-2683 GCA_030540695.1 Micrococcaceae bacterium | reverse complement strand
TGCGAAGACCGCCGGGGTTTCGGCCGGGGTGCCGGCAACCACCAGGAGCTCGGGGTCGTGGATGTCGATCAGCTGGCTCGCCGCCCGCGCCACGTAGCGATTGCGCTGTTCAAGGACGGCAATCGCCAGCTCGTTGCCTTCCAATGCCAGCTCGAGCACATGGTCGATATGTTCGACCCGGCCCAGCCCGCGACGCACGGCCTCGGCCGCCACCGCGTCGTCGGATCCCATCACCATCAGGCACCCGGTCTTGCCGCAGGAACACCGCACCATGCGGTCACTGACGCGCAGGTGGGCGATCTGGCCGGCCGTTTGGCTGAAGCCTGCGCGAATCCGGCCGTCCCCCACCATCACCGAGCCGATGTCGGAGGTGATGACCATCAAGACGAAGTCGTTGGTCAGCTGCCCGCTTCCATAGAGCAGTTCGGACTGGGCGGCCGCGCGCGCGTTGTTCTCCACGATGACCGGACACGGCAGCCGTCCGCCCAGCAGCTCCATCACGTGCACGTCTCGCCAACCGGCGCCCGGATTGTCGATGATCACCGCGGCGGGCCGGTCAACGATCCCGCCGGTGGCAATCCCGGTGCCCAACAGCCGCCGCCCGCCCGCGTGTTCGGCCACCAGCTGCTGCGCGGCAGCAACGACCAGGTCGATCGATTCGCGCGGACCCATCCCTGCATGGGGCACCAACACCGAGGCCCGCTCCCGCCCGTCCAGTGACATCAACACGACGCCGCTGGTTCGCGGGCCCAGGTGGATGCCGAGCACCAGTGTGGACGTGGTGTCGATTTCCAGCGGTACCCGCGGCCTGCCCTGGGCACCCACGGGCGAGGGAAGCGCCCTAAGCAGCCCCGCCTCCAGCAACGTGGAGGCGATATTGGTCACCGAGGCCGCACTGAGCCCCAGCTCGGCGGCTATTTCGGACCGGGAAAGGCCCGGGTTCCCAAAAACGTGTTTCATGACCGCTGCGGTGTTCAGGCGACGCATGTCATCGCCGCGATGGGCGCGACCATTGCGCGGACCGTCCCCGGCCGATCGTTCGGGCTTCCCCATGAAGACACACTTCCTCGTTGGACTCGGCTCCTGCCCGGTGCCGGCCCCCTCCGGCCCGGCCCCGGAACGCCCCTTGGCGGCGCCGCAAGATCACCACCGTGCCACGGCACGCCCCGGGGGCACCGCAAGACCGGTAGACCACCTGACCTTACCCAGCAAATCCTCCTGAACCGAAATCATCCTCCCGCCGCGTGAAAGAATTGCCATGCGGCGGCATAACCACCGCGCCATCAACCGGCAGCAAGGGAAGAACCGCATGGATAATCCAACACCGCAGGACCCCGCGTGGCAGGTTTCCCCGGAACACCGGCACCCTGCCAGGCACGAGCTCTCGTACTGGCTCGATCCGCGCACCGCCTCGGCGCCACCGGTCCTCGCTGGCACCGCTCTGCGCTCCATGGCGCAAAACCACGGCGCCCGGCGCGGCGCCTGCAGCGTCCCGATCGGGTTGGGTGCAGCCTTCGGGCTGGCATCGCTGACCAATCTGCTCACCTCCACCACGCCCCCCGTTCCGGGACTCTGGATGGGACTGCTTGCCGTGGCACTGCTTGTCTTGGGTCGCTTCCTCTGGCGCCGGTTCGCCTGCGCCACGCCGAAGGCCCGGTACCTCTCCTCCGGCCGCGGCAGCACCAGCATCGGGGGCGGACTGATCATGCTGGTCGTTATCGGTGTGCCGTTCTGCGCGATGGCGCACATATTGCTCGCCGGCCAGCTTGATGGCTCCGCCCGGGGACTGGGCGCCTACGCCGGATACCAACTTGCGCTGGTCATCGGCCTTGCCTGCGTCTTCTTCCTGCCCGGCTTCTTTGCCCAGCATGCCCGCCGTGACCTGCGCAGGCTCATCGAGTCGAATCCCGCCATCCGGTCCGAGCTCGAGGACCTCTCGTTGTCCTGGGTCGACCCGGTGGGGACCGAGCCCTTCGGTCCGCTCTAGCATCACGCCAGCAACTGCCCGATGCCGTGGACCCCTGCGGCGTGCAACGGATCGACCGGTGGCAACCGGGCCATCAGCACCGCATGGCCCACCGCCCAGGCCCGGGCCCTGTTCCACGTCCCGGGCGGGTAGAGCCGGTGGCCGCAGAGCTGCTCGAAGAAAACCTTCCGCCCCGATTCGGTGAAGTGCAACCAGGCAAAGCCCACATCACTGGCCGGGTCACCGGCGGTGAGGTTACCGAAGTCGATCACCGCGCTCAGCTCGGCCGTGGTGGTGTCCGCGGATCCTTTCATGAGCAGGTTGTGCGGATGCGGATCCCCATGCAGCCATAAGCGCGGACCATCGTATTCCGCTTCGGAAAGCCCGCGCTCCCACATCGCGGTGAGCGCCGCACGCTCGGCGGGCTCCAGGGTTTCGAGGCGTGTACGCATGGTCCGGTTGCGTTCGCGCAGCGACACCCCGCGCACCGGTTTGCGCGGGACTTCGGCCGGCGCCGGAACATGCATGGCCTGCATGAACGCAGCCAACTCGCCGGCGTAGCCATCCCGTATTAACGCAGGCACCCGCGCGGCGCTCAGACCGGGAAGCCAAGGAACGATCGCCCAGTGGTACGGGTACCCCGACCCCGGTTTCCCCCGATGCAACGGCACCGGCACCGGCACATCAAACGGCAACCGTGGGGCCAGGAACGGCAAC
>JAUNVO010000046.1 GCA_030540695.1 Micrococcaceae bacterium | reverse complement strand
CATGGTGGGGAACGGGTTGGGACGCTGGAAGACCATGCCGATCTGGCTGCGCACCGTCACCGGGTCGACGCCCGCCTCGTAGAGGTTGTCCCCGTCCAGCAGCACCTCACCTTCGACGCGGCCACCGGGGATGACCTCGTGCATGCGGTTGATCGTGCGCAGGAAAGTCGACTTTCCGCAGCCGGAGGGACCGATGAATGCCGTCACCGACTTCGCTTCGATCTCGATGTTGACGTCTTCCACCGCCAGGAAGCTGGAGTAGTAGACGTTCAGGTCCTTGACGTCGATGCGCTTAGACATGTGGTGATCCTTAGGGGGGTTTGGGTGTTTTGCGGGAAGGTCGGAGCCGAGCGGCTCAACGACCCTTCTTGGGGGCGAACAGGCCGGCCACCAGGCGTGCGGCAAGGTTGAGCACCATGACCATGGCGATCAACAGCAGTGCCGCCGCCCAGGCGCGTTGGATCGATGGATCCACGTTGGTCGGCGAGGTCGGTGTGAGGATCTGGTAGTAGATGAACGTCGGCAGCGTGGCCATCCAGTTGGCAAAAACGTTCACGTTGATGTTGTTGGCCAACCCGGCGGTGACCAGGATCGGGGCGGTTTCGCCGATCACCCTGGCAATGGCCAGGGTGACACCGGAGGCGATGCCGGAGATCGCGGTGGGCACCACGACCTTGGTGATGGTGCGCCATTTGCGCACCCCCAGGGCGTAGGAAGCCTCGCGCAGCTCGTTGGGGACGATCTTGAGCATTTCCTCGGTGGAACGGACCACGGTGGGGATCATCAGCACGCTCAGGGCCACCGCGGCAACGATGCCCATGCGGGCGGTGGGGCCCAGCAACACCGCGAACAACGCGGTGGCGAACAACCCGGCAACGATCGAGGGGATTCCCGTCATCACGTCGACGAAGAAGGTGATGGCCCGTGCCAGGGGCCCGTTCTTTCCGTATTCAACGAGGTAGATGGCGGTGAGCATGCCCACCGGGACCGAAATCACCGTTGACCACAAGGTGATCAGCAGCGTGCCGATCACCGCGTGGTAGGCCCCGCCCAACACCGGGGTGCCGTTTTCGACGCTGGCGTTGTCGATGGCGCCGGTCACCCCGTTCATGGAGTGGAACAAGAAGTGCATGTTCATCCCCGGCAAGCCCTTTTCCAGCACCGTGTACAGCACGCTGGCCAAGGGGACCAGCGCGAGCAGGAACGCGGCATAGACAAGATTGGTGGCCAGTGCGTTCCGCCCGCGGCGCCTGCCTTCCACCGCGGTGGTGATGGCGGTCGAGGCCACGACGAAGATGATTGCGGAGTAGATCGCCAAGGTGGCAACCGAGAAGCCGCCCAGGGTCGAGCCGGCGGCACCCAGGATCAGCGAGCCCGCGGCGATGCCCGGCAGGCCCCACCGCGGCAGGTGGCCCTTGGCCAGGGAGTTGCGCTTGCGGGCCATCGGCGGGCGGGGGCCCTTGACGCCCGCATCGTTGCTGTTCTTGTTCGTGGTCACGGTACTCATCAGTTGGCTCCCGAGAAATCCTTGTGGCGGGCAATGATGGCCCGGGCGATCAAGTTGACCACCAATGTGATGACGAACAGCACCAGGCCAGCGGCGATCAGCTCGGAAAGGCGCAGGCCGAAGGCCTCGGGAAAGTTCAACGCGATCTCCGCGGCAATCGTCTGGTTGCCGGATTTGATCAGCGACGGGATCATTCCGCCGGTGGATAGCACCAGGGCGACGGCCATGGTCTCGCCCAGGGCACGGCCCAGGCCGAGCATCACCGCGGAGATGATCCCGGGCCGTGCGAAGGGAAGCACCGACATGGTGATCATTTCCCAGCGTGTGGAACCCAGGGCAAGCGCGGCTTCCTCGTGCAGCTTCGGCGTCTGCAGGAAGATCTCGCGGCTCAGCGAGGTGATGATGGGAAGGACCATCACCGCCAGCACGATGCCGGCGGTGAGAATGGTCTTGCCGGTCTGCGAGGCAGGGCCGGCGAAGATCGGGATGAAGCCGAGGTTTTCAGCCAGCCAGGCGAAGGAGGGAACCAGTGCCGGCGCCAGCACCAGGTAGCCCCAGGCGCCATAGATGACCGAGGGGATCGCGGCCAGCAGGTCGATGACGTAGCCAAGCCCCGCGGCGAGGCGGCGCGGGGCGTAGTGCGAGATGAACAAGGCGACGGCGATTCCCACGGGGGTGGCGATCAGCAGCGCGATGCCCGCGGCAATGACGGTGCCCACGACGATGGGGAAGATGTAGCGTGCGAAACCTTCACCGCCGGTGACCAGCGCGGGGTCGGCGGTGAAGGTGGGCAGCGCCTGGATGAACAGGAAGACCGCCACCGCAAGGAGGGTTGCCAGGATCAGGATGCCTGCGCCAAGCGCGGCACCGGAGAACACCTTGTCTCCGGCTTGGCCCTTGGATCCTTTGCGCCGAAGCGCGTTGGTTGTCATATGGGTGAGCCTTTGGAAGTGGTGCACGCGGTTCTAGGGGGATCGTGTGGCCGTGTGCGCGGGGATGGAGGAGGGGGCACGTGCGATGCTACTGTGCCCGCCGGGGGAAATCGACTGTTCGGATTGCCCCCCGGCGGGCACATTCACCAGCTAGGAGCCGACCTTGATCGACTTGACCGACTTGATGGCTGCTTCGCTCATCTTGGCGGAGAGCGGGGCGTTTCCGGCCGAAGCGGCCGCTTCTTCCTGGCCGGCATCGGAGAGCACGTATTCACCGAAGCCCTTGACCAAATCCGCAGTTTCCTGATCCTTGTAGCTGGAACAGAACACATGGTAGGAGACCAGGATGATCGGGTAGGACCCTGATTCGGTGGTGTCGCGCTTGAGGTCAAGGGACATGTCCAGGGCACTGCGCCCGGTCACCGGGGTGGCCGCCTCAACACCCTTGGCTGCGGAGGCGGAGGAGATCTTGGTGAAGTCCTCGCCGACCTTCACGTTCACGGTGCCAAGCTGGCCCACCGCGGAGTGGTCGGCATAGGTGATGGCGCCTTCGGTCGCCGTCGTGGTTGCCACGACGCCCGAGGTGCCCTTGGCGTTTTCGCTGGCCAGGTCCTTGGGCCAGTCCCCGGAGACCTCGTATCCCCACACGTCTTTGGCCGTGGCGGAAAGGTAGTCGACGAAGTTCTCGGTGGTACCCGATTCGTCGTTGCGGTGCACCACGGTGATGGCCGTCTCCGGAAGGGAGACACCCTCGTTCAGTGCGGCGATTGCCGGGTCGTTCCACGTGGTGATTTCAAGCTTGAAGATCTTCGCGATCGTGGCCGCGTCGAGATCCAGCGTCTGCACACCCGGAAGGTTGAAGGCCACGGCGATCGGGGAAACATAAGCCGGGACGTTGAAAGCCCCCTCGGGGCCGCAGACCTGCTTCGAGGCCTCGATCTCCTCGTCCTTCAGGTAGGCGTCCGAACCGGCGAACTGAGCCCCGCCGGCCAGGAACGCCTTGCGCCCGGCACCCGAGCCGTCCGGGGAATACTGGACCATGGTTCCGGCGTTGGCTGCTTCGAAGCCGGACTTCCAGGCCTCCATGGCTGACTTCTGTGAGGATGCGCCGGACCCGGTCAGGGTCCCGGACACCGCCGCTGCGGAGGAACCGCCGTTCGGGGCGGCCGTGTCGGCGGTCGCTGTCGGGCTGTCCGAGCCGCAGGCCGTCAATGCGAGGGCGGCGACTGCAAAAACAGCTGCCACGGGGCCAATGCGATGAAGCTTCACGAGTAGTCCTCTTTCAAATGCCTGTCGGTGATGGAACGGATCGTCCGTGTCCGAACCTGCGCAATACGCTCGCCGGCGTCTTGCCTCACTTCGAAGTTAGGCCCCCGAAGTGACCAGCTGACACTGTGAAGATGAACGCAAGATGAACAAAACACGGCCCCCGGCGTTCCGCCTCATCTCCGGAGCCTGGCCCCTCGTCACCCGGAGCGTGACAGACTGGTCCCCATGGGTATCGCATCTTCGGCGGGTGGGGCATGGGCGTTCATCAAGCGCCGCAACCGTGCCGGCGTCCACCGTGCACGCACCTCACTGCCCAAGATCATCCAGATGACCGTCTCGGCGATCCTTGCCTATTGGATCGCCGAACACCTGCTGGGCCACGTTGCCCCGATCTTCGCGGCAACCAGCGGCCTGCTCGTCCTGGGATTCGGGACACAGACCACGGTTCGGCGTGGCCTGGAGGTCTCCATCGGCTGCACCTTGGGCGTGGCCATCGGGGACCTGCTGCTGACCCTGTTCGGCAGCGGCCTCTGGCAGGCCGCGCTGGTGCTCTTCGTGTCCTTGCTGCTCGCCAGGTTCCTTGATTCGGGTCCCATCTTCACCACTCAGCTGGGTTTGCAGTCGGTGCTGGTTGTGCTGCTGCCCCTCGGCGCCGCCGGCCCGTTCAGCCGTTCCCTCGATGCACTGATCGGTTCGCTGTGCGGCCTGCTGATCCTCATGAGCTTCCCCCGCGATCCGCGCCGCACCCCCATCGCCGAACTCGGCAAGCTTCTGGCGGAGCTCTCCGGGGTGCTGCAGGAATGTGGACGGGCGGTCAGCGCCTCGGACTCCACGCTGGCTTTCCACGCACTGGTGCGCGCCCGCGGCACCCAACAGCTCATGGACTCCCTGCCGGCGGCACTGAACCTCGCCCGGGAGGTAGCCACGCTCGCCCCGGCGCACCGCCGGCACAGAACGGATCTGGACCGGTTGAAGGTCGCCGCGGACAAGACCGACCTTGCGGTGCGCAATTCACGCGTCCTGGCGCGCCGGCTGACCACGGTGATCACCCATGGTGCGCTGACCGATCGCGGCGTCGAAGCCGTATCAAGCCTGTTGATGGAACTGGCCGAGGCCGTTGACGCCTTTGGCTACGCCGTGCTGGAAACCAGCGAGTCCGGATACAACCGGGCCGTGGGCCGCGCCAAGCGCGAGCTTTCCGAATGTGCTGCCAGGCTGGATCCCAAGACGTTGCAGGTCAGTGGGCTACAGGGCGAAGGAATGGTGTTGCTGCTGCGCCCGCTCGTCGTTGACCTGCTTGAGGCAACGGGAACCAGGCACGAGGATGCGGTGGCGATGTTGCCCCGCCTGTAGCGAAACCCCGAGGTTCGCGGCAGTGAAGTGTCGGTTCCGGGCACTATCATCTTGGACATGGCAAAGAACCCCCGCAGCAAGTCCACCCCCTCGTACCGTTGCGCGGAATGCGGGTGGAGCACGGTGAAGTGGGTGGGCCGCTGCGGGGAATGCCAGGCGTGGGGAACGGTGGAGGAAATGGGCGCCGTCAGCGCCAAGACCACCGCGGCGACCACCGTCGCCTCCCCCGCAAAGCCCATCGGCGAAGTCGATGCCAGCGCAGCTTCCTATCGAAGCAGCGGCGTGGAAGAACTCGACCGGGTGCTCGGCGGCGGTTTGGTGCCCGGCGCGGTGATCCTGCTGGCCGGGGAACCGGGGGTGGGCAAGTCGACGCTGCTTCTCGACGTGGCCGCCCGCGCGGCACGCACGAACCGCAGGGTCCTGTACATCACCGGCGAGGAATCGGCCGCACAGGTCAAGGTCCGGGCCGAACGCATTGATGCGATCGCCGACACCCTCTACCTGACCGCCGAGACAGATCTGGGCATCGCGTTGGGCCAAATCGAAAAGATCGATCCCGAAGTGTTGATCATCGACTCCGTGCAGACCCTGGCCTCGGCCGAGATCGACGGGACAGCAGGAGGCATTTCCCAGGTCCGCGAGGTCGCCGCATCCCTGATCAACACCGCCAAGCGCAGGAACATGACAACCATCCTGGTGGGTCACGTGACCAAGGAAGGCTCGATCGCCGGACCGCGGCTGCTCGAGCACCTCGTGGATGTTGTCTGCCAGTTCGACGGCGAGCGCCACTCCCGGTTGCGCCTGCTGCGGGCGCTGAAAAACCGCTACGGGCCCACGGACGAGGTCGGCTGCTTCGACTTGACCGAAGCCGGCATCGAGGGCCTTGCCGACCCCTCGGGGCTTTTCGTTACGCGCACCAAGGACCCGGTCCCGGGAACCTGCATCACCGTCACCCTCGAGGGACGCCGGCCGCTGGTCGCCGAGGTCCAGACCCTGCTCTCCCGTGCCGCTGCAGCCAACCCGCGAAGGGCCACCAGCGGACTGGATGCGGCACGGACCCAAATGATCCTCGCCGTCCTCCAGTCCCGTGCCCGGATGGATCTGGGATCCCTGGACTCCTATGTGGCCACCGTGGGCGGGGTCAAGCTCAGCGAACCGGCAACCGACCTGGCCACAGCCCTTGCCTTGGCCTCATCCATGCACAACCATCCGCTGCCTCCACAGTTCGTTGCCTTTGGCGAGGTCGGCCTGGCCGGGGAGGTGCGGCCGGTCCCGGAGATCGGACGGCGCATCATCGAGGCCGAGCGGCTCGGGTTCCGTTACGCCATGGTCCCCGCTTCTCCGCACCCTCCCAAGAACATCCCCGACTCCATCCGGGTGTTCACCGTCTCCTCGGTGCTCGAGGCACTGGACATCGCCTTCGAACAGCGGGTCAAGACCGGCTAACGAGCCGTCCTTGGTAACAAAGGGATACCGAAGTCGGCCATGACGGCTCGATTGGGCGAATCGCGGTCCCGCAATGGCCCTACGATAGGTAGAACTCCGCTGGAAGGAAAAGGCCCATGTCGAAGAGCCCCGAAGATGCACTGCGCGCCACGTTGGCCCGTGTTGCACCCGGAACGGAGCTGCGCGACGGCCTCGAGCGCATCCTGCGCGGCCGTACCGGTGCGCTGATCCTCTTGGGCCAGGACAAGGTTGTCGATTCGATCTGCTCCGGCGGGTTCGACATCAACATCGCTTTCTCCCCCACCCGGCTTCGGGAACTGGCCAAGATGGACGGAGCCATCGTTTGCGACAAGGATGGCTCGAACATCCTGCGCGCGGGGGTACAGCTGGTCCCTGACCACTCCATCCCCACCCAGGAGTCGGGAACCCGGCACCGCACCGCCGAACGGGTGGCGATCCAGACCGGTTTCCCCGTTGTATCGGTCTCGCAGTCAATGCACATCATTGCGCTGTACGTCCAGGGGATCCGCTACCTGCTCGAAGGCTCGGAGCCGGTGCTGGCCCGCGGAAACCAGGCCCTGGCAACCCTTGAACGCTACCGTTCGCGTCTTGACCAGGTCACCAGCGCATTGTCCGCGGCGGAAATCGAGGCCGTTGTCACTGTCCGCGATGTGGCAGCGGTGCTGCAACGACAGGAGATGGTCAGGCGCATCTCCGAGGAGATCGCCCAGTACGTCCTTGAGCTCGGTGCCGACGGGCGCCTGCTGGCGCTGCAGCTCGATGAGCTCTCGGCGGGGTTGGGCCCCGGAGCGGACCTGCTGCTGAAGGACTATTCGAATCTGGGCCACACGGAGCTGGATATCGAAGCTGCCCTGAAGAAGCTCCAATCGCTGGACAGCACCGACCTGATCGATCTGGGCAAATTCGCTTCGATCCTTGGCATCAGCCCCGGCATCGATTCACTCGAGGCCGTCGTGACTCCCAAGGGCCACCGGTTGTTGGCGGGGATCAAATCGGTGCCACGCGCGGTGGCCGACCGACTGGTCAACAACTTCGGCGGCCTGCAGCGGCTGATGGCAGCAAACATCGAAGACCTGATGGCGGTGGACGGGATCGGCGAACAGCGTGCCCGCACCGTGCGCGAGGGGCTTTCCCGCGTTGCCGAGTCCTCGCTGCTGGACCGCTTCCTCTAGGCCGGCCCGTCCAACGAACCAGGTGATGTCCGGGCTACTTCAGCTCGAACTGGGTGGTCTCGCTTGTCAGGTCCCCAAGCTTTGCGGTGAACCCATACCAACCGGGTCGGGGCTTTGCGCTCACTGCCTTGCAGCCCGGTGCGCTGCGCACACGGGTCCAGGTGAATCGTGCGGTTTCACTGGCCCCGGGCTTGATCGTGATTTCCGTATCGACGGGGTCCTGCACGCAGTCCGAGGTGGCAAAAATCCGGTCTTTCCCGCTCATCACCGAAAAGTCCTGCTGGCTGGTGCCCACGTTGACATTGCAGTCGAATTTGCCCTCGTTCTTGATGGTCATCACCAATACCGGGTTCTCCGCCGGGCCGTGCGTGTCATGTGCCGTGGAGGCCGTGATGCCGATATCCCCCTCGAGGCAGCCAGTGGGCTCCGCGGACGGTTCTAAGGACGGCTGTTCCAACGGCTGCCCGGGGACACCGCTTGGATCACCGGCCACGGGTTCCTGCCCTGTCCCGGTGGCACCGGGAGCTGTCGGGCGCAGCAGCGAGGCGATACCGACTCCTGCCCAGACCAAAAGCCCAACCACGAGCACCATCGCAATGAGCACCGCCAGTCGACGACGCCGATATACCCGCGCGGAGGGTCGGGTGGATCGGACCTGCTTTTGTGCCATGCCTCAAGGCTACGAAACCAAACGATTTCCCTTCGACTCCCACGCCGCCAGCTAGAGTGATATCGCTAGCATTCGCCTTCAAGCCAAAGGAACCCCGCCCACCGTGCCCCATCCCGAGCTCCCCCTGCTCCACCGGGAAATCACCGCCTGGTATGCCGCCAACGCCCGTCGATTGCCGTGGCGTGAGGAATCGGCCACCCCTTGGGCCGTGATGGTCTCCGAGTTCATGCTGCAGCAGACCCCTGTGGCGCGCGTGCTCCCGGTCTGGGACGCCTGGATGAAACGGTGGCCCACCCCTGCCGCGTTGGCGGCAGCCCCTGTCGGGGAGGCGGTGAAGGCCTGGGGCAGGTTGGGCTATCCCCGACGCGCACTTCGCCTGCATGCAGCAGCCGTGGTGATCACCACCGAGCATGGAGGCAACGTCCCGGACAGCGAAGCCGGGTTGCTTGCGCTTCCGGGGGTCGGCACCTACACGGCCGCCGCCATCGCCTGCTTCGCCTTCGGGATCCCCACGGTGGTGGTGGACACCAATATCCGTCGCGTCCATGCCCGACTGGTCAGCGGCAAGGCGCTTCCCGAACAAAACCAGAACGCCGCCGAACTTGCCTTGGCCCGGCGGCTGCTTCCGGCCTCCACCGTCCCCGATGCCTCCACGACTAAGCAGGCCAACGACTGGAACATCGCGGTCATGGAGCTGGGCGCATTGGTGTGCACCGCGCGCTCACCACACTGCCAGGACTGCCCGGTCAGGCAGGAGTGTGCCTGGATCGCCGCAGGACGCCCCGAGCCCCATTACAAGCCCAAAGGCCAGCCGTGGCACGGTACCGACAGGCAGGTTCGCGGGGCCATGATGGCCGTTCTGCGCCATGCTGAGCACCCCGTGGACCGGGCGGACCTGGTGCGGGTGCCTGATTTGGGTGTGGAGACGGGCCGGAGGCTGAATCCCGCCCGTGAGGCAGGCGAGGGCCATCGGGCCTGGAGCGATCTGCATGCCTTGCCGGCAGCCTCCGAACAACGCGAACGCGCACTTGCCTCACTGCTGGCCGATGGGTTGGCCAAACAGCTGGCGGACGGTGTCAGCCTCCCGCACTAGGCCAACCGCCTACGGACGGTTCGGCCGAACTAGACGTACGTGATCATGCGGGTGTTGCCCAGCGTATTGGGTTTGACCCGTGCCAGGTCCAGGAATTCGGCAACGCCCTCATCGGTGGAACGCAACAGCTCCGAATACACGTCGGGGTCGACGGCTGACTGCTCGGCCATCACCGAAAACCCGTTGCGAATGAAGAATTCGACTTCGAACGTCAGGCAGAACACCCGTGAAACGCCCAGTTCACGTGCTTCGGCCAGCAATTTCTTCAGCAACCGGCGGCCCACGCCATGCCCACGCCATTCCGCATTCGAGGCCAACGTCCGGACCTCGGCGATATCTTCCCACATCACGTGCAAACCCCCGCAGCCGATGACGTTGCCCTCGGCGTCCTCGGCCACGAAGAATTCCTGCAGGTTCTCGTAGTAGGCGACGGCTTCCTTTTCCAGCAGCACGCGGTCCTCGGCCAGTGGCCGGACAAGCTCCCGGATACATTTCACATCGCTGGTCCGCGCCCGCCTGACGATAAAGGATTTCATCTAAGCATCCTATGCCCGGCCGCGGTCCGGGCCGTGATTCATGTAGCAGGCCGAACAACGCCCCCACGCAAAAATGTCTGGGGAGGCCTCCCAACGGAGGTCTCCCCAGACATTTTCCACGGTGTTGCCGCTAGCTTTCGATGGCCACCGGAGCGGGCTCGCCTTCAAGCTGCGGGGTGGGGTCTTCGCCGTGGAAGGTGAACTTCGCTTCGTCGCCTTCGCCTTCGACGTCAACCTTGATGTGCTGGCCGGAGACCAACTCGCCAAAGAGGATCTTCTCGGAGAGCTGGTCCTCGATGTCGCGCTGCATCACGCGGCGCAACGGGCGCGCACCCATGGTCGGGTCGTACCCTCGTGTTGCCAGCAGGATGCGGGCCGCCGCAGACAGCTCGATGGTCATGTTGCGGTCGACCAAGCGCTTCTGCAAGCGGGCCAGGAACAAATCCACGATCTCCACGATCTCGTCCTGCGTCAGCTGCGGGAAGACCACCACGTCATCGACGCGGTTCAGGAACTCGGGACGGAAATGCTGGCGCAATTCTTCCTGGACCTTCGCCTGCATCCGGTTGTAACCGGTGCGGGTGTCGGTGGCCGACTGGAAGCCGGTCATCACACCCTTCGAGATGTCGCGGGTGCCCAAGTTCGTGGTCATGATGATCACGGTGTTCTTGAAATCGACCACGCGTCCCTGGGAGTCGGTCAAGCGACCGTCTTCCAGGATCTGCAACAACGAGTTGAATAGGTCCGCGTGGGCCTTTTCGACCTCGTCGAAGAGAACCACGGAGAACGGACGGCGACGAACCTTCTCGGTGAGCTGCCCACCTTCTTCGTATCCGACGTAGCCCGGAGGTGCACCGAAGAGACGCGAGACGGTGTGCTTCTCCGAGTACTCCGACATATCAAGGGTGATCAGTGCGTCTTCCTCGCCGAAGAGGAATTCCGCAAGCGCCTTGGCAAGTTCGGTCTTGCCGACACCGGTCGGACCCGCGAAGATGAACGAACCGCCGGGGCGGTTCGGATCCTTCAGTCCCGCGCGGGTACGACGAATGGCCTGTGAAATCGACTTGATTGCCTCATCCTGGCCGATGACCCGCTTGTGCAGCTCGTCTTCCATGTTCAGCAGTCGCGTGGATTCCTCCTCGGTCAGCTTGATGACAGGGATCCCGGTGGAATTCGCAAGGACCTCGGCGATCAGGTCCGCATCGACCTCGGCGATCTCGTCGAGATCGCCGTTCTTCCATGCGGATTCCTTCTCCCCACGGGCCTCCTGGAGCTTGCCTTCCTTGTCGCGCAAGGCGGCCGCACCCTCGAAGTCCTGGGCGTCGATGGCCGCTTCCTTCTCCAGCCGGACGGTGGCGATCTCCTCATCCATGGCCTTGAGCGCAGGCGGGGCGGTCATGCGGCGGATGCGCAGTCGTGCTCCGGCTTCATCGATCAGGTCGATGGCCTTATCAGGGAGGAAGCGGTCCGAGATATAGCGATGGGCCAATTCGGCGGCGGCAGCCAATGCGCCATCGGTGATGGATACGCGGTGGTGCGCCTCGTAGCGGTCGCGCAGGCCACGCAGAATCTGTGTGGTCTCCTCCACCGAGGGTTCCTTGACCTGGATCGGCTGGAAGCGGCGTTCAAGGGCCGCATCCTTCTCGATGTGCTTGCGGTACTCGTCAAGTGTGGTCGCACCGACCGTCTGAAGCTCGCCACGGGCCAGCATCGGCTTGAGGATCGAGGCAGCGTCAATGGCGCCCTCGGCCGCTCCGGCGCCCACCAAAGTGTGGATCTCATCGATGAAGAGGATGATGTCCCCGCGGGTGCGGATTTCCTTGAGGACTTTCTTCAGTCGTTCCTCGAAGTCGCCGCGGTAGCGCGAACCGGCAACCAGGGATCCAAGGTCAAGGGTGTAGAGCTGCTTGTCCTTAATGGTTTCGGGAACATCGCCGCGCACAATGGCCTGAGCCAGGCCTTCGACGACGGCGGTTTTGCCGACGCCCGGTTCACCGATGAGCACGGGGTTGTTCTTCGTGCGGCGGGAGAGGACCTGCATGACGCGTTCCATCTCAAATTCGCGGCCGATGACGGGATCGAGTTTGCCCTCGCGGGCCGCCGCGGTGAGGTTTCGGCCGAACTGGTCCAGAACCGCGGAACCCGCAGGGGTGCCCTCGGTCTGGCCACCGGAGCTGACTCCGGCACCAGCGGTTTCCTTGCCGCCCTGGTATCCGGAGAGAAGCTGGATGACCTGCTGGCGGACCCGTGACAGGTCTGCGCCAAGCTTCACCAGGACCTGGGCGGCAACGCCCTCACCCTCGCGGATCAGGCCAAGCAGGATGTGCTCGGTGCCAATGTAGTTGTGGCCCAGCTGCAGCGCTTCGCGCAGCGAAAGCTCCAGCACCTTTTTGGCACGCGGCGTAAAGGGGATATGACCGGAGGGAGCCTGCTGGCCCTGTCCGATGATCTCTTGGACCTGCTCACGCACGGCACCGAGGGAAATGTTCAGCGACTCAAGGGCCTTGGCCGCTACTCCCTCGCCTTCATGGATGAGGCCGAGCAAAACGTGCTCGGTTCCGATGTAGTTGTGGTTGAGCATGCGCGCCTCTTCTTGGGCAAGCACGACAACGCGACGGGCACGGTCGGTAAATCTCTCAAACATGCGGCACACTCCTAGCTAACACGTATTTCGATGCTACGCATCAAATTCGGGCAAGTGTTGCATGTTCGCCCAAGGGATAACATTGTTCACCCTCGGCGTTCAGAACCGGATTAAACAACGTCGGGGGATCGCGCCCATTGACATGGACGCGATCCCCCGAGCGCTATCTGCATTCCCCGCAGAAGGTGGAAGCCCATGGCCCCCTGTCACCGTCAGGTGGTGAAAGTGTTATTTGGACTTTGAACGTGGCTTTTTTGCCATTGCTGCGTGGTATGCAGCAATGACGTCCGCCTGCAGGCGTCCACGTGTATTGACCTTGACGTTGTTTTCCTTGGCCCAGGCCCGAATGGCCGGCGCTTCCTTCGGGGTGAACTGTTTCGAGGTTCGTGCAACCTTGATATATGGCTTGAAGGCTTCCCGGAAAGCATCGGCATGTTCCTCATTGAGGTCGATTTCATAATGTTGTCCGCCGATGCCAAAAACGATCGATTCCGTTGCCTCGGAACCGTCGATATCGTCAATCAATGCGATTTGGACCTGACGTGCCATTATCGGCTCCTCATTGTGTAGGGAATTAACATGAACCATTAAACGACATTAGTTCAGGCTTACCCTCATATCATAAACACAAGAATGCATCATTCAGCAAGCAGAAATAGAACCAATCAGTTAATTATCTGATTTCGGAGTTTCGTTCTCCTTATGCTGAGCGGACAGTTTTATCTGTTCGTCAACTTTGGCTTCTGCAGCACGCTCACTGCGATCTACATTGGAGACCGCACGAATGACAAACCAAAAGACCAGTGCAACAACAATCGTTGGCACAAGCGCTTCGATATACGGCATTTCAGGCCTCCGGCTTGAGCAGTGGGAACAGAATGGTTTCGCGAATTCCGGTGTCGACAAAGAGCATAACCAAACGATCAATTCCCAAGCCAATACCGCCCATTGGCGGCGCACCGTATTCCAGGGCACGCAGGAAGTCTTCATCCAACTGCATCGCCTCGTCATCACCATCGGCCGCCATGCGGGACTGCTCGGTCAGACGCTCACGTTGGATCACCGGGTCGATCAGCTCGGAGAATGCAGTACCGCGCTCCATTCCGCCAATGACCAGGTCCCAGGCTTCGATGACACCGGGCTTGCTGCGGTGCGGCCGAGCCAGCGGCTGGGCCGCCGGAGGGTAGTCATACACGAAGGTGGGATCAATCAGTGTCGGTTCAACGATTTCACCAAACAGCTCAATGACGAGCTTTTCCGCATCCCATTTCGGGTCGACTTTAACATCACGTTCAACGGCAATTCTCCGTAGTGTTTCCGCTGAGGTCCCAGGAGTGATTTCCTGGCCGACGGCTTCGGAAAGACCCGGGTAGACACCGAGCCAAGCCCATTCCCCGTCGAGGTTGATGGCGCCCTTGGATGTCTCGAGCAGACGCCCGGCACCGACGGCGTCGGCGGCGTTGAGGATGATCTCCTTGATACGGTCCGCCATCACGAACTGGTCGGCATAGGCCTCGTAGGACTCCAGCGTCGTGAATTCCGGGGAGTGCGTGGAGTCCACACCTTCATTACGGAAAATCCGTCCAAGCTCGAAGACGCGGTCGATGCCTCCGACGACAGCACGCTTGAGGAACAACTCAGTGGCGATACGCAGGGTCATTGGCTGATCAAAGGCGTTCAAGTGAGTTCTGAACGGACGTGCCGAAGCGCCACCGTGAATGAGTTGGAGCATCGGGGTCTCAACCTCGACGTAGTCCCGTGCATGGAGGGTGTCTCGCACCGCACGAACAATGGCGGCACGCTTGTAAACCATTTCACGCGCTTCGTCCCGCACGATCAGGTCCGCATAGCGCTGGCGTACACGGGTCTCTTCATTGAGATCCGCGTGCAGGACAGGCAGCGGTCGCAGCGATTTGGAAGCCATCTGCCAGTCCGTGGCCATGACCGAGAGTTCACCGCGACGGGAGGAAACCACCTCACCGGTGATCAGCACATGGTCACCCAAATCCACGAGCGCCTTCCAATCAGCGAGCTTCTCCTCGCCGATGTTTGCCAGGGAGAGCATCGCCTGGAGCCGGGTTCCTGTGCCTTCGGGGCCGCCTTCCTGCAAGGTGGCAAAGCAGAGCTTGCCGGTGTTGCGCATAAAAACGATGCGCCCCACGATGCCTACGGTCAGGCCCGTCGCGACATCCGGTTCGAGCTCAGGGAATTTTTCCCGGATCTCGTGTAGCGAGTGAGTGCGCGCAACGCCCACTGGATAGGCTTCTTCTCCGCGGGCCAAGAAAGCGGCACGCTTGTCCATGCGCACCTGGCGCAGGTTGTTGGTCTCGGTGCGGTTGGCTACTGGGGCAGTTTTTTCGGCAGTCACAATATCTAATTCTAGTCCGAATAATCTGAGTACGGGCTGGGAGGTGGCCAGCACCACGCGATCGCCCATTTGGAACCCGTATATAGGATGGATTCATTATGGAAGAAAACATGCTGCCAACCGCCGACGGTGGTTCCTTGGCACTGTATTCGTATGGAAATACCCAGACCCCCGGGAGCCGACGGATCCTCGTGGTGGGCGGGGCGTTCTTGACCGCTGCGATATATCGCCCGTTCGCTGCCGCCCTGGGCTCAAGGCTCGGCGACGCCTGGACGGTGGACCTATACGATCGCCGAGGCCGAGGGAAGTCGACTGCGCAGCCGGCCGACTATTCCATGGACACCGAGGTTTCAGATGTGGCCTTGATGCTCAAGCACACCGGGGCGGAAAACCTCTTCGGGCACTCCCTCGGAGGTGCCGTGGTGCTCAACGCGGTACGCAGCTTCTTGGATCCAGTTTCACAGGACGATGGTCCAGTGCCCGCACGTCTGGCAGTTTATGATCCGGCCATCAATTTGGATGCCTCACTGGATACGAGGTGGATAAGATCCTTCGCCGAAGACGTGGCCAAAGGCAGAAACAGCCGCGCGCTCGCGCGCATGGAACGCGCCATGCAGTTTTCCCCCACCTTGGGCAAGGTCCCCGAGCCCATCCTGGCCGCGTTGCTGGCCTGTACATCGAAGACCAAGGCCGGAAAGCTGGCACGCACACTGTTGCCCAGCGGTGTGGGCGAGCTGAGGGCGGCTCTGGAGGAATCCCAGCACGCAAAAAACTTCTCGGTGCTTCCTCGGAATACACATTTCATGGCAGGGGCCAAAAGCGCCAAGTACTTCCGCTCAACTGCGCGCCAACTCCATGAAGCGGTTCCCGGATCCAGCTACCTAGAAACACCCAAAGGTATCCACGGATCGGTTCCCGCCGCCTTCAATACGTTGCTCGATGACATCGGTGACTACTTCGCCCAGTCATAGGGATGCTCCGGTGGTGGCCGCTGTCATCCCGTTCCGGGCGGTCGGAGACAACAGCGGCATTCCGGTCTACCAAATCCGGACGCGGTCCTCGGGGTCCAGCCACATGCCGTCCCCCGGCTTGGTGCCAAAGGCTTCGTGGAACGCATCCATGTTCTTGGTCACCTGATTGCAACGGAATTCGCCGGGTGAGTGCGGATCGGTCGTGATGCGGGTGACCATGGTTTCGGGTCGCATCAGCGTCCGCCAGCATTCGGCCCACGAGTAGAAGAAGCGCTGGTCGCCGTTCAGCCCGTCAATTTCCTCGTCCGTTTCCAGTCCACGGGCAGCCAGATCCAGTTTGTAGGCCGTGTAGGCAATTCCAAGACCACCCAGGTCCCCGATGTTTTCCCCGAGGGTGAGCTTGCCGTTGACGTGGTGCTCGGGAGCCTCTGGCGGCACCAACGCATCGTATTGGTCAACGAGTTTTCCGGTGAGCTTTTCAAATGCTTCCCGGTCCGCATCCGTCCACCAGTTCTTCAGCTCCCCGGTCCCATCGAACTGAGAGCCTTGGTCGTCAAAGCCGTGCCCGATCTCATGTCCGATCACTGCCCCGATTGCTCCGTAGTTGGAGGCCGCATCACGGTCTGCGTCAAAGAACGGAGAGCGCAAGATAGCTGCCGGGAACGCGATTTCATTGAGCAGCGGGTGGTAGTAGGCATTGACCGTCTGCGGGTACATGAACCACAGTTCGCGATCGACGCCGTCATCGATCTTCTTGAGTTCACGCATAAATTCGAATTCATTGGCCGCAGCGAGGTTTGAGATGACGTTATCAGCAACGGTTGAAATGCTTGAGTAGTCGATCCACTCGTCCGGATAGCCGATCTTGGGACGGAACATGGAAAGCTTTTCCAGTGCCTTGTCCTTGGTCTCGGGGCTCATCCAAGAAAGCTCGCCGATCGACAGACGGTAGGCATCAATAAGGTTGGCGACCAGGGCATCCATCTCGTCCTTGCTGCGCTGGGGGAAGTGCTCGGCGACATAGATCTGTCCAATGTCCTCGCCGACAGCCCCTTCGGTGAATGCCACTCCGCGCTTCCAGCGTTCTCGCAACTCCTGGACCCCTGAAAGCTTGGCCGAGTAGAAGGCGAAGTTTTCCTTCACGAATGCGCTGGCCAAGTATGGGGCGTTGGAACGGATCAACTGCACCGCCAGCCAGTGCTGCCACGCCGATAGCGCTCCACTGCCAAGGACCTGGTCCAGGCCCTTGAGATAGCTTGGCTGCCAGACATCCACCTCGCCGAAGTACTTGCCATCGATACCCGCTCCTGCAAACCACTCGGCCAACGAAGGGCTGAGCTCAAGAAGCGTTGACGAGGTCATCAGGTTGTAGCG
>JAUNVO010000342.1 GCA_030540695.1 Micrococcaceae bacterium | reverse complement strand
GCGAGTTCACTGACGCTGACAACCAGATCATGGCTGCAGCTGGAAGACTGCTTGAAATTTGCCGGGACGCATTTTCACGTCAGGAATTCAGCAAGGCGCTGGAAGCGATCTGGACCGTCTTGGGTGATACGAATGCCTACTTTGCGGAGCAGGCCCCATGGGTGCTCAGGAAAACGGATATCGCCCGCATGGAGACGGTTCTTTATGTAACCCTTGAAGTGCTTCGGCGTGTGGGTCTGCTCGTGCAGGCCGTCATGCCAAATGCGTCAGCTGCGTTGCTTGGAGTCCTCGGGCAAACCGAAGGGACTGTCAGGGAGTTTGAATCGTTCGACATCCGACTGGCACCAGGACAGCATCTACCAACCCCAACTCCAATTTTTCCAAAATATGAAAACTAGATTGAGCGGTTGGAGTTCCGGTACTTCAAGGTCCATGCTCATTGATGTCAACACCAGTTCAGCATCGTTTCGGCTGTTGATACATTCGCTTGTCGACAATTGTAGGTTTGACCGGACGAGCGGTAGAGGATTATTTGCTAAACATTTTCAGGTCAAGCCTAGCCCGGCATTTTCATGGGGCGGAAAGTCATTAAGCGTCTTTAAGGACGAAAGGATGAGCTGATCTGGAAAAATAGAGGTAACGACACCATGTTATCCACCAGATCAGGACTCACCCTTTCGATGCACAATGATACCCAAGTTTTTCCGTCCGTTCCGGCAGCTTTGACCAGCCAGTCGCTGATCTCCCACGCCGGCTTGAACGTCCTCACCTCGTTCTTGGACGCCGTCGGCTTCGCCAACCTGAGCGAGGACCGCCTGTCCCAGTTCGTTCCGGCCCAAGCTATCCATCGGCCAGGCGGAATCCTCGGATCACTCGCCGTGATGCTCGCTGGCGGCGGGGAACACGTCTCGGATCTCGATGTCCTGCGCAACAGCCCCGGACTCTTCGGCCCGGTCCCTTCCAACGCCACCGTTTCCAGGTTCGTGGAGCGAGCCACCGTGCAACCCGAAGCATTCGCCTACGGCAGTGCGACGCTCATGCGGTCCTTGCGCTCGAGGATCTGGAAGGCTGCCGGAAAACGGAATCCGGCGATATTGGCCACCAAGTTGGATCCCCTGATTTTGGATATTGATGCCACACTGACTACTTCGCACAGCGAGAAGGAGCTGGCCACCGGGAACTACAAGGGCGGGTTTGGGCATGCACCGATGGTCGTCAGCCTCGACTATGGCAAGGACAACGGCACCGGTGAAGTCCTGGTCGCGGAACTGCGGGCAGGGAGCAAGACCGCGAACAACGCCAAGGACCACATCCGGGTACTGGACAAGGCCCTGGCCCAGCTACCTGAGGAAATGAGTAACAAGGACGGGAACCTGGACACCGAAAGGATCTTGGTGCGTACCGACAGCGCCGGGGCCTCGCGTGAGTTCCTGAACCACCTGCACTCCTTGGGACTGCAGTTCTCCACGTCCTTTGCCTTGCCGGTGCCCAACGAGCGGAACATTGGCTGGATCAACGACAAAAAACACTGGGAAGCTGCCTTGGATCAGCACGGAAACCAGCGCCATGATGCGTGGGTTATCGACGCTACCCAAGTCATCAAGCTCAAGGACTACCCCGACGGGACCCGGCTCTATTTACGGGCCGAACCCTTGCACCCGGGAGCCAACGCGACATTGTTCGACGTTGACGGGCATCGCGTCACCGCGTTCCTCACCAACGCGCCGAGATACAACGTGGCGTTCCTTGATGCCAGGCACCGAGCCCGTGCTCGGTGCGAGAACCGCATCAAAACCCTGAAGAACAGCGGAATGGGGAAACTGCCTTTTCATGCGATTGCTGCGAACCAACTTTGGACAGACCTTGCCATGCTCGCGATGAATCTGGTGGCGTGGCTTCAGTTGGTCATCCTTCCCACTGGCCACACCGCCGGGGTTTGGGATATGAAACGTTGGCGCTACCGACTTTTCTCGATCGCCGGGAAACTCATCAGTAGCGCCCGTAAGCGAAGACTGCTGATCCCGGCATCCGCACCGGAATCGCACGTCTTCATCGCGCTCATTGAAGGAACCACACTGTTGCGGCAGCGATGGCGAAACGGGCATCTCGCGGCATAAAACCCCGGCAACCGCACCAATCCCTTTCGAGCAGAAAAGCACGCCCACCGGCTGATGGAAACCGGCGCCCAAACCAGCGACGTGGGAATCCTGTCATGCCCGGAAACCAAACTGGCTGCTGAACCCGCTGAAATCACCGGTTCGCCAGCCTGACGGTACTCGATGAAAAATCTGGGCTAACCACCAAGGGCAGAATACACGTTTAGTCTCACCGTCA
>JAUNVO010000045.1 GCA_030540695.1 Micrococcaceae bacterium | reverse complement strand
ACTAGGAGATCAAATTGATTGGTTAACCATTGTTCTGTACAAGTCCATATCAATCCCGGAAATCACGGAAAGCACACGCCGGGATTTGGAACCGAGAGAGCCCGGTCTCCGTCTTCATCCGGATCAGTGCCTGGCCCTTCGTGGCAGTCCGATGGACGCGCATGGATCCGGGCTGAACGGTTAAGGCCTATACCGGGTTTACGGCCACCCTCAGGGAAATTCGGCATTCGGGTGAAGCACCTCAAGCATCACGTCAGGTCCGACACGATTCCCGAAGGTACCCCACCGCTGGCGTGGGCGTCTGAGGAATTTGCCCACGTGAACTCTAAAACCGCTGGCGGGACCTCGAACGGGCGGGACCCCAACAGCGGTGCCTTTAATCCTTGAGCTTGGCGTTCACGGTGATAGCGTCCGGGTAGGCGGCCTGCGTACCCTTCTTGGTGGCCGCAAGGGCGGCGCCCACCGAAGCGAATGCGGCAGCATCGGCCAGGGTGTCCGCTGCCGCCAGCCGCGCAGCCAGGCCCCCGGTAAAGGCATCGCCGGCGCCGGTGGTGTCCACCGCGTCCACCCGGGTCGGGGCGATGCGTACAACCCGCCGGCCTTCGGCGGCCTCGGAGTCCAGCACCACCGAGCCGTGCGCTCCGAGAGTCACCACGGCACTTTGAATTCCGTGTTCCACCAGATGTTCGAGCACCGGCACCCAGGCGGCGCCGGTTGCCTCTGGTCCGGGGATCTCCGCCCCGTCGAGGAATTGTGATGCTTCATGCGCGTTGACCAGCAGAACGTCCGAAAGCCTGGCCAAGCTAGGCGGGATCGGCGCGTACGGCGAGAGATTCAGCAGCACCTTGGCGCCGGCTTGGGCACCGGCGAGCGCCGCGGCCTCGACGGTTTCCACACCTACTTCCAGGCACAAGCAGAGGACGGAGGCCCCCTGGAATGCCGATGCGGCTGAAGCCACGTCAGCCGGGGACAGCGTCCCGTTGGCGCCGGCGGAAATGACGATGCTGTTTTCCCCCGCGGCGTCAACGGTGACCACCGCAACACCGGTCTCCACCCCATCGGCCCGGCGCACGTGGGTCGTGTCCACGTTCGCCGCTGCACAGGATTCGAGCAGCATGTCACCATTGGCGTCTTGGCCTACGGCTCCCACCAAGCTCACATTGCCGCCCAGCAGTCCTGCAGCGACTGCCTGGTTGGCGCTCTTGCCGCCGGGGTTCACGGTGAATCCCTCACCGTGCAACGTCTCCCCCGGCAGTGGCAAACGCCGGGTGTAGATGGTCAGGTCGGCGTTCAGCGAACCGACCACCACGATCCGGCCGTTCTGCGTACGTGTGGCTTGCGCGTTCAACTTATTCAACCTCTGCATCAACGGGTTTGGGAATCAGGAGCGAGGCGGCGAACGCAGCCACGGTAACGAGCAGGCCAACGACCACCACCATCGCGTAGGAGGTACGCTCGCCCATGGACGAGGTTCCCACAAGCACCGCGGGAAGCACAAGGAAGCTCAGGCCGGCGCCCAAGTTGAAGGCCCCGGCGTTCATCCCCGGCAAGAAGCCCGGGTTCGAGGCCGGAGAGAGCACGATGCCCAGCCCGTTGAGCATGATGTTCGCGGTTCCTGCGTACGTGATGCCCAGCAACGCGGTGCCGGCAACCATCAAGGGCAGCGAATCCAGGCCGAAAAGCACTATGACCAGCAGTGCACAGATGGAGCCGAGCATGCCGACGCGCAACACCACGGTGTATCCCCATATCGGCGCCAACTTCCCGCTGATCGGCCCAAAGACCCAGCCCAGCAACGCGAAGGGGGTCAGGATGAGCAACGCGGTCTGGGTCGGACCCACCCCGAAGCCCGGCGCCGCGGCCTGGACAAAGGCGGGAACGATCCCGTTGATGACGGCGAAGATGCCCGTCATGGTCAGCACGGTGGTCAGAAGCGGCGCCCAGGTGGCCCGCTGGCGCAGATGCTCGATCTGCACCATGGGTTGGTCGACGGACTTCTCGGTGGCCCAGAAACCGTAAAAGGCGCCCGCGGCAACCCCCAACAGAGCCACGGACAGCAGCACCGTGGAACCATCGATGCCGCCGACCAGCGTCGCGGCCTCGTTCAACGCTGTCAGCAGGGCCCCGACGGCGATGACGATGAAGAACACCCCGCGCCAGTCCATGCGCGTACCGGCTTGTGGCTTGGATTCGGAGCTCAGCAGTGCAACGGCCACGGCGGCAAGCACGGACAGGACGACCATGAACCAGAAGATGGAACGGAACCCGTGGTTCTCGGCCAGGTAGCCACCGAGGAACGAATCGACCCCGGCGACCCCGCCGTTCACGGCAAGGATGAGGCCCATCAAGGTGCCGTAGCGTCGCGGGTTTGGCACGGCACTGCGAAGCATCAGCAACGCCAACGGAACGGTGGGCCCGGAGATGCCTTGGATGATGCGCCCGGCAAAGAGCCAGCCGATGTTCGGGGCCACTGCCGCCACCACGGATCCGCCAGCGGTCAGCAGCATCATGATAATCAGGATCCGCTTGCGGCCCACGACGTCGGAAAACCGTGGCAGGAAGAGCGAGAACAATGCGGCGGTGGTGAAGAACCATGTTTGCGACAGGCCAATGGCCGCTTGGTCCGTGCCCAGCTCCTCCCCCATGGTGACCAGCGCGGGGCTCAGCATCGAGGCGTTGAGCTGGAATGCCACGCAAGCGGTCAGCAGGGCGGCGGTCAGGGCGGCAGCGCCTCCACGGGATGTGGAGGGAGCTTCGTGCATCAAAGTGCTCATCCGCGTGAGACCCCGACGTCTCCGATACGCACCAATGCGTCGGCGACAAGGTCCCAGAAACGCTGGTGGTCCAGATCCACCGCCACCGAGGTGTTGCAGCCTTCCGGTGCCGGTGCACGGAAGTCGGCAACCGTCATGCCCAGCGTCAGCTTGCCCTGCAGCTCGATGTCGACCGGGACCTTGCGGGTGGTAACGATGGTTGGGTCGATCACGTAGGCCACGGCACAGGGGTCGTGGACGGGCGGGAACTCGAACCCCTGGGCACCCCTGTAGGCGTCGGCAAAGAAATCCATGAGCTCCCGCACGAACCTGGCCGGGCCTGTGCCGATGGCCTCGATCCGGGCGACGACCTCATCGGTGGCCAGCGCCTGGTGCGTCAGGTCCAACCCGACCATGACTACGGGCCATTTCTCGTTGAAAACGATGTGGGCGGCCTCGGGGTCGATGATGATGTTGAATTCGGCGACGGGGCTCCAGTTGCCCACATGGTATCCACCGCCCATCAGTACGACTTCTTTGACCCGTTCCACGATGCGTGGTTCCTTGCGGGCGGCCATGGCGATGTTGGTCAGCCCTCCGGTGGGAACCAGGGTGACGGTACCGGGCTCGTGGGCCATGATGGTGTCGATGATCAGGTCCACCGCATGGCGCGGATCAAGCTTGATGGCCGGCTCGGGAAGGGCCGGTCCGTCCATGCCCGATTCGCCATGGATGTCCGGGGCGTTTTCGATCGTGCGCACCAACGGACGCGCGCATCCGGCGGCGAAGGGGACACCGGTGATGCCGGCGATGGTTCCGGTTGCCAGGGCGTTCTTGGTGACCTTGGCCAGGGTTTGGTTGCCGACCACGGTTGTCACCGCCAGCAGCTCGATCCCGGGGCTACCGTGTGCCAGCAAAATGGCTACGGCATCGTCATGGCCGGGGTCGCAATCAAGGATGATCTTGCGCGGCTCGGTGCTCGTCATCGGTGCGCCCATTTTCGTTCTCCACATCGTCGGGGATACCTTTTCCGCGGTGCTGGCACCACGGACAGGCAAAGCTGTTTCACCGGAATTCTGGCACTCTCGGCCCCGATACGTCAAACGCTTAACGTGAGTGATCCGGCACCTTAGGTCAAACGCTTGATTTCATCACCGACAAGCCGGCCTCGACTCGACTAGGATAAAAGCCATGCATCCGACCCATAAGCCGCGCGCCACCCCGCCGAGCCGACGGCGGGTCACTGCGGCCATGGTCGCCGAACACGCAGGGGTTTCCACCGCAACGGTGTCACTGGTCGCAAACGGCAAGGCCATCGGCCGGGTATCGGCCTCCAATGAGGCCAAGGTCCGCGAAGCCATTCGCGAACTCGGCTACGTCGTGGACGGGATCGGCAGCTCGCTGGCCCGGGGAGTGAGCAACACCGTCATCATGGTGGCCCCGGATATTTCCAACCCGTTTTTTGCCACGGTCATTGCCGGGGTGCGCTCCGCGCTGGGTTCCAAGTACCAGCTGCTGCTTTCGGTCACCGATGCCGGCCAGTTGCCCAGTGCCGATGACACCCGAAGGTTGTTGGGACTGCGCCCTGCCGGCCTGCTCGTTGATGCTCCGGATCCGTCTTTTCTTGAGGAACTCTCGGCCCCCGGCCCGTTGGTGCTGCTCGATGCCCCGGAATTCGGCGCCACCGTCCCGGCGGTCAACCTCGACGTCGCGCAGGGAGCGCGCCTGCTGGCCGAGCATCTTGCCCAGACCGGCCACAAGAAGGTCGCCTATCTTGACGGAACCACCGGAACCACCACCTTCGATGTCAGGCGAGAGGCCTTCCTCATCGCTTCACGGGAATTGGGCATGGAGGTCCCCGAGTGTGCCGTGGCCGCCACGACCGTCAACGTGGCCCTGGCAGCGGAAGCTTTCAGCGCAGCATGGCCCAGGTGGAAGGAAGCGGGCGTGACTGCCGTGGCATGCGCCACCGACACCCACGCCTACGGTGTCCTGCAGGAAGCCCGTGCGACGGGGATCTCCATCCCCGGGGAACTTGCGGTGGCAGGATTCGACGACCTGCCATATTCCCGGACCAGCGCCCCCGGCCTGACCAGTGTGCACCTGCCCGGAGAACTACTGGGCCGACGGGCCGGCGAACAGCTTCTGCGTCTCATGGCCGGCGAAGAATTGGAGACCCAACAGATGGTTCTCCACAGCTCTCTGATGGTGCGTGGCTCGACCCTCGAGGCCTGAGGCTTGCCTCAGTCAACGGGCTTCGTCCGCAGTTGCACCACGGTTCTGGCCACCAGGTCGTGAGGTCCCCGCCCCGTGGCAAAAACCATCACGATATAAACCACGGCCGCTGCGCTTGCTGCATTCAGGCCAACGAAAATCCAAACCGGTGGCATCGCCTCCCACCCCTCGCGGTGGAACACATCCATCATCTGCCAGATAAAAAGGTGGGCGGTTTCCCAGGGCGCCAACTTCACGACTGTTCGCAGCAGGATCTGCATTTTGCTGGGTATTGAACCGTCCCGGCCCCGAACCACAAGCCCTATTTTTCGCTTGCCCCAGGTCGCGTGGTTCGCACCCGATTCACCCTTGTAGAGGTAGAAACCCACCACGAACGTCAGCAGAAAGAAATAGAGCACTTCGCTGCCCCAAGGCCCTAGCGTCCCCATGGTGTCGGGCAGTTCCCCGCGGACCAGGAAGATGACCGCCGAGATCACCCCAAGAGTGGCCATCCAACCCAGGATGACCACGTAGTCCAGTCCCAAGGCGGCAAAACGCTTAGTCCGCTCCGACATGGCCTCACGGTACCCAGTGCACTTCGTGTTTTCAATGGTTTCGTTGTTTCCCTGACTTGGGTGCAAGATTGCCGAACGACCAGTTCGCCCGCGATGTCCCGACGGACGCTTCCCATGCATCATGGCAGGAGTTCGGCCACCGGCAGGGGTGGTTTATCGGGCGGCAATAAAAGCCAGGAAAGATTCAACGCCACCAGCGGTCGTTTGGCGATTTCCCGCACCCCCGGCCGGGGCCTTTTGGCACGACGGTACCTTGGCATCGCCACGATCTTGCCGGAAGGCATTTCACGCTGTGCCTTTCCCGATGGCGTTGGCAACAACCCAGCAGCCTTGGCTCTCAGAGGGACCCGCGCTTTTCGCACTCTTGTTTTCGCGATTCGCAGCACCGGGCAACAAACACCATCAGGACAAACCACCAGTACCAGCCAGAGAAACCCTACTGCCAGGCCATGACATTCTCGGAACCACAGGGCCAAAGACCACCGGCGAAGCCGGTGTCCGAGAGGATGTGTTTTCGGGGGAATCCACCGGGATCACTACGTTTCTCCACCTCCCCTCCTCGAGTGGCACGGCTTAGCCAAGGGCCGTGTCGCTCCGGAACTTGGAGGCAACGGGCACGAGCCCGGAGGAAAGTACAGGATCGAGCCCGAGATTGCCCTGGGGACAATTGCCGCCAATTATCCGTAACAGCACCTGTTCGCCAAATGCACTTCCGGAGGCCCCACACCTGGTCGCGCAGGTTGCCTACCGACCGGCCGTGATCGCCCCAAGGCCCGTTTCGAGAAGCAATGCCGGACTCCGCCACGGTTCCCTGGAGCTCCAGAAACGCAAGCCGCTCCCCGTTGCCTAGGCTGATCTGGTCAGCCTAGGCAACGGGGAGCGGCATAGAGGCAGGTATCCCGGGCAGAATGCCCGTCGGACCACAGCGCATGGACTTGAACGGCTCAAGTCCATGCGCATCGTGGGTTAACGATCCAGCGCTGTTCCGATCGCGCTGCCGAAACGCCCGGAGAGGTCGTGGTCAACGCCTTTCGGGTAGCTCGAAGCGGTCCGGAAGCCGGCCTTGGCATACCAGGCCTTGCCTGCCTTTGCTTCGCCAAGCGCATCGTAGTTCTCATCGGAGTTTGCTGCGGTGTCAGCCGCACCGGTGTACCAATGCATGGTGAAGGCATCCCTCTGCGCTTTGGTGAAACCCTTCACTTTCAGCTCCGGAGTCCCTCCGCCGCCCATCATGACAGCGCCACCACCGGCGAGCATCGCTTCCGGGTGCTGAGGCAGGTAGGACTGGGTCAGGAACTGAGCCCCACCCGAGTACCCGGTCAACCAGTTTTCCTTGGCTCCGGGGTACTGCTTCCCAAGTTCATTCCTAAGCGCGTCGAAGTAGGCGGAGTTTTTGGCCCCATCTTCCCACCAGGTAGGTGTGCCTTGTCGGTCAGGCGTCCGGACGGCGACTGTCATGTAGCCGCGTTTGCGGGCCTGCTCCACGATTCCGTTGGATCCACCCAGTGCGTAGGAGGATGACGCGTTGTCAAAAGCCCATTGCCCATCACCGTCCAGGTAGAACAGAATGCCTTTGGCTGCCGTCACGGGGAAGACATGGAATTTTGAGGTCACGCCGGCTGCCGTGAAAGTCAGATTGGTTTTCGAAGCGGTCGGGCCTGGGCTTGGAGCGCTCGGTGCCACTGGCTTGAGGTACTTGGACGAAACCCAGCCCGTGTGCTTTCCGGAAACAACCTTGGACCAAGTTCCCGAGGTCGATTTGACCGTGACTTTTTCACCTTTTTTCAAAACAGTGATGATTTTGTAGGAGGTTGCCGCACCGGAACGCATGTTCAGTCCCGTGGTTGTTTGCTTGATATTGGCTTTCACCACCATTTTGGCAGTGTTGGCAGCCAGTGCCGGGGTTGTCGTCACGCCGGCAAGCAGGCCGGTCACCAGTGCTGAGGCAAATCCCAGCGAGGCGATTTTTCGCAGGAGGGTACTGCTCTGTTTCATGGGGGCTCTTCCGAATCACAGTTGATCTTGAATGCGTGGTCGAAAAACTCACCGGGTGCCCCTACCCAGCAACGTCAACAACCACTATGAATAGCGCGAGGTTCGACTAGGAAGCATACTGCTGCCGATAGCTTTGACCTTTTGGCCTTCCCTCGTCCAAGACCGTAAATGGAATAAATTTTCCACGTCTAAAAAGCAGCATTCTCTGTGGTCGGAGTGCAAACGCCGAGGAGCAACTTCGCATCGCGTGGCGCATCGGAGCAACTGTCCTCCAGTGACAAACACCACTTTGCCAACCGGGGCGCACGGTGCCCCTCCTGACGATGTTTGGCCTGCATCCAGCGCCCTCACCGAGCGCACGCGACAATTGAATAGCTGGTGAAAAGTTAGGGGCAGCCACGCCTGTCAAATTCGACCGTATTGCCAGGGACCCGACTCATATCGTTTTTCCGGCAGCACCGCACAAAGCTGGGCGGCCAACCGGAGGCCCACATGAAGAGGTTCAGCATTCCGCGCCTCCCGCTGCCGCCAGTTGCTGGTACCTGCGCGTTCGATGTCCGGGCTCGGGTTCCCGGATTATTCAAGAGTGAAAGGCAAATTCCTCGAAGAAGCCACGGCAATGCCATTCATCGGCGTGAACAACCACCATTTTCCAGCTGGCCGCCAAATGCCCATGAATACCAGCACAAACCGCGCATCGGCACAAAAACGTGTGGGAGGTGAGGCCTGCCCGAAATTCGTGACTGTTCGCAAAAAGAAAAATCCTCGCTTCTTCCCGACACATGGCCGAGGAAAGGCGAGGATTTCAATGGAGCCCCCTGCCGGATTCGAACCGGCGACCCTCGCTTTACAAGAGCGATGCTCTGGCCAACTGAGCTAAGGAGGCATGCTGCCAAGGTCTGTTCGATCACGACCCAAGTGCAGGATCCAGCGTAGCGGATACACCCCTGTGACCGGAAACCGGGCCATGGCTGTCAAGACGCCGCCAGGTCTGGCCTTGGGTGGCTCACCGAGGTTTCGGTGAGCCACCCAGGGCCGGGGGACGACACGGCATCGTACGTGCTACTTGTTCGCCTTGATCGCGGCTTCCACCACGGAAACGAAATCAGGCTCGGCGTTGGCGTCCCAGAACTTACCTTGGATGAACGTGCTCGGGGTTCCGCCGATTGAATCTGCCAGCGCAGCCTGGTTGGTGAACTCTACGAACGGACGGAAGGTGCCGTCGTCGATGCATTTACCCACCTCAGCGCCGCTGTCCTTGGCCATTTGGGCCAATTCCGCGTTCTTCATCTCGCCCTCGGGGTAGTGTGCGAACAAGGCCTTGGAGAACGTCAGGTACGAGGCCGGAGCCGCGTCGGCGACGCAAGCCAGTGCGTTGGCACCGCGCGAGGAGAAGTTGGTCGGTGAACCCCGGTCCAGGAAGGCCACAGTGCGGTACTCGACCTTGACATCCCCGGCCGCCAGCCAGCTGCTGATCTGGTCTGCGTATTCCGTCTCGAAATCGGCACAGTGCACGCAGTTGACATCCACGTAGAACAACAAGTTGATCGGTTCGCCCTTGGCCGCGGGCTTGTCATCGCGGGGAGCGGGTTCCTTCGGCTCGTCTGGCGCGGCGCCGGCATTGTTGACATCCACCGTGAGCCCGGACGTATCGGCAAGGGTGGTGTCGGAGGTGAGCGTAATGCCACCGGCCACATTCCCGCCCTTGGGCACGGCACCGGATTCGGCGACCTTGCCGGAATTGTTCTGGACGACAAGCCCAACAATCAGGGCGATCACCGCGAGCACAGCCACCAGGACGCCCACCTTGATGAACAGTGACTTGCGCTTGTCAGCGGCTTCTTGGGCCACTCGCACTTGCTGCGCTTGTTCGCGCGCGCTCGCGGTCCGCTCGGCCTTGCTCGGCCGCTGGCTATTCGATGCCATAGGTCAAAACGTCCTTCAAAAGTTGGATTGGTAGTCCCCCGACCCACCCAGTTTAGGGCACGAGGAGCACGTAGCTTATCTTCCCAATGTCGCTTCCATCACGTCGTTGACCTAAGCTCAAACTTAATCTTGAGCTTCAGAATGCTTGAGCTTAGGAATAGCTTTAGGAATGGAAGGGGCAACATGCAAGAGGAACAAGGAATCGAACCTCCATCCGGTAGCGAGAACCCAAGCTACGACTTCATCGTGGTGGCCAACCGGCTACCCGTGCACCGCTTTGAAGGCGAGAACGGTGAACTCTTGTGGCGCCGCTCCCCGGGCGGCCTGGTAACCGCCATCGCCCCGGTCATGCAGGCCTCGGATGGCGCCTGGGTGGGTTGGCACGGAGCCACGAACGAAGTGCTGCAGCCGTTCGAGAACGAGCGTATCCACCTGGTCCCGGTCCCCTTGGACGACGAGGACCTGGAAATGTACTACGAGGGGTTCTCCAACTCGACCATCTGGCCGCTGTATCACGACGTCATCGTCCCCCCGGAGTTCCACCGCACCTGGTGGGACAACTACAAGAAGGTCAACAAGCGCTTTGCCGATGCCACCGCAGCGGTCGCCGGCGAAGGAGCGACCGTCTGGGTGCAGGACTACCAGTTGCAGCTTGTCCCCAAGCTCCTGCGTGAGGCGCGCCCGGATCTGCGCATCGGCTTCTTCAACCACATCCCCTTCCCCTCCCCCGGGATCTTCTCCCAGCTTCCATGGCGCAAGCAGATCCTTGAGGGACTGGCCGGTGCCGACGTGGTGGGCTTCCAGCGCACCGCCGACGCGAGCAACTTCCTGCGTTCCATGCGCCGCTACACGGACCGCACGGTCAAGGGCTCGCTGGCGATCCCGCCGGCATCACCGGAAGCCAGCGGGTCAAGCCCAAACATCTGCCGCGCAGAGGCCCACCCGATCTCGATCGACACCCAGTATGTCGCCGATCTTGCGCACGATCCGCAGATCGTTGCCCGTGCCAAGCAGATCCGCCAGGAACTTGGCAATCCCAAGACAATCCTGCTGGGGGTGGACCGTCTCGACTACACCAAGGGGATCCGGCACCGACTCAAGGCCTACGGCGAACTGCTGGCCGAGGGGTCCATCACTGTCGGCGAGGCATGCCTGGTGCAGGTTGCCAGTCCCAGCCGCGAGAATGTCGATCGCTACCAGCAGCTCAAGGACCAAGTCGAGCTGATGGTCGGCAACCTCAATGGCGAACACGACACCATGGAGCACACGGCCATCCGCTATCTTCACCATTCCTACCCGATGCGGGAAATGATCGCCCTGTATTTGGCCGCGGACATCATGCTGGTGACATCGCTGCGCGACGGAATGAACCTGGTGGCCAAGGAATTCGTGGCAGCACACACCGATGACACCGGGATGCTGGTGCTTTCGGAGTTCACCGGGGCCGCGGATCAGCTGACGCAGTCGGTGTTGGTGAACCCGCATGACATCGACGGAATGAAATCGGGGATCCTGCGAGCGCTGCGCATGGACCCGCAGGACGCTTCCCGGCGGATGCGCCGCATGCGCCGGCACCTGCGGGAGCACGACGTGGCCAACTGGTCCCAGACCTTCCTTGCCTCGCTGGCCCAGCCGTTGCCGGTGGACGTGCTCGTCTAGCCTGGGGGCTCCGTTGGCGCCGGTGCAGACTAAACCCTCCCGTCGCCACGGCGCAGCCAGTTTTGCCCCGGCCATGGACTTAGGCCGCTGGTGGGCACGGTTCCGTCCATCCCTTGCCCGTCTCCTCCCATTGAAAGGATCAGCTGGTTAATCATGGGTCCCATCACCCCCGACCTTGCCGATGCCATCGAGTCGCTGATAGATACCCCGGTCCTGCTGGTGGCCCTGGATTTCGACGGAACCTTGGCTCCGCTGGTCGACCGTCCGGAGGACGCACGCCCCCTGCCCGCAGCCGCCGAGGCCTTGGCTGGTCTCTCAGCCCTGGAAAACACCGTCACGGCGCTGATCTCGGGACGTGATCTGGCCTCGCTGCGTGCGGTTGGCAGCCCTCCGGAGCAAACCCTGCTGGTGGGTAGCCACGGAACCGAACGCTGGGCGCCCGAGGCCTTCGGCGCCGATGACGAGCACATCGATCTCAGCCCAGCTCAAAGCAAGGCTCTGGCCAAGGCCACCGGAATCCTGGAGGCCATCAGCACGGCCCACCCGGGCACCACGTTGGAATACAAACCTGCCGCGATCGTGCTGCACGTCCGCCAGGCAGCAGCCGATGTCGCCAGCGCTGCATTGCATGAGGCCCATGGCCAGCTCGACGACATCGAGGACCTTCAGTCCCTTGACGGCAAGGCGGTACTGGAAGCCAGCGTCCTGGTGGGCACCAAGGGCGACGGCCTGAATTGGTTGCGCGAGGTTGCGGACGCCACGACAGTGGTGTTTGCCGGTGATGATGTCACCGATGAGGACGCATTTGCGGTGCTCCGCCCCGGAGATATCGGGGTCAAGATCGGTTCCGGGCCCACCAAAGCGCAATTTCGCCTTAATGGGCCCGGGGAATTGCCGGCCCTTTTGGATTCCATCCTCGATATGAGAAGCTTGTGATTCCATTCACTACGGATCGTCGGGCACGTACCTGCCCGTGAAAGGGTCGTTGCCCCATGGCATCAGTAACTTTTGACCAAGCCACCCGTGTTTACCCGGGAGCCACCAAGCCCAGCGTCGACAAGATCTCCCTGGACATCGCCGATGGCGAATTCCTGGTACTCGTCGGACCATCCGGCTGCGGAAAGTCCACCACGTTGCGCATGCTCGCCGGTCTGGAAGACATCAACTCCGGACGCATCTTCATCGGCGACCGCGACGTCACCAACGTTCCCCCCAAAGACCGCGACATCGCCATGGTCTTCCAGAACTATGCGCTTTACCCGCATATGTCCGTGGGAGACAACATGGGCTTCGCGCTGAAGATCGCCGGCGTCGACAAGGAAGAGCGCGCCCGCCGCGTGCAGGAAGCGGCCAAGCTGCTTGACCTTGAGGACTACCTGGACCGCAAGCCGAAGGCACTCTCCGGTGGCCAGCGCCAACGTGTGGCCATGGGCAGGGCCATCGTCCGCAGCCCGCAGGTCTTCCTCATGGATGAGCCGTTGTCGAACCTTGATGCCAAGCTGCGCGTGCAGACCCGCACGCAGATCGCTTCGCTGACCCGCCGCCTGGGCGTCACCACGGTCTACGTGACCCACGACCAGGTCGAGGCCTTGACGATGGGTGATCGCGTTGCCGTGCTCAAGGACGGGTTGCTGCAGCAGGTCGGAACCCCCCGCGAGCTCTACGATTTCCCTGCGAACATCTTTGTTGCCGGATTCATCGGCTCACCCGCGATGAATTTGCTGGAACTTCCCGTGGTCAACGGCGGCGTTGCCTTCGGCGGCACCACCTACCCGGTTTCCACGGCCACGCTCGAGGCGGCCACCGGGAATTCGGTGACCCTGGGCGTCCGTCCCGAGGACCTTGACCTGGTTTTGGAAAACGAGGGCCTTGCCGTGCATGTGGACGTCGTCGAAGAACTCGGAGCCGATGCCTACGTCTACGGCCACACCACCGTGGGAGGCACCGAATACCAGATGGTCGTGCGCGTCGATGGCCGCAAGCCGCCATTCAAGGGTGAGACCGTCCATGTGTTGCCGAAGGTGGGACATGTCCACCTCTTCGACACCGCGTCCACCGCGCGTCTGGCCGAACCGGCGAAAACCGGCGCGCACGCACAAATGGCCAACGAGGCCTAGCACCTCCGACTTGTTCTCGAGCGGTACCCAGCATCATGGCCACTGGCGGTCGTATCCGGTCCTACACCGGTTGCGGCCGCCAGTGGCATATCCACCCCATACCGGTCCCACCACTGCATCAAGAGACGGCAGCACGCCATGATTCGCCATACCGCCAATTGGCACGACGAGCCCACCAACCACGCCCAGGCCGGTAAGTTGCCGCGCGATTCGGTCGCCGGAATTCCCCCGGCGGTGACCGGTTCACTCTCTATCACCGCAGCTACCGCGGATCCTGCCCTGCTGGACCTGCCATGGCACATCGCGCTCGAGGACTGGCCCAGCGAAACCCTGGCTCCGTTGCCGCGCGGCATCTCCCGCCACGTGGTCCGCTTCGCCATGATGGGCGGAGCCGTCATCGCCATCAAGGAAACCAGCGAACACGTGGCCCGACACGAGTATCACATGCTGCGCAAGTTGCGTCGCTTGACGGCACCATGCGTCGAGCCCGTTGCGGTGATCACCGGCCGCAAGGATACCGAGGGCAACGACCTGGATCCGGTGCTGGTCACCAGGCACCTGAAATATTCGCTGCCCTACCGGGCGCTTTTCTCCCAGAAGCTGCGCCGCGACACCCTCACCCGGCTTATCGACGCCCAGGCCCTGCTGCTGGTCCGCCTGCACCTGATCGGCTTCTATTGGGGAGACGTATCGCTGTCCAACACGCTCTTCAGGCGAGATGCGGGATCGTTTGCCGCCTATCTGGTGGACGCCGAAACCGGGGAACTCTATCCCGAGCTTTCCTCCGGGCAGCGCGAATACGACCTGGAGATCGCCCGGGTGAACATCGCCGGGGAGCTCATGGACCTCATGGAGGCCGGGCTGATCGAGGATACCGTCGACCCCGTGGCGACCAGCGAAGACATCCTGCATTCCTACCGCGGGCTCTGGGCCGAGCTCAACGACAAGGAGTCCTTTGACTTCTCCGAACGCTGGCGCGTGGACGAAAGGATCCGACGACTCAACGAGCTGGGCTTCGACGTTGAGGAAATCAGCCTAAAGACCTCCGCGGATGGCGGCCAGCTGCTCATCCAGCCCAAGGTGGTCGACGCGGGCCACCACACCCGCAGGTTGCTGCGCCTGACCGGGCTGGACGTGGAGGAAGGCCAGGCCCGCAGGCTGTTGAACGATCTTGACGCCTACAGGGCCAAGAAGCACCCGGACATGGACGAGGAACTCGCCGCCGCCCGTTGGGTGAGCAATGTCTTTGACCGGATCACCGGTGCGATTCCGCGCGAGTTCCACGGCAAGCTGGAACCGGCGCAGATCGTCCATGAGGTGCTTGAGCACCGCTGGTACATTTCTGAGGCACGCGGATCCAACGTCCCCCTGGAGGAAGCAGTCGCGTCCTACGTTGATGCGGTGCTGCGCCACCGCCGCGACGAGGCGCGGCTGATGCTCGAACCGGATACCGAGCTCGGGGAGTAGGCAAGGAGTTAACCCGCCTGGTTTCGGCACCGCATACCGCGAACCTTGGCGTTTCAGGCCTTGGGCTTGAACTGTGGCGTAAACCAACACGCGGTTCCTGCCTCAAAGAACGGTCCACTGGTTAGGCTTGGGAACATGTCGATACCCCAAGATGCCCACTCGGCCCCGGCACCGCGGACCACGCCCGGTTCCCCCTACACCCTGCAAGAGGTGCTCCATGAACCTTCGGAGGGGAAGCAGTGGTGGCGCCAATCGGTGATTTACCAGATCTATCCACGCTCGTTCAAGGATTCAACGGGCAGCGGCATGGGTGACTTGGCGGGCATCACCGCCAAACTCCCCGAGATCGCCACCCTGGGTGTGGATGCCATCTGGCTCTCCCCGTTCTTCCCCTCCCCGCAGCAGGATGCCGGCTACGACGTTTCGGACTACCGGGGCGTGGACCCGCTTTTCGGCACCATGGACGATGCCAGGGCCCTGATCGGCACGGCCGCATCCTTGGGCATCAGGATCATCGTCGATATCGTGCCCAACCACTGTTCCACCGAACACGCCTTGTTCCAGGCCGCTCTTGCCGCGGCGCCGGGTTCCACCGAGCGGGCCATGTTCCACTTTGCCGACGGCCGCGGCGAGGGCGGCGATATCCCGCCGAACAACTGGTCTTCGCTCTTCGGCGGCTCGGGTTGGACCCGCGTACCTGACCCCGATGGTTCCCCGGGACAGTACTATTTCCATCTCTTCGATGCCTCGCAGCCCGACTTCAACTGGCGCAATCCCGCGGTCGTGCAGGAGTTCGAGGACACCTTGCGTTTCTGGCTCGACGCCGGTGCCGGCGGCTTCCGGATCGACGTTGCCCACGCGATGTTCAAGAAGCAGGGCATGCCCGACTGGGGCGGTGCGCCCGATGGCACCCCCCGCCCCGGATTCCCTTTTGCCGATGCCCCCATGTTTGGCCAGCCGGAACTTCATGACGTCTTCGCGCGCTGGCGGGAAATTTGCGACCAGTATCCGGGGGAACCGGTGTTGTGTGCCGAAGCGAACGTACGTCCGCTGACCCGGCTGGCCGATTGGGTCGCCCCGGGCCAGATGCACCAGTGCTTCAACTTCGATTTCCTGCGCACCTTGTGGGACCGCGATGCGTTGGCCACCGTCATCGCTGATTCGCTGGCCGCCTTCGACACCGTGGATGCCCCCACCACCTGGGTGCTTTCCAACCATGACGTCTCCCGGCATGCAACCCGCTTCGGGCTCGATGGCATCGCCTTGGACCTGGGCGACGGGATAGGCCCGGGCGACCCACAGCCCGACACCGCGCTGGGGCTGGAGCGTGCCCGGGCGGCAACACTGTTCATGCTGGGCCTGCCCGGTGGCGCCTACCTCTACCAAGGCGAGGAACTGGGCCTGGGCGACCACACGACGTTGCCGGACTCGCTTCGGCAGGACCCCACATTCCTGCGCACCAACGGTGAGCGCACAGGACGCGACGGCTGCCGGGTGCCGATCCCCTGGGTGCATGACGCACCGGCCCATGGCTTCTCCCCCACCGGGAAAACCTGGTTGCCGCAACCCCAAGGCTGGGCGGACTACTCCCGTGACGTCCAGGAGGGGGATCCGGCCTCTACGCTCAACCTGTACCGCAGGGCCCTGGCACTGCGCCGTGAATTGGAGCTGGGTCTGGGGTCGCTGTCCTTCTATGCAAACCCGGAGCTGCCCGAGGTCCTGGCGATCCGCAACGGGGATACCGTCAATGTCATGAACCTCTCTGCTCACCCGGTGCCGCTTCCGGCCGGTGAGCCATTGCTCTTCTCGGCGTCCGACGGACAGGCGTTGGCTGCCGATGGTTTGCTGGGTGCCAATTCGGCTGCCTGGTTGCACGCAGCCAGTTCCCGAGGCTGAGGCATGGTCTTCCTAGGAAGTGGTACCCACATCCTTGCGGCGCAGCCACGGCAGGGAACCGATAAGCAGTGAGATCAGGCATCCGATGAGCGTGTCCACCAGTCGCTCGGTGAGCAAGCCGGTGTCCGGGTGGCCGCCGGTGCCACCAAGCACGACGATCAGTGGTGTCATCACCAGCGCGTAGCTCGTGTAGTTGGCACTCTTCAAGTAGAGCCGGCTTGCCCCGATCATCGCCACAATGCCCACCAGCAGCGCCGGTGGTATCGGACCGAGCATCCACCATCCCAGCAGCACACCCAAAGAGGTGCCCACGGCACGTTCGGTGGTGCGCAGCAGAGCCGCGTGGTGGTCGCGCTGGACCACCAGCACAACGGTAAGCATGATCCAGTAGGAGTGGCGCCCCGAAACCAGGTGGGCAAAGAGCTCGGCAACCACCATGCACGAAGCCAACCGCACGGTGTAGTGCCATCCGTCCCACGTAGACATGCGCTGGGTCCATGCCGCGAGATCCACCCGCCAGGGGTGGACCGCTGCTGGCGGTCCGGGTTTGCGCTTGAGGAGGTGGAACTCGATCCCGTACGTCAATAGCCCCATGCCCCCGCCCAGCAGCACTCCTGCCGCGAAAATCGCCAGCAGCTGGTGCGTGGGCGTGGACCCGACGGACAGCGAGGAGCCGATGAGCAGGAAAATAGTGGCTTGGCTACCGGATTTAGCCACCCTCGGACGGATGGTGCCCGTGGCCGCCACCAGCACGACGAGAACCAGGATCGCGAGATCGCTGGCCACCCGGCCACCTGAAAGCAGGTGGCCCGCACCTAGGGCAGCGGTGCCGATAAGTGCAGCAGCACCCA
>JAUNVO010000044.1 GCA_030540695.1 Micrococcaceae bacterium | reverse complement strand
CTGGTAGGTCCCCTCGATGCATTCGACATCCTGGGACGGGATGCGCAGGCTGGCCCCTCCGCGCAGGCGTTCCAGCTCGATGCGCTTGAGCCCGACCTCGCGCAAAAGCTGTAGCATCGGATCCGCTTGGCCCGAATCAATGGAGGCCTGGACCCCGGAATAGCTTAGTTTTTCGCGGCTGCGCACCATGGCGCGTTCCAGTGCCGTGTGCTTCAGCGCGCCCGATGCATCCAGCGAGAAGGACCACAGGTAGGCGCTGCGGTCCTGGTTGGGCAGCAGCGAGCCGGCGTCCTCGCTGATTGTTTCCGGGTGCAGGGAGATGCGTCGGTGCGGAAGGTAGACGGTTTGGCCGCGCAGCCGGGTTTCCGCATCGAGGTTGCCGCCCAAGGCGACAAATCCGGGCACATCGGCGATCGCGTAGTGCACCAGGTATCCGTCATCGCTTCGCGAGAGGTGCACCGCCTGGTCCAGGTCGGTTGAGCTTGCCGGGTCGATGGTGACCAGCTCGATCTCCCGCCGGTCAATCGCCGGCAACTCGAAGTCCGCGATGGCACGCTCCGCTTCGATCATGACCTCGGCAGGGAACTCCGTGCGCACCTCGAATTCCGTTTCCAGGGCGATCAACGCCTGGGCCAGGGCTGTGCTTCGGGCTTCCGGGGTCAGGGCGATCTTTTGGTGGCTCACGGGCCCAGCATATCGATAGACCGCAGCCCGACACCCGATGTGCCACGTGTGTTGGCCCCGAGTAGGCTGAAGCAATGACCGATACACCGCTGACTTTTGGTTCCCGGGCCGCCGCCGACGATGCGGAGACAGCACTGTTGGGGCTGATCGCCTACCAGGAGCTCACGGCCTTTGAGCATCTGTCCTCCGATGCGCGCCTCTCACCGACGCTTGTTGACCGCGAAACCCTGGGCCGGTTGGCCGTGACGGAGTTTGCGCATTATGAAATGGCGCGTGAACTCATCGCCGCACGGGGGCTGGACCCGCAGGAAGTCATTGCGCCGTTCATTGGGTCCCTGGACGAGATGCATCGACGGACCAAACCGGGGGACTGGTACGAGTCGTTGACCAAGGCATACGTGATCGATGGGGTCGCTGCCGACTTCTACGCACTGATCGCTTCAGGGCTGGAACCGGAGATCCATTTGCTGGTCAGCGAGGTGAAGACCTCACAAGTGAACACCGACTGGCTGCGTGAGCGGCTGCAGTTGGCCATTGACGACCATCCCGAACGTGCCTCCCGCCTGGCCCTGTGGGGGCGCAGGCTCCTGGGTGAGGCATTGACCCAGGCCCGCGAAATCGGTGAGAGATACGACTACTGGGGTGCGCTGCACTCCGCCGGCCCCGACACCCGCGGCCAGGAAATGACACGGCTTTTCGCCCGGCTCGTGGAGAACCACTCGCGTCGCATGCGCGAGCTGGGCATGACCGCCTAGGTCGCGTCACCAAAGAGTGCGGGCGTAACGATTATTCGAGCGACGAAAACCGATTTCACCATGAGAAACGAGGACGACGAATGGGCATCGAGAAGGATTCACCGACCCGTGTGCTGAGCGATTACGAGATCGCCCGGGCGCTGAAGGACCTGCCCTCCTGGCGGGAACGCCAAGGTGCGTTGGTGTGCGCCTGGACATTCCTGGACTCCCGGGAGGCCATCGACTTTTTGGCGATCGTTGCCGAAGCGGCCGAGCACCAGGGCCACCACCCGGATGTCGACTGGCGCTACAACACCATTTTCCTGCGCAGCACGTCCCACGACGCCGGGGATGAGATCACCTTGCGCGATGTGGAACTGGCACGACTGCTTGAATTCGCCGCGGCCGATTCAGCAGCGGTGGCCGTGCCGAACCGCCACCAGGACGTGCACCTGAAGATCGCGACCAACAGTGCCGCCGGACTTGAGGGCTTCTGGCTTGAGGTCATGGGATACACCAAGGACCCCGACGGGGTGCTGGTGGATCCCGAGGGGCGCAACCCGCGGATCCGCTTCCAGCAGCCAGCGACCTCCAACGTGAACAGGGTCCGCGTCGAAAAGCACATCTCCGACTCCGAGCTCGAGCGCCTGCAGCAGTCGATGGAGAAGCACGGCAACGCCCGGGGCATGGTCCGGCGACCCGGGCGCAGCAGCTACTCCGACACCGAAGGCAACAGCGTCATCCTGTGCACCGAAGTCCACGAGGGGACCCCGGACTTCCAGTAAGGGCGAGGGGAAGGCTTAAACGGCTGGGGGAGGGACGTTGAAACGTCCCTCCCCCAGCCGTTTGCCGGCGAAGCGCCTAGTGCGCGAATCCGACGCGGCGAGCTTCCTCGACGCCGATCTCCACATACGCGATGCCGGCGACGGGCACCAGCATCAGGCGCCCCTTGGCGTCGGTGAGGCGCAGTTCCCCGCCGGCGGACAAGGCGTCGGATACGCGCTTGCCCAGCTCCTCGGCGTTCTCGGCGGACTCGATTACGATCTCGCGGGTAACATTCTGAATTCCAATGCGAACGTCCATGGGGCCCTCCTGGTTTGTTGCATGTGTCGGGGCCCGGTGGCACCGACCAACATCTCATCTTGAATTTACGTCAGGATTCTTTGGGGAAGCGACCGATTCCGCGCCAAGCTAAACGCGAGACCAGATCACCGGCCTCCTCCATGGACACCTCGTCGGCCATATCCACCCAGTAACGCGCCGAGACCTGGGCCATCCCGGCCATGGCACGGCCCATCAGCAGGGCCTGCGCCGGGGGAAGCTTGGTGTCCTCGGCCACGACGTCGGCAATGCTCCGGGCGAACTTCGCGTTGAACGCCTCGATGCGTCCGCCGATCTCGGTGTCGTTGAGCAAATCGGATTCGAAGATCAACCGGAAGGCCTGCGAGTCCCGCGCGATGTACTCGTAATAGGTGCGGATCGTGGCACCGACGCGCAGCTTGTTATCCGAGGTTGAATTGATCGCGCGCTGCAACAGGTCACTGAATTCCTCCATGTGGGCATCGAGCAGCGCAATGTACAACTCCCGCTTGCCCGGGAAATGCTGATACAGCACCGGCTTGGAAACCTCGGCCACCTCGGCGATTTCATCCATCGAGGCGCCGTGGAAGCCATGAGCCACAAAGACCTGGTGGGCCGCGTTGAGCAGCTGCCGGCGACGGGCTTCGCGCGGCATCCGTTGCGTCCTGCCCGCGCGGTTTGTAGGAGTGGTCACGTCGGCCCTTTCGCGAAAACTGGTCACCCGGGGGTATGCGGGAGAGATTTCGCACCAGTCTACTCTTGGGTAACGAAGGATCGCGGACGCGGTGCCCCGCGCCGCGCAACCACTATGGTGAATACATGATTCACGCCAGCGAAGCCAAGCCCGGGTACCGGGGCAATGACGACGGCCGCCAACCGGCGCTGGTGGTGCCGGGGGATCAATTGCTGCCCGAGGAATTGCTGCGTTATTCACGCCAGATCATCATCCCGGAGATCGGGGTGACCGGGCAGCGCAGGCTGAAGAACGCCCGGGTGCTGGTGATCGGTGCCGGGGGCCTGGGTGCCCCGGCACTGCTCTACCTGGCCGCCGCCGGTGTCGGGACGGTGGGGATCATCGACGATGACGTGGTGGACCTGGGCAACCTGCAACGCCAGGTCATCCACTCCACGCACACCGTCGGGCAGCCCAAGACCGAATCGGCCGCCGCGCGGATCAAGGAGCTGAACCCGCTGGTCAACGTCGTGGAGCACCACGGGCGACTGGATGTCTCCAACGCCGTCGAGCTCTTTGGGCACTACGACTTGATCCTGGACGGGACGGACAACTTCGCCACCCGCTACCTGGTCAACGACGCCGCAGCGCTAGCCTCCAAGCCCTACATCTGGGGCTCGATCCTGCGCTTCGACGGGCAGGTGAGCCTCTTTTGGGATGCGAAGGGACCGAACTACCGCGATTTGTACCCGGTCCCGCCGCCGCCCGGGACGGTGCCCTCCTGTGCCGAGGGCGGGGTGTTCGGGGTGCTGTGCGCGCAGATCGGCTCGGTGATGGTCGCCGAGGCCATCAAGCTGATCACCGGGGTGGGCAGGTCGCTGCTGGGACGCCTGCTGGTTCTTGACTCGCTGCAGATGACCTGGCGCGAGGTCGGACTGCGCGAGGATCCGGATCTCGCACCGATCACCGCGCTGCTTCCGAGCTACGACGATTTCTGCTCGGCACCGGCGCCGGATGCCGCCGGGATTCAACGCCTCGCGGCGCACAGCATCGACGCGCCCGAACTGGCCACCCTGCTGGCGCGCCGCGGCCCGGGCGGGGAGGACTTCCTGCTGGTCGATGTCCGGGAGGCAGGCGAAGCGGAAATCGTGTCGATCCCCGGCGCGCTGCTGGCCCCGCGCGGGGCGATTTTGGGTGGTGAGATCGACTTGCCGCGGGACCGGGAGATCATCCTGCACTGTAAATCGGGAGGGCGCTCCGCGGAGGTGCTGGCCTACCTGCTTGAGCACGACTATGCCCGGGTGCGGCATCTTGCCGGGGGGATCCTGGCCTGGATCAACGACGTGGATCCGACATTGCCCGGGTACTAGAAGCGTGAAGCCGGCCCGGATCCCGACACTCGGGGAGCCGCCGGGCGGCGCGAACCCACCCTGTGGAGAAAACTGCTTTGCCAGGGGGTGCCTTCGCATGGTGCGGCAGCGGGGCGCTTTGGCCCTAGCCGGCCTGCCGGGCGGCCACGGTGGCCGGGCAGGATTCCTGGCGCTTCGCCGAGGGCGCCACGGGCACCTCGACCTCGAGCCCGTACAGGGTTTGCAGCGCCTCGATGTAGTCCCCGGCCCGGCCGTCGGCAGCCAGTTCGCGGGCACGGACCGTGGGAACGTGCAAGAGCTGGCGCATCATCCGGCGCATGGCGAACTCGACCTCTTCGGCGGCGGCGGTGCAGCCATGCTGCGCGCGCACCTTCTGGACCTCGGCCTCCAGGACCGCCTGGGTGTGCCGGCGCAGGGCGACGATGGCGGCATCGGCGGCGCGTTCGCGCTGCTCGGCGGCAAAGGACTGCGCGGCATCGAGCACGATCGAACGGGCCTCGCGCAGGGATTGGGATTGTTCCTCGGGGGCGGCCATGCGCACCGATTCCAGGTTGATCAGCTCCACCGACTCAAGCGTGCCGATCTCCGGGTCGAAGTCATTGGTCAGGGCCAGGTCGATGGCGATCAGCGGTCGGGCCCCGCGATCAAGGGCGGCGATGTCCGCGGCCATCAGCCGGTGGTCCGAACCGCTGCAGCCGATGATGACATCGGCGCTTTCCAACGCGGTTTCCAAGGTCGCCTCATCCAGGGGGCTGCCGCCGCGGGAGGCGACGAACGCCTCGGCCCGCCCCGAGGAGGAAAACACCGAAACATTGTGGGCCGCGCGTTCACGCAGCAGGGACATCGTCGCCCCGGCGTAGGCACCGGTGCCGAAGATCACGATCTTCTTGGTGTCCCAGTCGGCCTCGGAACTCAGATCCGTGGCCAGGTCCAGGGCGACGGAGACCACCGAGAGCCCGCGCGAGCCCAGCGAGGTGCGCGAACCGACGTCCTTGGCGGTGCGCGAGGCGCTCTGGAAGAGGCGGACCAGCGAACCGGTGGCGGTTCCCGCGGCCTGGGCCTCGTTCAACGCCCGCCTCACCTGGCCGGCGATCTCGCGTTCCCCGATGACGGCCGAATCCAGCCCGGCCCCGACGGTGAAGAGGTGCTCGATGACATCGGTCTCGGTCTTGGAGACCAGGGCGGTGGAGATGGTGGTTTCCGGGAGCCCGGTGCTGGCCGAGATATGCGTGATCACCTCCGAGCGGGCTGCCGGTACGTCCTCGAATTGCGGCACTTCGCAATAGATTTCGTAGCGGTTGCAGGTGGCCAGGGTGATGGCTCCGGCAATCGGGCTGGCCGAAGCGAGCACAACGGAAGCGACCTGGGAGGCGTCGGCACTGATCTTTGCCACGGTCTCGAGGTCGATGTCTGAATGGGAGGCAACGAGAGAAAGTAAAACCACAGTGCCTCCCATGGTAGCCCTTCTACGTCCCGTAGAGCGAAGGGTGTGACCGGTTCGACCCGGCGGCCGGGTAACCGGTGTTCGCTGGGGGCGTGCGGATTACGGTTCGGGGCGCAATGTTGGCAGAATACAAGGCATGACGTTGAGCCAGAACCACCCCTTGATGGACGGCCGTACCGCCGATTCCGCGTTGATTACCGCCTACCGTGGCCGCAAGCCCGAGCGCAGACCCGTGTGGTTCATGCGCCAGGCCGGCCGCTCGCTGCCCGAATACCGCAAGTTGCGCGAGGGCACGCAGATGCTTGAATCGTGCCTGCGCCCGGACATGGCCTCCGAAATCACCTTGCAGCCGGTGCGCCGCCACGGTGTGGACGCCGGGATCTTCTTCTCCGACATCGTCATCCCGCTCAAGCTCGCGGGCATCGAGGTGGACATCGTCCCGGGGGTTGGCCCGGTGCTGGGCACCCCGGTGCGCACCGCCGCCGACGTGCGTGCCCTTCCAAAAATGGGCGATGCGGCCCTTGACCCGATCCGCGAGGCCGTCGCGATGACCGTCGAGCAGCTGGGAAACACCCCGCTGATCGGCTTCGCCGGCGCCCCGTTCACCGTCGCCGCCTACATGGTCGAGGGACGTCCGTCACGTGACCACATGGGCCCGCGCACCATGATGCACGCCGAGCCCGGGGTCTGGGAAGAGCTGGCCAACTGGGCAGCCGATGCCTCCGGTGCGTTCCTGCGCGCCCAGATCGAGGCCGGGGCCTCCGCTGGGCAGCTCTTTGACTCCTGGGCCGGATCGCTCTCGTTGGCCGACTACACCAACCACGTCGCTCCTTCCTCGGTGCGTGCGCTTGACCACGTCCGCGATCTTGGCGTCCCGCTGGTGCATTTCGGCACCGGCACCTCGGAGATCCTCGGCGCGATGCGCGATGTGGGGGTCGACGTGATGGGCGTTGACTACCGGCTTCCGCTGGACGAGGCCAACCGCCGCCTCGGCGGGGACATCCCGTTGCAGGGCAACATCGACCCGGCCCTGCTTTCGGCCCCGTGGGAGGTCCTGGAGGCCCATGTGCGCGAGGTGCTGGCCGCCGGGGACACCGCACCGTCGCACGTGGTGAACCTGGGCCACGGCGTGCCGCCGGAGACCAACCCGGAAACCCTCACCCGTGTGGTCGAGCTCATTCACTCCATCCCCGTGGCAGGGCGTTAAGCTAGAAGAAGCAGTACTGCGCCGGACACGGTGCACACCCGGGGCAGGGGGCCAAGCGGCCCGATGGCCCGGGTGGGGAATGCGAACCGTGTCCGGGCACAGCGCAGTGACACGTTCGTTTTTCTGAAAAGAGTTGATGGTGCCAAACCCCGAAGAGCAGCCACGCCGCGGAGGGAGCAACGAGGCGGGATCCGCCACGCGGTCCCCGGCCCCGCGTTCCGCCGAGGAGCAACTTCGTGATCTCGCCGCCGGCACCGGAACCGGCGCAGCCCCGGTGCCCCACCCGGAGGCCAAGGGGACAGCAGGGCAGGACACCGCGACCGGGGCGGTGCCCGTGACACAGCAGCCCGGGGCCCCGGCCAAGGTACGACGCGCCCCGGTAGCCTCGAACGCCGCGGCCCACGCCATGCGCCTGCTGGCCCGCGCCCGGGGTGCCGAGGCAGCGCAAACCGCACCGGCCGGCCCGTCGGGCCCGCTCGCGGTGGTCATCGGCGGCGGGATCTCCGGACTCGTCGCCGCCCGTGAACTGGCGGCCACCGGGCACCGGGTCGAAGTCCACGAGGCTTCCGGCGCGTTCGGCGGGTGCGTCGGCGTGCATGAGGTGGCCGGGCTGGCACTCGATGCCGGCGCCGAATCCTTCGCCACCCGCTCCACCGCCGTCGCGGACCTCATCGGGGACCTGGGGCTGGGCGATGACATCGTCACCCCGGCGCCCGGCGGTGCCTGGCTGTACCTCAGGCGGGGCAGCGAAAACGTCGCCCAGCCCCTTCCGTCCACCGGTATCCTGGGCATCCCCGGAGACCCGTGGGCCGAGGAGGTGCGCAGCGCCATCGGCCGCGCCGGGTCACTGCGCGCCGCCGCGGACCTGATCACCCCGGTGTCGAAAAGGCTTCTGGAGTCCGAGATGTCACTGGGCGCCCTGGTGCGTTCCCGGATGGGAACCGCGGTGCTGGAAAACCTGGTGACCCCGGTGGTCTCCGGGGTGTATTCGGCGGACCCGGACACCCTTGACGTGGATGCGATCGCCCCGGGCCTGCGGGCCTCGGTGCTCAAGCACGGCTCCCTGGCACGCGCAGTGGCCTCGATGCGGGCCGCGGCACCGGCCGGATCGGCCGTGGGCTCGATCGCCGGGGGCATGAACAGGCTCGTGACGGCGCTGCTGGGCGACCTCCGGGCCGCCGGGGTCCAGCTGCACGCCAACAGCGCGGTGGCCACCCTGGTCCCCGGGGCCGGCGCCTCGGCATTCCGGGTGGGCCTGGCGGCCCGGCCCCCGGTTCCCGCACCGGCGAAGACCAAGAAGGAGGGCCCGGCCCCCGACCGGCGCACGGGGAAGGACACCGAGGTGCCGGAACCCCGGCAGATCGACGCCGATCGCGTGGTCATCGCCACCGGTGGCCGTCCCGCAGTGGACCTGCTGACCGGCATCGATGCCGGATTCGGCCAGTACCTGCCGGCGCAGGGTGCCGGGATCAGCCTGGTCACACTGGTCATCGACAAGCCGGAACTCGATGACGCCCCGCGCGGCACCGGGCTGCTGGTGGCGCCCACCGTCACGGGAGTCGGGGCCAAGGCGCTGACCCACGGCACCGCCAAGTGGCAGTGGCTGGGGGACGAGTCCGGCCCCGGATCCCATGTGGTGCGCCTGTCCTACGGCCGGCTCAACGATGTGGCCGCCTCGCTGGCCAACGCCGATGACGCCACCCTGCGCGATGCCGCGCTGGCCGATGCCTCGGTGCTGCTGGGCATCGAGATCGACGCCGGGGACGTCTTGGGCTTCGACGTGGTGCGCTATGCCGGGGCCCTGCCCTTCGCCACCGCCGGGCACGCCGTGCGCGTGGCGAAGATCCGCGAGCTCGTCGCCACCCATCCCGGCCTCGAGGTGGTCGGGGCATGGCTCGCGGGAACCGGGCTGGCCTCGGTCATCGCGGACACGACCAAACGGCTGCGGGTCACCGCCAGCTGAGACCCCCCCCTCCCGCCGGCACCCGGTGGGCCCCAGACTCGTTTCATCTTCAACACCACTTCGCCCCCACGTGAAGTGAACGCAAAGAAAGCAGGAGAACCAACCCATGAGTGCAGTGGAATCCAACTCACCCGTGATCCGCGACCGCGAAGCAGCCGGCGCGGACGCGACCATGTATTACACCCTGTGGACCGTCTTCAAGCGCGACTCGGACCTTGACCGCACGGAGGGCGTGGAGGCATTCGAATCGCTCGTGGCCGAACTCGCCGCCGACGGGGTGACCCTGCGCGGCGCCTATGACGTCTCGGCGATGCGCGCGGACGCCGACGTGATGACGTGGGTCCACGGCCCCACCCCGGAAGCGCTGCAGGAAGCGGTGCGCAAGATCCGCCGATCCTTCCTCTTCGCCGAAACCTCGATCGTCTACTCCACCATGGGCGTGCACCGCGAGGCCGAATTCTCCAAGAGCCATTCCCCGGCTTTCTCCCGCGGCGAGGAGCCGGCCGCGTGGATGACCGTCTACCCGTTTGTGCGCTCCACCGACTGGTACCTGCTGGATCCGGCGGAGCGCGGCACGATGCTGCGCGACCACGGGATCCTGGGCCGCGACTTCCCGATGGTGCTGGCCAACACGGTCGCCGCCTTCTCCTTCAGCGACTACGAATGGCAGATCTGCCTCGAGGCCCCGGACATGATCGACCTCGTGGACATGATGCGCCACCTGCGCTACACCGAGGCGCGCAACCACGTCAGCGAGGAAACCCCCTTCTACACCGGGCGGCGCATTTCCGCTTCGGAGATTGCCGAGGTCCTGCGATGAGCCAGGGATTCGACCCGCGCACCGGATACGACGAAAACGGCACGATGGCCCCCAAGGCCTACGACGCGATCCTGCTGGCCTCCTTCGGCGGGCCCGAGGGCCAGGACGACGTGATCCCGTTTTTGCGCAACGTGACCCGCGGACGCGGGATCCCCGACGAACGGCTCGAAGAGGTCGCCGTGCACTACCGCACCAATGGCGGGGTGTCCCCGATCAACGCACAGAACCGCGCGTTGAAGGCGGCGCTGGAGGCCGAGATCGCCTCCCGCGGCATCGAGGTCCCGGTGTACTGGGGCAACCGCAACTGGGCTCCCTACGTCAATGACACCATCGAAGAGATCTACGCCGCGGGCCACCGCACGGTGTTGATGCTCTCCACCAGCGCCTACTCCTGCTACTCCAGCTGCCGCCAGTACCGCGAAGACCTGGGCGTCGCGCTGCGCGAAACCGGGCTCGAGGGCAAGCTCGAGGTGGACAAGGTGCGTCAGTACTTCGACACCCCCGGATTCGTGAACCCGTTCATGGAGGGCCTGGCCAACTCGCTCACCGAGGTCCGCTCCCAGCTGGCCGAAGCCGGCAACCCGGACGGGGAGATCAAGATCGTCTTCGTCACCCACTCCATCCCCACCACCGACGCGCAGGCGGCCGGCCCGCGCGACCTGGCAGCGACGCTGGACACGGACATCTACTCCGCCCAGCACCTGGCCGTGGCCGACGCCATCCTGGCCGGAGTCCCCTCCGCGGCCGGGCTCCAGCACTCGCTGGTCTTCCAGTCGCGCTCCGGCGCCCCCGGAACCCCATGGCTGGAGCCGGACATCAACGATGCGCTCGCCGAGTACAAGGAAGCCGGCGTCGCCGGGGTCGTGGTGATGCCCATCGGCTTCGTCTCTGACCACATGGAGGTCCTCTGGGACCTGGACACCGAGGCCAAGGAGACCTGCGCCGAGCTTTCCCTGGCCTTCCACCGCGCCCCGACCCCCGGGACCCACACCGACTTCGTGTCCGGGTTGGTTGACCTGGTCTCCGAGCGACTCGCGGATTCCGCGGGCGAAGCGGTGAAAGAAGGCCGCGTCTCGGCGGCCAAGCTGGGTCCCTGGTTCGATGTGTGTCGGCCCAACTGCTGCGTGAAGGTCATGCGCGACGGAACCACCAAGCCCACCATCGCGGCCGTTGATGCCGAGGTCGGGGTTCCGGCACCGTGAGCCGGTCCCAGTTCACCATCGGCACCCGAGGTTCCGCGCTGGCCACCACCCAGACCGGTCATGTGGCGGCCGAACTGTTGGCGCGCTCGGGCGTTGCCCACGACACCGTGCTGATCAAGACCGAAGGCGATGTGACCACCGGTCCGCTCTCACAGCTCGGGGGCACCGGCGTGTTTGCCGCGGCCCTGCGCCAGGCGCTCTACACGGGCACCTGCGATTTGGCGGTGCACTCGCTCAAGGACCTGCCCACCACGCAGCCCGAGGGCCTTGTCATCGCCGCCACCCCGGCGCGGGCGGACTTCCGTGATGCGTTGTGCGCCCGCGACGGGTTGTTCCTGGCCGAACTGCCCGAGGGCGCCTCGGTGGGCACCGGCTCGCCGAGGCGTGCCGCCCAGCTGCTGGCCTTCCGCCCCGACCTGGAGATCGTGGACATCCGCGGCAACGTCGGCACCCGGCTGGGCAGGGTCAAGGGCTCACCGCTGCAAAAGGACGACGGGGGAGTGGGCCGCACCGCCCAGGGCGACCTAGACGCCGTCGTGCTCGCCGCCTCCGGGCTCGAACGCCTGGGCATGGGCTCGCACATCACCGAGTACCTGGATCCGGAGATCATGCTCCCGGCCCCCGGGCAGGGTTCGCTTGCCGTGGAGGTCCGCACCGCCGGCAGCGGGCACGAGTCGGTCGATGCGGCGCTGGCCGCGATGGACGACACCGACACGCGTTTGGCAATCACCGCCGAACGTGCGCTGCTGGCACGCCTGGAGGCAGGCTGCGCCGCACCCATCGGCGCGCTGGGCACGGTGCGCGGTGATGAGCTGGTGCTCGATTCGGTGGCGTGCCACCCGACGGGCGCGGACACCATGCGCCGCAGCGCACGCACCTCGACGCTCACCCTTGACGGTGCCTACGCGTTGGGCGTTGCGCTGGCCGAACAGTTGCTGCGCGAAGGCGCGGCAGAGCTGGCCGGGCTCTAGGGATACATGGACGACGATTCAGTGCTTGCCGGGTGCAGGGCCCTGGTGCTGCGCGAGCCCGCACGGGCCGCGGGCACCGTGGCGGCGCTGGCCTCCCGCGGCGCGAGCGCCTCGGTGTGCCGGCTCATCGATTTCGAGCTGCCGGCGGACACGCGGGGCCTTGACGATTCGCTGCGCGTGCTGCTGGCCGGCGGGTTCGACTGGCTCGTGCTCACCAGCGTGAACACGGTGCGCGCCCTGGGCCTGCGTGCCGCGGCACTGGACCTGGATCTGCAGATACCGGAAACGACCCGTGTCGCGGTGGTCGGCGAGGCCACCGCGCTGGCCGTCACCGAGCTGGGGGCACCGATCGCCTTCATGCCGGTGCATGACCACTCGGCCCGCGGCATGCTCGCCGAGTGGGACGAACTCAATGGCGCCGCCGCCCCGGGCACCGGGGCCCAAGATCCGCAAAGCGTTTTCATGCCGCAGGCGGACATCGCCTCGGCCACCTTGCGCGACGGATTCGCCGCCCGCGGCTGGGCCACCCGGATCGAGGTCGCCTACCAAACCGTGCCTGCCCCGGCGGACCCCCACCGCGCGCTGCGGATGACCGGCGCAACGCCCGATGCCGGCTTCCGGGCCGATACCCGACTGCTTGCCCCGGCGCAGCTGCCCGCAGCGATGCCCGGACTGCACGCCGTGTTCTTCAGCTCCCCGAGCACCGTCGACGCCTTCCTTGCAGCGGTCCCGGAACCGGCGGCGGACATCGCCCTGATCGCGATCGGGGACAGCACCGCGGCCCGCCTGCGTGCCGCGGGCCTGTTGCCCACCGCGGTAGCCGGCTTCCCGACACCCGAGGGGCTGGTAGCCGCCTGGGAACATTCCCGGCGCGCGGCACCGCACACACCGACCTGACCCGCGACACCACAGCTTCGCGCCCCCTTACCTTTTCGAACCACCTGCCACGAGCTTCACAAGGAGCCATCAATGTCATTTCCCGCCCGCAGGCCACGTCGCCTGCGCACCACCCCCGCCATGCGCCGCCTCTCCGCGGAGCTGACCATGGCCCCGCAACAGCTGATCCTCCCGGCCTTCGTGCGCGAGGGGCTCACCGAACCGAACCCGATCACCTCCATGCCGGGGGTTTTCCAGCACACCCTTGACAGCCTCAAGGCCGCCGCCGCCGAAGCCGTCGAGCTGGGCCTGGGAGGCATCATGCTCTTCGGCGTCCCCGAGACCCGCGACGCACGCGGCAGCGCCGGGGTGGACCCTGCCGGGATCCTGAACCGCGGGATCGAGGCGGTGCGCGCCGAGGTGGGCGATGACCTGGTGATCATGTCCGATGTGTGCCTGGATGAATTCACCGACCACGGACACTGCGGCGTGCTCGATGCCAAGGGCAACGTGGACAACGATGCGACACTGGAAATCTACGGGGCGATGGCCGTGGCCCAGGCCGACGCCGGGGCGCACATGCTGGGCCCCTCGGGCATGATGGACGGCCAGGTGGCGGTGATCCGCCAGGCCCTGGACGAAGCGGGGTACCAGGACGTCTCGATCCTGGCCTACGCCGCCAAGTATGCCAGTGCGTTCTACGGCCCCTTCCGCGAGGCCGTGGACTCCCAGCTCACCGGGGACCGCCGCACCTACCAAATGGATGCCGCCAACCGCCGTGAGGCCATGCTCGAGGTCGAGCTCGATGTGGCCGAGGGTGCGGACATGGTCATGGTCAAGCCGGCCATGAGCTACCTCGACGTGCTGGCCGACGTGGCCGCCATGTCCCCGGTTCCGGTCTCCGCTTACCAGATCTCCGGGGAATACGCGATGATCGAGGCCGCCGCCGCCAACGGCTGGATCGATCGCCGCGGAGCCATCACCGAATCAGTCTTGGGTATCCGCCGCGCCGGCGCAGACACCGTGTTGACCTACTGGGCCTCCGAACTGGCCCAGTGGCTGAAAGAAGGAAAATAATGACCAGTTCAGCTGAACTCTTTGCCACCGCCCAGAAGCTCATGCCCGGCGGGGTGAACTCCCCGGTGCGTGCCTTCGGCTCGGTCGGCGGGGTGCCCCCGTTCATGGTCGGTGCCAAGGGCGCCTACCTGCATGACGCCGACGGAAACGACTACGTCGACCTGGTGTGTTCCTGGGGCCCGGCGCTTTTGGGCCACGCCCACCCCGCCATCCAGGACGCCGTGCATGCAGCCGTGGACCGCGGACTGTCCTTCGGGGCCTCCACCCCCGATGAGGGCAAGCTCGCCCAGCTCGTGATGGACCGCTTTGGCGGCGTCGAGCGCATGCGCATGGTCTCCACGGGCACCGAGGCCACCATGACGGCGGTGCGCCTGGCCCGCGGCTACACCGGACGCGACCTGATCGTGAAATTCGCCGGTTGCTACCACGGCCACCTCGACGGACTGCTGGCGGCTGCCGGTTCCGGCCTGGCGACCCTGTCGTTGCCGGGCTCCGCCGGGGTCACCGCGGCCACCGCCGCCGAGACCCTGGTGCTGCCCTACAACGACCGTGAGGCCATCACCGCCGCGTTCAGCCAGCATGCGGGCCGGATCGCGGCGGTGATCACCGAATCCGCACCCTGCAACATGGGCGTGGTCACCCCGGGGGAGGGCTTCAACAAGTTCCTTGCGGAGACCACCACCGCCAACGGCGCACTGCTGATCCTCGATGAGGTGCTCACCGGCTTCCGTGCTTCCGATGCCGGCTACTGGGGCTTGACCGGTCGCACCGAGGGTTGGACGCCGGACCTGTACACCTTTGGCAAGGTCATCGGCGGCGGACTGCCCGCCGCCGCTCTGGGCGGCCGCGCCGAGGTCATGGACTACCTGGCACCTCTTGGACCGGTCTACCAGGCCGGCACCCTTTCGGGAAACCCGGTGGCCATGGCCGCCGGTATTGCCCAGCTTTCCCATGCCACGCAGGAGGTCTACTCGCACATCGACGCGAAGTCCCTGGCCTTGCAGGGAGCCTTGAAGGATTCGCTGGATGTGGCCGGGGTCGACCACTCGATCCAGGTTGCCGGCAACCTGTTCTCGGTGGCCTTTGGCACTTCGGAGCACGGAGTGCACAACTACGAGCAGGCACAGGGTCAGGAAGCGTACCGCTACGCACCCTTCTTCCACACGATGCTGGACTCCGGTGTCTACCTGCCGCCGAGCGTCTTTGAGGCATGGTTCCTTTCCTCGGCGCACGACGACGAGGCGATGAACAAGATCTTCGACGCGCTTCCGGCAGCGGCTCGTGCGGCAGCCTCGGCTACCCCGGCCGCGTAGCGCAGCACAGGCACATTGAGGGCCTTGGGGCTCCGGCAGGAATCAACGATTTGGTTCTTGCCGCCGGTCCCAAGGCTCTGGTGTTGCTTGGCACGCCACCGCGGAAACGCCGGGGCGAAACAGTGAGGCATAGCCCACTTTTCATGATTCGCCTTTCCGCGGGCACGCGAAGCTATAAAGGCACCTAGGCGTGTGGGTCCGGGCGTTTGTGTATGCGTTAAGGTGCACCTCAAGCAGCTTTTGACCCAATGCCCGCGCCACAGGTCTTCTCGCGTCTGCACGAGAGTATCTTGGCGATTCGATCTTCGCTGGCGTTATCCGCTCGTGGAAAATCAGCCTCAGAGTGGCTAGACTGATCCGGCTGCTTTTCGCGCTACGTGGATCTCAAATAGATAGTGAAACTGCCCTCGCCGGATCTGTCCAAGAGCACTGGGCCGGCAGCGATCGTTGGCGTCCCGAACCGGCAAGAACCTTGAAAACCTCAAACCCGCCATCCCAGCCCGGGTTACCGTACAGCTTGTGCTTGCGGATATGCGAGGCAAAACATAAAAAGACTGCGGATCAGCGTTGGTCCGTGATCCACCGAGGGTTCACCACCGCGGAAACAGCCACATACCGGGGTACTTTCCCCATCGAATTCCTCCAGCTCGTGGGAGTACACCTTTCACCCACAATCGAGCTAGGCATCGTCACCACGTGCTGGAGGACCCCCTGTTGAGGCCCGGAGGGGGCCGGGCCTCTGCAAATAAAGGCCAAAACGCGGTCCGAAGGACGGGAGCGGAACCCTGGCCACCGAAATGATGCGCAATCGAATACATAGACCGGAAAGCACAGAGCCCTTTGGGTTTGCCTGAGCACGTATTGAGCCCCAGCTATTTCGGTATCGCCGGATGCCTTGGCCCTAGGGCCACGTTCGGGAGCGAGCTCCCGAACGTGGCCACTTTCCGCGTCGAGATGGCGCTGGCTTGCTGGATGTTACTAGAACGTGCCCTATCCGAGCCTGTGTTTGCGCAGTGTGCGCTGCTACGGTGCGCGTATGACCCATAGCCCAGCACCGTCCGTCCGTAGTCGGAACTTCATTATCGTATTGCTTGCCGCAGCACTCGTGGCGGCGTTGGTATGGGTCGGAATCCTGCTGATGCAGGGCTCCGGCGACACGGGCGATGGCGGCCAAACGACTGCGCCGGCAACCAGCGCACCCCCCAGCATCCCGGAGCCGTCGACAACCTCGTCGAGTCCGGCTGCTACCGAGAGCACCTCACCAATGCCCAGTAGTGCCCCGGCTACGCTGCCAGCGGATGAAGCCGCTGGTGTGATCTGGCCGGATCCGGCAGGGACACTGCGGTACGAGAACCCCGAAGATGCTGCGGCTGGTTTCGCCGAGGAGTTCGCCGGCTTCACCGATCCGATCTACGGGGAGTTCATGCAAGGAGACTCGCGATCAGGTGAACTGGAAGTACGCGCCGTTGCTGACGGCCCGGTGACAACCGTTCTGCTGAGACAGTTCACCGGTGACCAGTGGTACATCATCGCGGCCACCACCAGTGAGATTGACTTGGAAAGCCCCGAAGCACGGGAGGGTATTTCTTCGCCGGTGGCGTTATCGGGTACCGCTCGAGCCTTTGAGGGGCTCGTTGAGGTGCAGATCCGTGCTCACGGAATCAGCGCGCCATTGGGACAGGGGCAAGTCATCGGCGGGGCCGGGCAGAACCTGGAGCCCTTTAGCCAAAGTCTTCAATGGCAGAACCCGGGTTCTGGCTTTGGTTCACTGTTGTTGACGGTTTCCACCGCGAAAGACGGAGGCGTCTGGGCGGTCGAGGCATTGCCCGTTGGCTTTGCCGCGCAGCCCTAGGACCCATCGTTCACCGGTCAGGGCGACAAGTGAGCAAGCATTGCTAGGGGCGTTCCTTCATCTGCGCATAGGACTCCAATGCCGCGGCACGTGAGACCTTCAAGTCCACCACGGGATCCGGCGAGGGAAGCGGTGCAAAGCGGGAAACGTAGGTTCCGCGCGGATCAAACTTCTTGGCCTGCAGTTCGGGGTTGAAGACCCTGAAG
>JAUNVO010000341.1 GCA_030540695.1 Micrococcaceae bacterium | reverse complement strand
GGGGGTTGTGTGGCCTCCACTGGTGTGGGGGCCACACCTCGTTAACGAATCAGGGTGGCTGATGATCGCGCTCATTGAAATTCCCCACTTTTGCTCATCGAAATTCCCCACCCGTGTTGAACCGCCCATGAGGGCGGGCCCTCCCCGAAACTGATGGTCTCTGACCACACACCAGTTCTCGAGAAAGGCCCGCTCTTCCATGTTGACACGGAGGGAAGACGTGGACATCCACGCGTTGAAAAGAAATGGAATGACCATCAGTGAGATCGCCCGACGCACCGGACGTGACCGCAAAACCATCAGGGCGTATTTGACCGGTGAACGGACCGTGGGCCAACGCCAACGAGCCGCCGACCCGTTTGATGCTTTCGAGGACTACGTGAAGGCCCGCCTGATCGAGGATCCGCATCTGTGGGCGCAAACCCTGATGGATGAACTGCTCGGGCTGGGGTTCGGGCTTTCGTACCAGTCCTTGACCCGCAACATCCGGGCACGGAACCTGCGCCCGGTCTGCCAAGCGTGCAAGAGCGTCCTGGCACGGCCCAACGCCATCATCGAACACCCTCCCGGAGCCGAAACCCAATGGGACTGGCTGGAGTTGCCCAACCCGCCCGAAGCCTGGGGAGCAAAGAAGGCCATGCTGCTGGTGGGTTCGTTGCCGCATTCGGGTAAATGGCGGGCCGTGCTGGCACCGAGCATGGGCCAACCGCACCTGTTCGAGGCGATGATCGCGGTGCTGGGGATGCTCGGCGGGGTGAGTCGGGGGTGGCGTTTTGACCGGATGGCCACCGTCTATGACAATTCCAGCGGCGACGTGAACAAGGAGTTCGCGGCATTCGCCAAACACTACGGGGCGCAGGTTGCCGTTTGCCCACCACGCTCCGGGCACCGTAAGGGCGTGGTGGAGAAGAACAACCACACCGCGGCCCAACGCTGGTGGCGGATCGTGCCTCACGAAACCACCTTCGAACAGGCCCAGGCCTCGATCGCCAGCTTCGCGGCCAGCCAAGATGCCCGGGATCGGCGGACCCCGGAGGGGAAAACCACCTGCGCGGCGATGGCCGGCAACGAAAACCTGGGGCCGTTGGCGGCCCCGTACCCGGTGATCCTCACCGAGGAACGCACCGCCACCCGCCAAGCCCTGATCGCCTGGCGCGGGAACTATTACTCAGTGCCACCGGAACTCGCTGCCGCGAAGCTCACCGTGATGCACCGGCTGGGAACCACGCACCTGAACATCGCCTCCGCGGATGGCACGGTCATGGCCCGGCACCAACGTGCAGCCAACGGGTTGGGCGCCACCATCCGCGATGGCGGGCACGTGATCGCGTTGAACCAGGCAGCGATGGCCGGGGCCAACACCCTCAAACCACACGGCCGCAAGGAACGGATCCCACCCGGAGCCGATGCCTTGGCCGCAGCAGCGATCCTGCGGGCAACACCGGAAACCACTCCGGCACCCGCAACGAATCCGTTGGCCGTTTATGAACGTGCAGCACTGGAAAGGACCCACCTGGCATGAACACCGCGAGCACGCCCACTCAGGCAAGCATCTATCAACAACTCCGATCCCACCTCTCGACGCTCAAGCTCACCGTCGCCGCAGAAGCCCTCCCAGGGTTGTTGGATGAGGCAACGGCCGCTGGGTGGTCCACCACCGAAACGCTGGCGAGGATCATGGCCGTGGAGGTCGACCAAGCCGAGGCACGGAAGCTGGCCGGTCGCCTGCGCTTTGCCAACCTGCCAGTGGAATCGAGGTTAGAGAACTTCAACCTCGACCATGCAAAGGGCATCGACCGGTCTCTGCTCAACGAACTGGGCACTTGCCGGTGGATCGACACTGCCACCAATATCTTGCTCATTGGTCCGCCCGGGGTCGGCAAGACCCACCTCGCCGCCGGCCTTGGACGGGCCGCGGCCGAAGCCGGCTACCGCGTCTATTTCACCTCGGCAGCAGAGCTGGCCGCCCGCTGCCACAAGGCGGCCATCGAGGGACGTTGGTCATCGACCATGCGCTACTACTCGGGGCCGACGCTGCTGATCATTGATGAACTTGGATACCTCGCGCTGCCAGGCGAGGCGGCCTCGGCACTGTTCCAAGTAATCAACCAGCGCTACCTGAAAACCAGCATCGTGATCACGACCAACAGGCCGGTGGGTGCCTGGGGAGAAATCCTCGGGGACACGACCGTTGCCGCGGCCATGCTGGACCGGTTGCTGCACCGATCCGTGGTGCTGAACCTCGAGGGGGAATCCTATCGGCTGCGTACGCATCAGGACGCGGCCGAGCAACTGCGGAAGGTCACTACCGGTACCCCGGCAAACCTGCTAACTTAGCTCACGCG
>JAUNVO010000340.1 GCA_030540695.1 Micrococcaceae bacterium | reverse complement strand
TTTTGCATGATCTGTGACAGGCTTTACTGGATGTACGGACTTGCGGAGCAATACATGCAACGGCTCGCCGTTGCGATCGGTGTCGTCCTGAGCATGCTTTTTTGGTGGCCCATCCGCAACGTGTTCAACGACCTTCTCGGCCGATGGGCGGGCTGGGGGCTGATCTATGGCCCAGAGGGGATAATCGGCTTCACGTCCGATGCCAATCCCGTTGGGCTCTTCGGCGGCGTCGTCGCGCTTTTCGTCACTACCGCGCTGGTGTGTGCACCGCAGATCGTCATGATTCTCACGTGGCGTCGGGTCCTTGCACGGCCACGGACCGAGACGGGCAAGGCCGTTTACTGGGTGGTTGCCGTCTGCGGACTCATCACGGCAGGGACCGCTGCGGTTGGATGGCTGGATGCGGGGCGCGGTGACATCGTGCTGGATACCGCTTGGGCCATGAGCGCCGTAAGTCTGTTCGGTGCCCTCATCGCCACCGGCTGGCGGCGGCTCGAGAGACATTTCTTGGGCTCAAGCCCCGGGCTCGTCGTTCTCGTGGCCCTTGCGCTGGGCATCGTCCTTGGGGTCACGCTGGTGCCCCTGATCGGCTGAGGTCGGGTTGTTCTGGTGGGCCCTACCGGGATCGAACCGATGACATTCACGGTGTAAACGTGACGCTCTACCAGCTGAGCTAAAGGCCCCTGACACTACTGGATCCCCTTGGGTTTCATTCCACGGGAAGTCTTCGTGACAAGAATATGGCTATGGCGGTGTACCTGCCCGTGCCATCGAATAGACGCAGAAGTTCTTCGATGACTCTTAGGTGAGTAGGTCCATCGCCTCTCTGTAGCGCGCGATGGCGCGCGCTTGATGGATGGGTGAACTAAAGGAATCCACCACCCGTCCCCCGGAAATGAGGAACGTGTGCCGCGTTGCCGCGCCGGACTCGGTGTTGAATGCGCCGTAGCTGCTTGCTACGGCACCGTGCGGCCAGAAATCGGCCAGCAGATCAAACCCGAAACGGGCTTGGTCCGCATACGTGCGCAGTGCATATTTGTGGTCCACCGAAACACCCATGATGCGGATGTGCCGGGACGCGAATTCCCCGCGAACACGTTCCAGCTCCTCGAGTTCGGAACCGCAGACAGCGGAAAACGCGAACGGGTAGAAAACCAGAAAATAAGCTTGCTCCCCCAGTGAGCCGGACTCGATGAGTTCGCCAAACTGGTTGCTGAGGGCAAAGCCCGGGGCCGGTTCTCCGGCCCTTGGCGGCGGGGAAGGCTTCCCCACCACCCGTTGCGTTGAATCCACGGTGCTAGTGCTTGCGCCGCGCCATGAGGCAAGTGGCCGACCAGTCTTCGGAAACACCCTCGCTGTTTGTCACGTGGAGGCCCGCGGTTGGTGCATCGGCTTGGATCGAAGCGGGCGATACGTAGCCATCACGCCCCGACTTCGGGGTCAACAACCACACCACCCCCTTCTCGTCCAGGCTAACCAGCGAGTCGACCAGGGCATCAATCAAGTCCCCGTCGTCGTCACGCCACCAGTAGATGATTCCGTCCACTACCTCGTGGTCTTCCTCTGTCAGTAGTTCGGAACCCACTGCGTCCTCAAGGGAATCGCGCAGATCAAAGTCCACATCGTCGTCGTACCCGAGTTCCTGAATCAGGTCCCCGTCTTTGAAGCCCATTTTTAGTGCGGCTTCGTGCTTTGCCGGTGCGGCGTCGCTCACGTCACTCCTCCTGCTGCTGTAAAGCGTCTGGGTACAACCAAACACCTTTTTGGCGCTCCCATCAAGCGCAAAGGCTTCAACACGCCGAAATAGTGGTGACTTGGCCCGGTATTCGGCTCTGGGCACATTTCATGGCGCGGTACAAACCTCGCGCCCGCTTGACCCGGATACGTTTTGGCGCGGGATGCGCATTAGAGTGTAATTGGCGGTCCGCGACCAACCACCCTGGGGGAACGGACCACAACTTTGGCGTTAGCAACGCCACTGCGGGTTGAACACGCTTTGACGGCTCCACCCGCAGCCCCCGCTGTACCCCATATCGAGGAGAAGATGGACGTGGCTGTAGAGGAACACATTTCTCACATCCGTAGCGGCTTGACGAGCCAGTTGCCTGATCGGGATCCGGAGGAGACCGCCGAATGGATTGAGTCCTTCGATGGTCTTGTCGAGTCGCAGGGCACCGAACGTGCCCAGTACATTGTTCGTTCATTGCTCCAGCGCGCAGGCGCCAAGAGCGTGGGCGTTCCCATGGTCACCACCACCGACTACGTGAACACGATCCCGGTGGACCAGGAGCCGGAATTCCCGGGCGACGAGCAGGTCGAACGCCGCTACCGCGCCTACATGCGCTGGAACGCCGCCG
>JAUNVO010000043.1 GCA_030540695.1 Micrococcaceae bacterium | reverse complement strand
CTGGAGAGCACGCGCTCCCCGTCCACCGAGAGACCGTCGTTCAGGAAGAGCGAACCGAATCGGGCCATGTCGCGCAGGGTCGCGTTGATCCCCCCGTCAAAGGTTCCGGTGCCGTACTGGTCGGTTCCGATCAGGGCATCGGATTCCGCGCCGAGCTTGCTCCACAGGTACTGGGACATCAGCTCGGGCATGGCGGTGCCTGACGCGGCCTCACAGACCCAACCGAGCATGTCCGTCTCGCACGAGCGGTACTCAAACACCCCGCCGTGGGCCGTCTTGCGCGGCAGCGTCGAGAGGAACGGGTACAGGCCGGTGGGGCCGGGCGCCTTGGTCGGAGCCCAGCCCAGGGCCTGTTCAAGCATCCTGATCCCGCTGAGCGGGTCCAGGTAGTTCTCCGAGAAATCGATGCCCGATCGCATGTCCAGCAGGTGGCGCACCAGCGCCCCGGCGTAGCCGCTCTCGGCCAGTTCAGGAAGGTAGTCGGTGACTTCCGCCTTGGGATCCAGCACCCCGGAGTCACACAATGCGCCGGCCACGGCCCCGATCAGCGACTTGCTCACCGACATCAACAGGTGTTGGGTGCCCTGCGCCATCTGCCCAAAGTACTGCTCCGTGAGTACTTGGCCGTGGTGCAGCACCATCCATCCGTCGGTATGGGTCGTGGCCATCACCGCACCGACGGTCACAGGTACTTCCCCCGGGACCAGCGGGGCTAAAATGACCGAATCCAGGTCGCGGTGCGCTGCCGGTAGTTCGCTGACCGGACCAGAGCCACGAGCAATGACTGCAGTGGGCAGGAAGTCCGCCATGTGCTGGAAGGACCAGTGCATGTTTTCCGGGAGTTTCCAGTTGGTCGCGTCGATCCCCGCGGGTGGGCTGACCAAGTTCTCATCCATCATGGGCGTTCCCTTTCAAAGCTGCACCGGTGACCTATCAGGACCATACCACCGGAATTTCCAATACCCGGTTCACGATTCGTCTCTTGGACGCGTTTCTGGAGAGGGCGAATCGTGCCCTGCACAGACGTAGTCGGGTGATCGTTGCGGACAACTACTGCCCACACGTCTGGACAACGTTTGTCAGCGAAGGACATAGCTGCCGGCCGCCTGGCTGTATCACACACGGACGGTAGTGGCATCCGGCGTATTCAATTGCTGACACTTCCGCTCGACAACCAGGTTGCATATCCTCGGAGCACCAGCGGTTGCAGCGAAGCCATCACACGGCTGACCGTCGGTTCGATGAATAGGCATTGCATATCAAGGAAGAACAATGAGATGAGACCGCTTAGATACTCGATCAACCTCACGCTTGATGGTTGCTGCCACCACGAGGCAGGGCTTGGACCGGACGAGGAATCGATGCGGTATTGGACCGCAGAGATGGAGCGAGCCGATGCCTTGCTCTTTGGCCGTGTGACCTACCAGATGATGGAATCGGCGTGGCGGAAACCCGCCACGGGTACGTGGCCCGACTGGATGGAGGGGTGGGAGATCCCTTTTGCCGAGGCCATCGACCAGTCGCAGAAGTATGTCGTGTCCAGCACGCTGGGCGGGGTCGACTGGAATGCCCAGCTGTTGCGAGGCGACCTGGAGCAAGCGGTTCGCCGGCTCAAGCAGGGAACCGGCAACGGGCTGTGGGTTGGTGGTGTGACCCTGCCCGTGGCATTGGCAGACCTCAGACTCATTGACGAGTACGAGTTCCTCGTGCAGCCGGTTATTGCCGGACATGGCCCGACGTTGCTTGCCGGCCTGCGTGAACGTATTCAGCTCGAGCTCGTGGATCGCCATGAATTTCGGTCGGGTGCAATCGCTCTGCGGTACCGTGCTGCGTGAGTATCGGCTTGAAATGATTTGGCCAAGTTCGTTGGCCACCGGTGCAGTGGAAGCAACGGTTCTCGCTCCTTAAACGGCTGCGCGAAAGACCGGTTTGGCGTGGTCACGGGACGTGACCCGTCTCGAGGAACTGCCTGATCGTTGTTGCCCCACCTTCCGTCAGCTTGGGGCGGTGGCCCGTGAGGGAAGGTGGGTCAACGTTTGGACACGGATCCCGCCCGGTGACCGGCGCCGGAAAGGAAACCAACGAGTTGGGGTGTGGCTCACGCGGGGGCCGACTCCAGGATTGCCTCGAGCCTGGCATAGCTGGTCTCCATGCCCTCGGTCATGCCGGTGGCGAGCACCGCATCGCGTTGCTCTGCATTCGCGTAGGTGATGACCAAGGACAGGAGCGTGCCGTCCTGAACCGGGGTCAAGGTGAGTTCGTTCAGCGTCGCCGGGAAATCCATGCCGATCATCGCTTCAGTGGTGACAGAGCGGCATGGCGGCTGGGATTCCAGCAGTTCCCCGGTGAATCCAAAGCGATCACCGCCGGCTTCGTTTTCCCACTCGTAGCGGTAGGCCTCGCCAATGCTTGACGCGATCTCGCACACCGGCATGATCCATCCCTCCGGCCCGAGTAGCCATTTCTTCATGAGGCCTGCGTCGTGGTGCGCGTTCCACACCTGCTCCAGCGAACCACGGATGACACGTGCGACGCGCACCTGCGTGTCGCTTAAGATCTGCGCTTCGGTGATGCGACCGGCCGCGAAATCCGCAAGGTCGGCCAGGACGGTGTCGATCTGGGACATCGCCTCGCGAGCGCCCTCAAGCATCCCCATGCCGAGCAATTGCTCGAGTTGTTCAAGGGAGTCAAAGGACGATGTGGTGACCAGTCGCGATCCACCCTCGACAGATTCGAAGGCGAAGGCCATGCGCGTGGTGGGCAGGTTGGCGTCCGGCTCCCCCTGGGCGTTGGCGAACGAGTCGGACACCTCGAAGGACTCCGGTGCCTGGACCGAGAGCCACTGCCAGCAGCCGAAATGCTCCTCGCCCCCGGGACCTGTCATCTTGTAGACGCTACGGCCGCCGGTGGCGGCATCGTGGCGCAGAAAAGTTGCAGGGTAGGTTGGCGGACCCCAGAAACGCTCGATCTGCCGTGGATCGGTGTATGCATCCCAGAGACGGCGCAGCGGCACCGAAAACTCGGCGACGATGGTGATGGTGAGTTGGTCGAGATCTTTCTCGGCGGAAATGACAGGCATGATCAGCCTTTCAGTGTGGATGGGCTATCGTCCTCGGCCAGGAAGGCATCGAGTCGTTCGATCCTCGAGCGCCAGATCTGTTCGAACGCCTCGAGCAGGTGCTGGGCCTGACGGATGCGCGCGGGATCACCCCGGACCATCCGCTCGCGGCCGTGCGGTTCCTTGGTTACGAGCCTCGCCTCCTCCAATACCGCGACGTGCTTCTGCACGGCCGCGAAGGACATCTCATATGCGCCCGCGAGTTGGGAAACTGATACCTCGGCATGCAACGTCCGACGAACGATGTCCCGTCGGGTGGTGTTGGCCAGGGCGCGGAAGATGCGGTTCACGTCTTCTTCTGAAACCTCTTCTACAACCATTAGGTTGTATGTTATCTCCGCCCGCCGCTGTGGACAAGGCTTTCTGGCTCCCAGTGCTTGACGATCTCGTTTGCATTGAAATTCTTCAGCGATCCGACCGGCCGCAATCCGCCCGAGCGCAGCTACGAGGTGCTGGACAGCGGATTGCCGATGTTCCCGGAGCCTTTCCAGCAAACCCCGTGCAGCTCACAAACGCGCATGAGACAACCAACCCTGCAGTAACTAACTGCGGATTCTCCTGTCCATCGCCGTTCGCTTGGTCCGTGTCCTTGGAGAGTTGCTTGCCCTAAGGGACATAAACAGAATCTTCCTTCTGTCTACTTCACGTAGGAACTCGAGACCCATCCGGTCTTCTTGCCGGCCCTCACCTGAATCCACTTTCCCGACTTCTTGCCCGTGGGATGAACGGTGGTCTTGGCCTTGAGGACCATGACGACATTGTGCTTGGTCCCGGCCCCGGCGCGCATGTTCAGTGCGCTGGTGGTCTTGCGTGTAGCGGCCTTCTTGACCGCCTTCTTCGGCTTGGGTTTCACCGGGGTACCCGTGGGCTTCTGCTTGGACAGGTACTGGATGGATGCCCAGCCTGTCTTGGGCCCCGACTTCACCTGCAACCATTTCCCGGCGAGCGCGCTCTTGCCGGTTGCTGTGACGGTGCTGCCCTTCTTCATGGTTGCCAGCACCTTACCCGTCTTGGCGCTTGCACGAAGATGCAGGTTGGCCTTCACCGTGTACTTGACCACGGCTGCCTTAGGTTTTGGCTTTGGCTTTGCAGTGGGAGCCGGTTTCGGCTTCGTTGGTGGCTTTGGCTTTGCCGTGGGAGCAGGCTTTGGCTTTGGCGCGGTCTGTGGGGCCGGCTTCGGTGCGGTCTGCGGCTTGGTGTTTCCTTGCGGTTTGACGTCACTCGGCGGCTTGGGCGCGGCGAACTTGGACAGGTAGGACTTGGACACCCACCCGGTGGTGCCGCTGGCTTTGACCTGCAGCCATTCTTCACCCAGCGCGGTCAGCCCTGTTGCCGTCACGGCCGTGCCCTTGGCCAGTGTTCGGATCACGGCACCGTCACGAGCCGACGATCGCATGTTCAGCGCCGCCGTCGTCTTGTACTTGGTGTTCTTGTACCCATCCACGTTCTTGATAATCACCGGCGGCGGTGCCGAAACGACGTTCGGGGTGACAACCGATTGCTTGATCCATCCGGTCGCGCCATCGACGGTCACCTTCAGGTGTTTGTTGGTTCCGGCGGCCAACGGAGCAACCACCTTGGTGCCCTTGCCCAATTGCTTGAGCACCGGCCCGGTTTCGGCGGCCCGGGTACGCAAGGCGGTGCCTTCGGCCAACCAGTAGGTGCAACTCGGTGGACGCACATCGGGATACACGGTGGTGGCATTGGCATACAGGTCGACACCGCGCGCCAGCACAAACGCCACCGGGTCCACGGCCGTTCCCTGGTACCAGCCGCCGCGCCACAGCTCAAAGTGCAGGTGCGGTGCGGTGGAGGGACCGCTGTTCCCGACCCTGGCGATCTGTTGTCCGGGCTTCACCATGGAGCCCACCTTCACATGGGTGGTGGCACTCCACATGTGGTAGTACGCACCGGTGTAAGTCACACCGTCGACATTGTGCTGGATCAGGATGTAGCCCGATGCATCGTTGGTGCCCTGTCGGGTCTTGATCACCTTGCCGGCTGCCGCGGCAAAGATCGGCGCACCGTTGTCCGTACCCAGATCCTGCCCCAGGTGCTCGGTTGATCCCCCACGGACGGGAATGCAGCGCGGTCCCTTGGATGAAGTCGCCCGGTAGGTATTGGCTTCCAGCGGCAGCACCCACTGAGCGGCCAAAGGCAGCGCACTCGAGGCCATATAGGTGACGGCGGAAGACTTTTCGGCAACGGCGTAGGTTGCTGCGTCCGGTTGCTCGGGGTCGGTGGATGCGGCGGCAGGCACCTGGACGGGCGCAGCTGTGGCGGCTGAGACACCCAGGGGCGAAAGCAGGAGGGCAACCGCCAGCGTCATATGGAGGAACTTCATTTTGGGCACGGTGATCATTTCAGACGTAGGGATGATTCACCCCCTGTTGGATACCGTGTTGTCGATATGCGTCAGCACCGCCCCAAAGCGTCCCCGACTAGGTGTGAAGTAATAGGTTACCTCAATGGTTAGGCGATTTCGTTCATCGAATGGGTCTGCTCGAGTCGTGTGGAGAAAGCTGTATATCGCTGCCCAACGCCCTCCAGCCGCCCGCCCGGAATTCCACGGTCTCCGGAGAAGCAATCCCGGTGAGACACGAAAGAAGTTGCGGCTCATAAGGGATTGTTGCCGTGCGGCAAGCAACAGGACCATGATCATCTTCTTGCAAGCCACCGACTAGCCAATTCGGCGAAGTCGTGCAAACAACTTGCTGCCGGCTTGGCATGTCTGGTCGCGGAGGGAGCGTTCACTCCAAAAGGGACCGGCCCAGGGGAAACAGGCATTCATCCGAGGCCTCCCCCCGGACCGGCCCCAGCGAGAACTTTTCCCTATTTGGACACCTTACCCATCAGGCTGGCAATAGGACGCAGGAAAATCGGTTTGGCCAAGAACCAGATGATCACCGTGACCGCCACGGCCAACGCGAAGATTCCGAAACCGAGCCATCCCGCATCATCGCGCGCAGCGAACATGTGGTTCATGTTCCGCAGCACCCCGGTGCTAAGCACCATGGCCACGTGCATGATCACGAATGCCACGAAGAAGATCATCACCGGGAAATGCAGCTTCCGGGCAAGCTCCATGGGATAGGCCTTGTCCAACATCGCGTTGCCCTTGGGCCAGATCGGGCTCATCCTCACACCGGTGATGATCGCCAGCGGCGCAGCAATGAACACGATGGCGAAGTACGAGAGGACTTGCAGCGCGTTGTAGTTGATCCAGCCGTTCTCGGTGGGCCAGTTGAGTGAGGCATATTGCAACGCCGTGCTGAGCGCATTGGGAAAGATCTCCCAGCTCGTGGGAACAATGCGCATCCACCCTCCACTGATGAAGAGCAACGCCATGAAGATCAACCCATTGAGCATCCACAGCGCATCCAGACTCAGGTGGAACCAGAGCTCCAGACTGATCTTGGTGGGCTTGGACTTGGTCTTGATCAGCCCGGAGTTCTTCCGGGTCCAGTAGGCCTGTGGGCGCGCAGTGGTCCGGACCTGCCAGCCCGAGCGGATGATCAGGACGATAAAGAACGCGTTCAGGAAATGCTGCCAACCAAGCCATGCGGGCAATCCCACCGGTGCGCCTTCGGGTAGTTCGCTGTGGCCCGGATATGTCGCCAGGAACTGTTGCACCGGTTCCATGCCCCTGGCCCATTTGGCCAAAAACACCATCACGGCCATGGCCACCACGATCACGGCGATCCAGAGGGCCAGACGGGTCCACTTCGAGGCGGTGGGCGCGGTTCCCTGTTTCGACTTGGTCGGCACTGACATCTCATTTTCCTTTCTTATACGCCTGCGGTGACGCTGTTGCGTTCCGCGATGGCTTCCTTGAGTGCCGGCACGATGGCGAACAGGTCACCGACGATGCCGAAGTCCGCGACGTCGAAAATCGGGGCATCTGCGTCCTTGTTGATTGCCACAATGCGCTTGGCGGTCTGCATACCGGCCAAGTGCTGTATCGCGCCCGAAATGCCGACCGCGATATAAAGATCGGGCGAGACGCTGACACCGGTCTGACCCACCTGGTGGTTCTGCTCCACGTAACCCGAATCCACTGCGGCGCGGGAGGCACCCAGCCCCGCTCCCAGGGCGTCGGCCAGTTCCTCGACCAGCACGAAATTGTCCTTCGAAGCCACACCGCGGCCACCTGAGACAACAATCTTGGCGCCGCGCAGTTCCGGCCGCGCAGAGTTGGCAACCCGCGGGCTGCTCGATTCAACAACGGCGGAGGCCGCGGTGGAAACCTCCAGCGACACGACGTGGGAGACCGCATCAAGCACCGGATCCAACGGGTGGGCGCCGGTGGATCCAACGGTGACCAAGGGGACCCCTGACCCGATGGAGGACTCGGTGACGTAGTCTCCCCCGAAGACCGAGTGGGAGGCCACGAGCTGGCCCGCACGCTGTTCAATCTGCAGCGCCTCGAGGATCACCGGGCTGTCGGTGCGCATGGCAAGCCGGCCAATCACTTCCCGGCAGACCGCGCTGTTGGAGGCGAGCACGGCTCCCGGTGTGTAGTGCGCCATGGCCGAGGCAAGCGCCGCCACCGCACACGCAGCCACATGCGTGCCGGCTTCGGGGCTCTCGGCGATGAAAACCTCGGCGGCGCCCAGGGCGGACAGCCGGGAGACCAGTGCCTCGCTGTTGCCGGATTTAGATGCCGCCACTGCCACGGGAGTGCCCAGGGGTGCCGCCATCGCCAAGAGGTGGGCGCTCGTTGAGCGCGGCGCACCGTTCTCGGTCAGTTCGATGTGTACCAGGATGTTGGTCATGTCAGGCCTTCCTTAGATCAGTTTCTCGGCAACGAGGTAGGCAGCCAGCGCTCCGGCGGCCTGCCCGTCATCAACGATTTTGGTTCCCGCGGTGCGGGCGGGGCGCCGGGAGGCGCTGAGCACGAGGTTGCCCACGGCGTGGTCGGCGCCGGCGAATCCCAGGTCCTTGGCACCATGCACCGCGAGCGGCTTGCGCTTGGCGCCCAGGATGCCCTTGAACTTCGGGAAGCGTGCCTCACCGACGGCCTCTGACACCGAGATCACCGCAGGGGTGGCCGCCCGCAGCACGGTGGTTCCATCGGCATCCGAACGCTCACCGCGCACACTGCCGCCGGCGACGTCGACCGAATCCAACGGGCCCAAAAACGGCAGATTGAGTGCTTCGGCGACCATCGCGGGAACCACGCCGCCGCGACCGTCGGTGGATTCATTGCCGGCGATGACCAGGTCGGGACCGGCATCGGCCAGGGAGGCGGCCAAGGCCCGGGCGGTCATCAGCGCATCGGATCCGGCCAGGGAATCGTCTTGCACGTGGATGGCCTTGTCCGCGCCCATCGACAAGGCCTTGCGCAACGCTTCGGTGGCGGTGCCGGGGCCCATGGTGACCACCGTGATTTCAACACCCTTGTCCGCATCCTTCTGCTTCAAGGCCACTTCCAGGGCACGCTCGGTGATTTCGTCGGTCACCCGCTCGCTCGCATCCCTGTCGGCCCATCCATTGGCCCTGAGGTGGCGTTCCGTATAGGTGTCCGGCACCTGCTTGATCAGCACTGCAATCTTCACGACTGGCTCCTTCTTTTCTTGTTGAACTTGCTTAGGGGCGATCGATTCGCCGTGGCCAGGAAACCTTTACCGGGCGGCGTTGCACCGTGCGATCCGTGTTGCCAGTGGCCGCTCCGGGGACTGGCTAGTCCTCGTTGCCCTCCGGGATTACCCTGGGAGGAAGCCACAAACCCCGGGCCCGTGCCACCACGGATCCCCCGGCACGGATCTCCCCGACCACCCAGATCTTGCGCCCATCGACGTGGTCGACCCGGGCCGAGATGTCCAGCTCCTCAAAGAGGGGTACGGCATGGTCGTAGTCCACTGTCAGGGAGCGCGTGAAGATCCAGGTGCCAACGGTTCCGGCCGCGTATCCCATGATGTGATCCAGCAGCGACGCGACGAACCCGCCGTGCACACGCCCCGGAGGGCCTTGGTAAGCCAGCCCGAGCGTCGTGGTGGTGTTGGCCGTGTGGTCCTCCATCACCCGCAGTGCCACCGGTGGCGCGATGGGGTTCAGCACCCCGGAAATCGGTGAACGGTCCCGGTAGCTTTCCTTCCGTGGCCCGCGTCGATCCGCCGTACGCCCGCCGACCATCGCCTCGACCGGCTGGACATGGTCCGCGAGCAGTTCCAGCACCGATTCCAGGCGCTGGGCCAGTTCCGGCGCCACGGGGGTGTCCTCATCGAGCCTGACCATCGCATCGAGCAGCGACCGGGCGTGATCGGCAGCCTCCAACAGGCTTTGGCGATTCGCTGACTGGTCCGACTGGCCCGTCGATGTCTGCGGCCATGCCGCCGCCCTAGGCATTGCCCAGGATCAGTGCGCTGGTGGGGACGCCGGTGCCGGCGGTGACCAGCACGTTGTTGGCGTTGGGCACCTGGTTGACGGCGGTGCCGCGGATCTGGCGCACACCCTCGGCGATGCCGTTCATGCCGTGGATGTAGGCCTCGCCGAGTTGTCCGCCATTGGGGTTGATGGGCAGGCGCCCGCCGAGCTCAATGGCCCCGTCCTTGATGAAGTCCTTGGCCTCTCCGGGGGCGCAGAAGCCGAACTCCTCCAGCTGGGCCAGCACGAACGGGGTGAAGTGGTCATAGAGCACCGCGGTGTCGATGTCCTCTGGTGCCAGCCCGGTGTCGTTCCACAGCTGGCGGGCCACGTTGCCCATTTCCGGCAGGGCCCGGTCCCCGTCCTTGCGGTAGTAGCTGACCATGGTGTGCTGGTCATAGGCGGCGCCCTGCGCGGCGGCCTTGATGCCCACCGCCTGCCCCGGCAGGTCCTTGGCCCGCTCCGGGGTGGTGATGACGAAGGCCTGGCCACCGTCGGATTCCTGGCAGCAGTCCAGCAGGTGCAACGGATCTGCGATCCAGCGCGAGGCCTGGTGGTCCTCCAGGGTGATCGGCTTGTTGTAGAACCAGGCCTTCGGGTTGGTGGCTGCGTGCTTGCGGTCCGCGACGGCGATGCGGCCGAAGTCCTCGGATGTGGCACCGGTCAGGTGCATGTAGCGCTGGGCGAACATGCCCACCCAGGAGGCCGGGGTCATCAGTCCGTGGGGAAGGGTCCAGGCATAGGCGGCCGCCCGGGCGTCCGGCGCCATGCCGTCGGTGTTCATGGCCGCACCGAAGCGCGCCCCGGAGCGTTCGTTGAAGGCCCGGTAACAGACCACGGTCTTGGCCACGCCGGTGGCCACCGCCATCGCCGCGTGCAGGATGGTGCCGGCGGCGGCGCCTCCGCCGTAGTCGACGTGGCTGAAGAAGTTCAGCTCCTTGCAGCCCAGGCCGCGGGCGACCTCGATGGCGGGGTTGGTGTCCATCGAGTAGGTCACCATGCCGTCCACGTCATGCGGGTTCACCCCGGCATCGCGGCAGGCGGCCAGCGAGGCCTCCTGGGCCAGCTGCAGTTCGGAGCGCCCGGAGTTCTTGGAGAACTCGGTGGCGCCAATGCCGACGATGACTGCCTTGTTCAGCAGGTTGCTCATGGAGTGTCCTCTCGGGATGGGATGCAAAGATCTACGGTGCCGGTGACGTGCGGGCCCAGGGAATTGGTGCCGATCACTTTGACGGTGACGTCCTGGCCCTGGACCGACTCCACCGAGCCGGTGAAGAGCATCTCGTCACCCGGGAAGTTGGTGGCGCCCAAGCGGATGTTGATGCGGCCAACCCGGGCGGTGGGTCCGGCCCACTGCCCCACGTAGCGGTTGACCAGTGCGTTGGTGGTCAGGATGTTCATGAAGACATTCTTGGTGCCGGCGGCGAGTGCCACGTCCTTGTCGTGGTGCACCTTCTGGAAGTCACGGGTGGCGATCGCCCCGGTGACGATCAGGCTGGCGGTGATCGGAATCTTCAGTTCCGGCAGCTGCTGCCCCACGAAAATATCGCTCGGTCGGGCCAGGGTCTGGGTTGCCTCGTGCATGTTCATGCCTTCCTTGGGGGCGCGCCACCGGCAGCACCAGGTCCGCGTCCATGCGTTCGGCGGTGATGGAGACCGGCATATCGATGTGGACCTCTTCGCGGGCGATGCCTTCCAGGTTCATGACCACGCGCGGCCCCTCGTCCAGTTCGATGACCGCGACCATGTAGCCGGGCTCGAAGGGCGGAACGATGGGGTGGTAGAGCACCACATAGCTGTGCACGATTCCCTGCCCGCCCATGACCTTCGGCGACCAGTGCACGGAGTTGCACTCCGGGCACATCGGCACCGGGGGGTGGCGCAATTGATCGCAGTCATCGCATGCCTGGATGCTCAGTTCGCCGCGTTCGTTGAGGGATTCAAAGAAGAAGGCGTTATCCAGGTTGATTGCCGGACGCGGGCGCAGCGCCTGGTTTCGGGTGTGAACCGGGTTCTCTGTCATGGTCTCGGTCATTTTCAGTTCCCCTTTGCTGGGTTGTACCAGAGGGTGCGGAACCGCATGGTTCCCACCCGTGCATTCAACTGGTCGGTGTAGGTAGTCAAGGTGGTGATGAAGTAGCCCTCCCCCAGGCCGGTCTGCTTGGGTCCCACGAAGGTTTCCACCTTTTCGGTGGCCGTGAGGACGTCTCCCGGCACAAGGTAGCGGTCATATTCCTGGTCGCAATTCACCGCGACGACACTCGGGTATCCGCATTCTGCGAGGATCGCGTAGGCATGGTCCACGTCGCTGTCGATCGTTGGGTCCGAGGGGTTGATCATGTTCCAGACCTGCAGTGCCGAGGGAGGGGAGACCACATCGGGGTGGCCGGCCGCACGGGCGGCCTCGGGATCCAGATGGATCGGGTTCTTCTCTTCCATGGCATCGCACAGGTGGTTGATCATCGGGCGGTTCACCGCATCGCGGGCCACCGAGACCCGCTCGCGCCCGGCGGCGATGATTTCGCCGATCCTGGCGGTGGGATCCTTGCTCATACTGTCTCCTTGACGTTGGTTCTGGCTGGTTGCAGGGGCAGGAGGTGGGCGCGGCCGTTCTCTTCGAACAGCTCCTCCAGGTCCTGGACGGCTCTCTCATCCAGCGGTTCGAAAACGATGTCACGTCCCGGACGGTGGTAGACGGTCTCGTTCACCAGCCATGCGTCCTTGCGCAGGCTTGGCTTGTTGATCTTTTGCGTCGCCGTCACCGGCACGTCGGTGACGACGCTGAGGTACCGGGGAGCCCACTTGGTGCCCAGGTCCGGCTGCGTCTCCAGGAACGCCGCGAAGGAGCGCGGATCAAAGCCATCGGGGTCCTGGACCTGCAGTGTGGCCATCACTTGGTCCCCGGTGCGGGCATCGGGAACGGGGTAGACCGCTGCGAGGGTCACCCCGGGGTAGCGCGAGAGCACGCGTTCGACCGGGGCCGCGGAGAAGTTCTCACTGTCGACCCGCAACTTATCCGAGGTGCGCCCGGCAAAGTAGAAGAATCCTGCCTCGTCGCGGTAGCCGAGGTCACCGGTGAGGAACGCGGTGCCGCGGATGCGTTCGGCGACCGCCTCCGGGTTCTTGTAGTACCCCTCGAACAGTGCGGCACCGGTGAGGTTGACCAATTCACCGATCGCTTCCTCGGCGTTGAGGATGCGCCCGGAATCGCTGAGGATGGCCGGTGGGCATTGCTCCATGGTGTCGGGGTTGACCACGGCCGCTTCCATGCCTTCCGGCGGCAGCCCCATGGAGCCCTTGGGTGTTTCCGGGGTGCGCCGCAGGTTCAATCCGCCCTCGCTGGCACCGTAGTTTTCGGTGGGCCAAACGCCGAACCGGCGGTGGAACTCGCTCATGTCGAAGTCGGAGGCTTCGGTGCCGAAGCATGCCTCGAGCTTGGTGTGGGTTTCCCCGGGCTTCTCCGGCTGGGCCAGGATGTAGGACAGCGAGCGGCCCACATAGTTGAAGTAGGTGACCTTGTAGCGCATCAAGTCCGGGACGAATCGCGAGGCCGAGAACTTGCGGGCCAGGGCGAAGGTGCCGCCGGTGTACAACGGGTTGGCCCAGCAGGCAAAGATGCCGTTGCCGTGGAACAGGGGCATCGAGTTGTAGCTGACGTCGTCGCTGCCCAGGCCCATGTGGCGGAACTCCGCGGTGCGGTAGAGCCGCCCGGTGGTGCAGATCACCGCCTTGGGATCCCCGGTGGAGCCGGAGGTGAACAGCAAGAGCAGGATCGTGTTCGGATCCCCGGCGGCAGCTGATTCCGGGCGCGGTGCGTGGCGGTACTTTTCAAGTTCCGCGGCGTATTCCGGGGACTCGATGAGCAGGGTTTTTTCCGTCCCGACACCCGGTTCCACACCGTTGAAGTAGGACGTCAGCTCACTGCTGGTGATCAGGATCTCGCAGTCGGTGTAGGCGATGTCCCGGGCCAGTTCCTCACCGCGCCGGGTCAGGTTGATTCCCACCACCGTGGCTCCGGCGTATGCTGCGCCGCCAATGGCGAAGATGTACTCGGGATCGTTTTCCAGCATCACCCCCACGTGGAAGAGCTTTCCCTCCTCGTGCATCGAGAGCATCAGATGCGCACGGATCTTGCATTCGGCGACCACCTCCGCCCAGGTCCAGATACGGCCCTCGAAGAGCAGCCCCGGACGGTCGTCGTCGGCTCGCTGGTCCAATAGATCTCTGGTAGTTTGGTTTCTTGTCGTTTCAATACGGGTATTCATAGTCAGTCCTTAAGGGTGAGGTTAGTGACCTTGGATTCGGATTCAGATGTGTTGTTGGCCCTTGTCGGTGGAATGAAGAACACGATGACAATGGTCAGAACGCATGTGGCGATGAGCGCACCCACGACTAAGTAGAATCCTGATAACGAAACGAAAGTGTTCTCGCCTGCTACAACAGGCGAGAACGCGAGCATCAGGCCTACCACCGAGGCGGCGACCGCCTGGAAGGTGGTGCGGGTGACTGCGTTGACGGCGGTGGCGGTGCTGGTCTGTTCCGGAAGGACGCATTCGACGATGATCGTCGGCATTCCGGAGTACAGGAAACCGGTCCCGAAGATCACGACCACCAGTCCGGTGATCACCGTCGCGATCTGGCCCGGAGCCAGGCAAACGATGATCAGGCCGAGAATGGTCAAGAGCGAACCAATCATCAGCCCCATGCGCGCGCCGTAGCGGGCGGAAACCTTTCCGATCAGTGGCGAGATGGCGAAGGCCGCGGCGGCGGAGACAAATGCCAGCACACCGGTCATGGTGGCGCTCAGTCCCAGTCCCACCGGCAAGCCCAGTTCGCTGCCATCGGCCATCATGACCGAGCTCGGATTGCGGTAGATCGTCACGCTCAGGATGTTCATGGTGCCGATCGGGCCCACGGCGATCAGTGCCGTGGCGATCATGCCCAGGGCAAACTTGCGCTGGCCGAACATCCTCACGTTGATCATCGGCTCCTCGATGCGCAGCTCCCACTTGATCCACAGTGCCAAGACGACCAGGCCGCCGATCACGTAGGTGAGCACCAGGACATTGCTCCAGCCATGGGTCTTGCTCAGTGTCAGCCCGTAGAGGGTCGAAGCGATCGCCGCACCAAAGAGCAGTCCCCCGGCGTAGTCGATCCGGCCGGCCGCGGCCAGGGATTCACGTGGTTCCCGGGCAATACCGAAGTGCACCAAGAGTGCGGCGAGGGTCGCCGCGATGGCTGCGGTCCAGAAGATGGAGTGCCAGGTGGAATAGTCCAGGAACAATCCCCCGGCGAGCATGCCCGCGGCGCCGGCAATGAGCGCCGAGGTGCTCACCACGGCAATGCCCATGCTGATTTTCGCCGCCGGAAAGGTGGAACGGACCATGCCGATGGCCAGCGGCAACACCGCACCGGAGACACCCTGCAAGGCCCGGCCCGCAACAAGCACGCCGAAGGTCGGGGCGAGGGCGCTGATCAGCGAGCCGACTGCCGAAAGCAGCAGGATGGCAACCAGGACCTTGCGTCGACCAAACTGGTCGCCCAACCGGCCAACGAACCCGGTGGCCAGAGCGGCAACCAGCGAGTACGAGGTGATGACCCATACCAGCTGTGACAAGTCGGTGGTGAAGAAGTCCCCCGGCGTGTACAGCAGCTGAACCGCCATCGACGTTTCAAATGCGGCAATGACCTCCGCGAACACGAGGATGGCCAGGACCGAGCCGATGCCGCGCCGGGCGACCTGCGTTGACCCAACCGCCGTGATTATGCCCATGATCCCTCCAGCGGAAGAATGACGTCGGCCAGGTCTTCTGCGACCTGTCCGGCTGAGCCCCAGAGCACGTCGAGTTCACGCACCCAGATGAAGAAGCGGTGGATGTGGTTATCCAGATCCGCCCCCATGCCACCGTGCAGGTGCTGGGTTGCGTGGACCGCCCGGAATCCGCCCTCGCGGGCACACCAGGAGGCGGTGAACGCGGCCAGTTTCCCCTCGCCGTCGTTATCCAGCTGCCAAGCGGCATCGATGGTGGTCAGCCAGGTGACCATTGAATCGATGTGCGCGTCGGCGGCGCGCAATGCCACCCCTTGGTTCGTTGAGATGGGCCGGCCGAATTGCTGGCGCTCGGAGGTATAGAGCGCGGTTCGGCGAACCGCTTCTTCGCAGGCACCGGCGGTGATGGCCGCTGCCGCGGTGAGCAGGCGGGGCCGGATCCACTCGGCGACTTCAGCGGCCGGACGCTCCGCACCGACCAGGTCTTCGAGGGATACCTGCACATTTTCAAAGAGCAGCGCGGCGTGCTGCTGCTTGGAAAGTCCGCGGAATTGGTCCACGACGATTCCGGCCCGTGTTGCCTCGATGATGGCCACCTGCTCGCCGTCTTGGGTGTGGAACTGGACCAGCAGGTGCGTCGCGCTTGGCACGACATAACCGAACTCAACGGCTCCGTTCAGCACCCAACCGCCCGCAGCCTGTTGTGCATTGATGCGCTGGCGTACCTCGGGCAGCAAGACGCCCACGCGGGCGGTTCCCTCACTGATGTTTTCAAGCACATCGCCTCCACCGCCGAATTCCGCCAGTGCCAGCGCAGCGACCGCGGTGGTGATGAACGGGATGCGGCCCAGAAAGCGCCCTTGTTCCCGCGCCATCAGTGCCAGACCCACCATTCCCAGTCCCGGCTCGTCCTCATCGACGGGCAGCAGGGCTTCGAGCAGACCGGCCTCGGCGATCTGCCCCCAGAGAACTGCGTCGAAGGCTTCATCGGCCTTCTCGGAGGCCACGTGCTGTTCATCGCCGCTCAAGTGCGAAAAAATCTGGGCGGCGAGGTCTGCAACCGCTTGTTCGTCCTCCCCCAGGGTGAACTCCATGTTGGGGGCCTGCATCGTGCTCTGACTGGTTGCGGTGCTCATCGTGCCTTCCTTGCCATGCCGAGGGTGGTCCAGGCGACGATCTCGCGCTGGACTTCGGCGACGCCGCCGCCGAAGGTGTTGATCTGTGCTCCGAGATTCATCAGGGCCAGGCGCCCGGTATCAAAACGCCAGGGTGCATTGGTGATGCGCGAGACCCCGGAACCCACTACTTCCAGCAAGGATCGGTAGACGTCGACGACCGTCTCCGTGGCGAAGACCTTGGCCGCGGACGCGGATCCCGGATCGAGGTCGCCCAGGGTGGTGGTTTCCACGAGCTTCCAGTTCATCAAGCGCATCGCGCGCAACCGGGCCGTGGAGGTTGCCATCAGGTGGCGTACCCACGGCTCAGCTGCCAGTGGTTTGCCGGCCGCGGTCTCCTGTTCGCCGACCCACTGGCGAACATCGTCAAGCAATCCCTCGCAAATTCCGCTGAATGCAGCCAAACCAACTCGTTCGTGGTTCAGCTGGGTGGTGATCAAACGCCAGCCCTCGTTCTCCGTGCCCACCACATTGGAGACCGGGACGCGAACATCGTCGTAGTAGGTGGCCGTGGTGCTGAACCCTCCGACGGTGTGGATCGGGGTGGCGGAGAATCCCGGTGCCGAGGTCGGAACAAGAATCAGTGAGATGCCCTTGTGCTTCGGGGCGTCCGGATCCGTGCGGGCTGCCAGCCAGATCCAGTCGGCGCCGTCGGCGCCGGAGGTGAACACCTTGCTGCCATTGATGACATATTCATCGCCATCACGCACGGCACGGGTCGTCAGTGACGCAAGGTCCGTGCCGGCTTCGGGCTCCGAGTATCCAATCGAGAAGATGCATTCGCCGGCAAGGATCTTTGGCAGAAAGTAGTCCTTCTGTTCCTGGGTACCGTGGCTCATGATCGTGGGCCCAACCGTTGTCATCGTGATCATCGGAATCGGGGCATCCGCGCGGTAGGCCTCGTCGTAGAACACAAACTGCGCATCGGGGCCGAGGCCTTGGCCGCCGTATTCGGTGGGCCACCCGATACCGAGCCAACCATCTCGACCCATCTGGGCCTGGGTTGCGGCAAGGACCGGTCCGCCCGCTTCGCCCTCTTCACGAAGCCCTGCCCGCACGTCGTCGGTGAGGATGTTCGCAAAGTAGGAACGGATCTCCTGGCGGAGATTCTCGATCTCCGATGAAGAACGTAGATGCATTGATTTGCCTTTCGTCGTTGACTAGGCGTTAACCGTCGGCGACGGCAATGTGTGATCGAGATTACTTGCCGGCCGGCAAGTAAGCAAGGTCTTGTTTTACT
>JAUNVO010000339.1 GCA_030540695.1 Micrococcaceae bacterium | reverse complement strand
GGCTTCATCGCGGATGACCTTGGCATAGTGCCCCGTGCACACCGCGTCAAAGCCCAGGGCGATGGCCTTTTCCAGCAGGGCGGCGAACTTGATGCGCTCGTTGCAGCGCATGCAGGGGTTGGGTGTGCGGCCGGCCTCGTATTCGGCGATGAAGTCATCGACGACGTCTTCCTTGAAGCGTTCGGAGAAATCCCACACATAGTAGGGGATGCCGAGCTTGTCACACGCGCGCCAGGCATCGTTGGAGTCCTCGACGGTGCAGCAGCCGCGCGAGCCGGTGCGCAGGGTGCCGGGCATCCTCGAAAGGGCCAGATGCACCCCCACGACGTCGTGCCCGGCATCAACCGCGCGTGCCGCTGCCACGGCGGAGTCCACTCCGCCGCTCATCGCTGCCAAAACCTTCATCGTGTAAACCCTGTCCCTGCCGTTTGGATGCTGCTGATGTCGCCGGCCATGCCGGCCTTCCTGGCCCGCTGGTATGCCTCGGGCAGTGCCGCGACGAGTTTCTCGACGTCCGCGGCCGTGGAGGTGTGTCCGAGGGTGAATCGCTGGGCACCCCGAGCCGTTTGTTCATCCCGGCCCATGGCCAACAATACGTGGGAAGGCCTCGGGACCCCAGCGGTGCAGGCCGAACCGGTGGAGGAATGCACCCCGAGCATGTCCAACACGAAGAGCAGCGAATCGCCCTCGCAGCCCGGGAAGGTGAAGTGCGCGTTTCCCGGCAGCCTGGTGCCGGTGTGCTGCGGGTCCGCGGTGCCGTTGGACACCGCCTCGGGGACCTGGGCGCGCACCCCGGCGATCAGTGCATCGCGCAGGGTGGCCAGGCGCTCGTTTTCGGCCGTCAAGTCCTTGACCGCTTCCTCGGCGGCCGTGGCGAAACCGGCGGCCGCCGCCGCGTTCAGGGTTCCCGAGCGCAGGGCGCGTTCATGTCCACCGCCATGCTGGACGGCCGTGAGCACCACATCTCGGCGCACCAGCAGCGCCCCGATGCCCACCGGGCCGCCGATCTTGTGCCCCGAGATGGCCATGGTGGCCAGCCCGGAACCCGCGAAGGAGATCGGGAGTGCGGTGAAGGCCTGGACGGCGTCGGCATGCACCGGGATGCCGTGGGCCTCGGCGAGCGCCACCACTTCGGCGATGGGCTGTACGCTGCCGACCTCGTTATTGGCCCACATGGTGGTGATCAGCGCGATGGATTCCGGGTCGCGGGCGATTTCGGCGGCCAGCACCCGGAGGTCGATGACCCCCTCGGTGTCCACCGGCAGCCAGGTGATGTGTGCGCCTTCGTGGGTTTGGAGCCATTCGGCGGTGTCGAGCACCGCGTGGTGTTCGATGACCGGGACCAGGAGGCGGGTGCGTCGGGGATCTGCGGCGTTGCGGTTCCAGTACAGGCCCTTGAGTGCGAGGTTGTCCGATTCGGTGCCGCCGGAGGTGAAAATGACTTCCGAGGCGTGTGCCCCCGCCGCGGCGGCGAGGCGTTCACGGGATTCCTCCATGACCCGGTGGGCACGTCGCCCCGCTGCGTGCAGCGACGAGGGGTTGCCGGTCTGGGCCAGTTCATGGGTCATGGCGGCCAGTGCGGCGCCAGACATGGGCGTCGTGGCTGCGTGGTCTAGGTAAACGGGGCTGAAGGACACCGGACAATTCTAGCCGCTGCGCGGGTTTTCGGGGCGGAGTGATTCCTCACAGCCTTCGGGCGCCGACGCATCCGCCGCAGTTCCTCCCGCGATGGGGGGCGAGCTAGTTTTCGTCCCCGGCGAAGTATTCCCCCGCCAGTTCCGAGGGGTCGAAGGCCAAGGTGTCCGCCTCGGGCAACGCATTGCGGGTGTCCCCGGCGGCATCGAGCCGGCTGTCCGCGGTGACCTCGTAGGCTTCAAGCCCGGGGCAGCCAAGCAGCGCATCGATGAGGCCGCGGCTGCCTCCCACGATCGTGGAGTCCTCATAGAGCTCCGTGCTCATCAACCAGCTGCGGTCCCGGGGCCAGGCCAGGTTCGGCGCCTGGCGTTGTTCCCCCAGGGAGGTCCGCGCCCACAACGGACTCGCCAGATCCTGCCCATCCCCGCAAAAAAGATAGAAGGAGCGGTAGCCAGAGCCCAGTTCCAGCATGGGTGCGTTACGCACGCCGGCGCCGAACGCGGGCGTCTTGGCCGCTTCGGCGAGCTCGGTGGCGCGCCGGGCATTCTCCTGGGCACCCAGCGACGGGTCATCGTCGATGTCGACCTCAACCTGGTCCCCGCCGTGGATGAAGGCCAGCCCGTTCCACAGGGCCAGGTAGATCTCATCGGGCGTTGCGGTGTGTGCGGCCAGCAGGGGCGCCAGGGCGGAGAGCTCGGTGGCTCCCAGCCCGTCCCCTCCCGG
>JAUNVO010000338.1 GCA_030540695.1 Micrococcaceae bacterium | reverse complement strand
GGAGGCAGCCACCGGCCATGTGTCTCCGGATCTCGCCGGCAAAGGTTTCCAGGGCGCTGTTGACCAACTGGAGCGTTCCATCGGGGTGGTGGCAGGCTCCGCGCCCGCCAACCAGCGCGCCGAGGCGCCGCAGCTCATCGATCGATTGCGGGCTGGCATCCCGGGACGCGATGGCCCGCAGGGTCCGCGCCATGGCGGGCAGGCCATACATGCAGGGCCCGCACTGCCGGGCCGATTCCCCGGCAAGATATTCCACGATCCCCGCGGTTTGCACCAGTCCGCAGCGCCCGGGCGGTAGGACATGCAGGACCCCGGCCCCGGGGCGCACGTTCATTTCCGGTTCCCCGCCGGGTGACAGGGCAAGATCCAGGGACGCGGTCCACCTCCCGTGGTACCCGCCCACCAAGACGGCTTGGACCTGTCCGCGCTTGATGCCCACGCTGTCCAGGACCTCGCCAAGCACGGCGCCCCCGGGAACCTCCAGGACCTGCTGCGCGCCAGATCCAGAGAGCGAGAGCAGCCTGGTTCCCGGATCCCCGTCCGTTCCCGCCGAGCGGAACCACGCGGCACCGAACCGCGCGATCAGTCCGATGTGCGCCATGGTCTCGAGGTTCAGCACCAGGGTGGGACGGCCCCGGAAACCCGACTCGCTCAGCCGCAGGGCCTTGTCCATCGGCAGTGCGATCCCGTTGGCCAACTGGTTCACCACGGCACTGGCTTCGCCGGAGATGAACCGCTCAGGGGCCTCGGCGACGGTGATCCGCCGCGCGTCGGTGCGCTGCGCCAAGGCCCGTTCGATCACGGGGCGCTGGGCGGTGGTGGCGTAGAGGTAGAGCGATGTTGCGCGCACCGCACGCCCGCAGGCGAGCAATCCGTCGATCACCAAGTGCGGAGCGTTAGCCAGCAGCGTCTTGTCCTTGAAACTCAGCGGCTCCCCCTCTGCCCCGTTGGCGATGACCACGGCCCGTCGCCCCGGCAAGAGCGCGCGTCCGCTGCCCGCGGTGGCCGCAAGCTTCCGCCAGGAAGCGAACGCAGCCCCGCCTCGGCCCGAGAGGCCGGCATCCTGAAGCTCGTCGATCAGTGATGCGTCGATGCGCGCCGGATCCATGGGGCCAAAGACCCGCAGATGGGTGGCCAGCGACGCAGTGGGCCCGGCGGCCAGGAGCCGGGTGTTTCCCTCCGGCCCGTGGTACGTCGCCGCGGGCGGGTATGGGGAGGTCCGGGGTGTCATGATATTCCTCCTTGGCGTACTTTTGCCGTCTCGGTGAACCCGGCCGATACCCTCCACAGCACGGCAGCGCCGGCAACGGCCACGGATGCGGCCGCGAGCACCAGGAACCAGCTATCCCGCCCCTCGGTGCCGTTGCCGATTCCGTGGGCCAGGGCGATCGGCCACATTACGTAGCTGAGCCAGTGGATGGCCCTAAAAGCGCGCAGGCCCAATCTGTGGCGCAGCAACCCCGTGATGATGACCGCGAGCACCAGGTCAAGGGCCACGGTGCCCAGACCCTGCCAGAAGGGCCGGTAGGAGCCCATGAACGGAACCACCAGGTCACCCAGGGTGAGTTTCGCGTAGGAATCAAGCAACAGCGTCCCCACGTGCAATCCGAGGAAGACCGTGGCCAGCAGGGAGATGTTGCGGTGCAGCAGCACCACGGAGAAGCGTGGAAGTCCGGGCAGTGCCCGACCCGAGCCGGTCAAGATGCCCAGCACGACACTGAGGGTGAACAGGGCCAAGGCGATCATGCCACTGGTGCGCCCCAGCGCCCATAGCGCGTTATCCATGGCTTGGCGCTCCCGCCGCTGCGGTTTCCGCACCTGGCCAGCTGCCGGTGACTAACGTGCCACCGTTTGCATCGATGAGACGCGCGTTGATGCTGTTGGCCGCAAACCAGTCCGGAGCGGCAAGCCCCTTCACGATTCCGGCGGTGCTGTGGGCATTGGCCTGCAGGCAGGTTGCCGCGGCCACGGTGACCGAACGCCAGATGGCCGGCGCCGGCAGCCCGAACCGCGGATCCAGGATGTGGTGGACCTCCCTGCCACGGTGCTGCCACCGTCGCTTCTGCGTGCTCGAAGTCGCCAGCGCCTGGCCCGGCTCCAGGGTGACCTGCTGGGCCGGGTCCGTTTCCAGGTCCTGGACCATGACCTGCCAGCCTCCCTCTGGTCCTTCGCCGGCGGTCGCGATGTCCCCGCCCAAGCAGATAAGCACGCCACTTCCCGTTTGTGCGGCCACTGCGGCAGCGGCAAGGTCCGCGGCGTCCGCCTTCGCTGTTGCCCCGAGATCAAGACGCAGGTCTCCGGGGACCGTGAGCATGTTCCCCCGAAGGTGCACCCGCTCCCATCCGGGCGTTCGTCGCACGATCGGCACATAGGC
>JAUNVO010000337.1 GCA_030540695.1 Micrococcaceae bacterium | reverse complement strand
CCGCCCCGGTCTACAAGGGCATCAACTGGGAGAACCGCAAGGAAGAATGGGTTGGGGGCCGCCCGTGCACCGCCGACGGATTGCCGCTGGTTGGAGCCACCAAATCGCCGCGCGTGCACGTCGGCGGTGGCCACGGCATGTGGGGCGTGGCTTTGGGGCCACTCAGCGGCAAGATGATTGCCGCGGGGATCCTCGGCAAGGAAAAGCCTGCCGTGGCTCGCCACTTCAATGCCTTGCGCAAGGGCTTCTAACACCGCAAGAGACGAAACGACTTGATGCCCCGGGGTTTCCACGGAACAACTGTTCCGCGCCAACCCCGGGGCATTTCGTCGTTTGAAGATCCCTCAAGCGGAAGAGGGGACCATGGCCGCGGCAGAGGGACGACACAAGGCGCCAGGGAAGGACTCCGGCAACTATCGGATGATCCAAGTTGTGCTGGCGTCTCTCATGACGCTGTGCTTTGCCGTTGCCGTTGCCGTCGCCGTCGCAGTCGCGGGTGTCTTGGGGCAATGGCATCGGGATCAGTGACCCGGTCGGGGCCAACCGGAACGGGCTGATGACGTTGCTGGCGTGCGGCCCTTGCTCTGGTGACTCCTGCGCCTGTTCAAGAGCCGGCGGCAGAGAATTGGCCTGGGCCAGCTATGTTTCACCTGCGTGATTCGCCAGTCCGAAATGGCCACCTCCGGCAATTTTCACATGGTCCGGTGCGACCTCCATGCGCGGAAAGTGGTGCAAGGGGCCTTGCAGGGACCGCTCAGCGGCGACGAACTGGCGATGTTGCAGGACTTGGATCCATCTCCCCGGTGGACACCGCCCCAACGTTAAGGTCAGGGCTGGTGGCCCAGGAAGATCAGGGGTGGCGGACGCCCTCCCCGGCAAGCACGCTTGCATAGCCTTCGCGATAGCTCGGATAGGCGAAGTTAAAGCCGGTTTCCAACAGGCGGGCATTGGATACTCGCTTGTCAGACGAACGGTTCGCCGGCGCAGAGATTTCTTCTGGTGCTGGCAGATTCAACGAGTCGGCAATAAAACGCTGGACATCCGCCAAGTCCGCCGGTTCATGGTCAACACCGAGATAAAGCTCGTGGGCTGGCTTTGGCATGGTGCACAAGTGCACGATGGCGGCTGCTGCATCATCACGGTGGATCCGATTGGTCCAGACCTTGTCCCGCGATGCACGCGCCGTCCCGTTGCGTACCTGCGTGACCAGCCGGAGCCGGCCTGGTCCGTAAATGCCGGACAGGCGCAGGATCAAGGGCGTGGCCGCGCGTTCCAGGACCAGGGCTTCCGTTTCGGCCAGGACTTGGGCCGTTGGCGAAGGCGGGCTGACGGGCGTCGCCTCATCAACCCAGCCGCCCGTAGCCTCCCCGTATACGGCGGTGGAAGAGACCAGCAGGAATCGCTTGGGGGAGACATGATCGCGTTCAAGGGCAGCAAGAACGCGCATCGCAGCAGAAAGGTAAGTGCGCCGGTAGCCCTCTTCGCTGCGTTCGGAAGCGGCGGGGGTGAAGACCACGACGTCAGTGGCTGGATCGATGATGGGCAACGGGCTGCGGGCATCCCCAAGATCGACGCGTTGCGTGGTGAACGACCCGGGCAAAAGCTCTGTCCGGCGGCGCCACGCAGTGACGTCGTGCCCGGCAGCGATGAAGCGGAGGCCGGCCTCGGTGCCGAGGTCTCCGGCACCAAGGATCAGGACCTTCACTTGACCAGCGGCCGTAATCCCGCCCGAGCCATGGCATCGACGTAGGCTGCAACCATTTCATCGAACCAGGCCTGCTGCTTTTCGGCCGATCCCAGGAACGCACGGTCAGCCGTGGACCGGACCTCGTAGATCTTGATGCCGCGCTGGTTGATGACCTGCTGGCCACCGGCCTTGATCCAAGCCTGGACCAGGCGCTTGGCCTCGGTTCCATGGGCCACGATCGCCGAGGTGCGGTACGCGATGCGCATGAGTTCCTTCAGCGGGCGTATACCGGCCTTCACCTGATCCGGGGTCAGCTTGGTGCTGCCCTCGGGCAGCTCCCACGGAAACACGTTCCACGGGATACCAAAACGCGGCTCCAGCCCGGCAGCCTCATAGACTGCAGCAAGCCGTGCCGCGGTGGGATCATCATTGCGCAAGGACAGGAAGCCCGAGGATGTTCCGGGTCCCGGCGCGATTTGCAGGGAAATAACTCGAGCTTCATCGACGTCGTGCACCGGATCGATAAGCGGAACCCGGGAACCGGGCTGTTGGTCTTCCAGCTTGCGACATAATGCCGTGAGTTCGGCGACGGAATCGTCCTCCACCTTGCTCAGCTGCTCTTCAAAGTACTCGGATTGGCTCATTATTCACCTTTCGCCCTCTCAACGAGCCTACGCCGATTATGGCTTTGGCGCATTCCG
>JAUNVO010000336.1 GCA_030540695.1 Micrococcaceae bacterium | reverse complement strand
TCAGGCCTGCACGGTGTCTTCCGCCGGTGCCAGCACGATATCGCTGACGATCAGCTCGCCCTCCGAGGCAACAAGTGTCACATCGTGCGCATTGCCGGCGGCCAAGAGGTCGCCGAGGCCGGCCCGCAACATCTCGAGGGTTCCCTCGGGCGCCGAGATGACCCCGGAAAGAACCTCGGTGCGCTGCTTGACCTTGGCTTCGGACTTCGCCTTGCGGATGCCCGAAAGCGCCTCGCCGACCACGGGGAGCACCATGGTGTCCGCGCCCTCGATGGCTCCAGTCAAATGCGTCGAACCCGGCCACGGGGCGCGGTGCACGGAGCCTGCCCGCCACCAACCCCAGACCTCTTCGGTGGCAAAGGGCAGGAAGGGGGCGAAGAGACGCAGAACGGCATCAAGGGTGGTGGCCAAGGCTGCAAGCACCGAGGCCTGTTCCGCCTCGCCGCGTGCACCGTAGGCACGGTCCTTGATCAGCTCCACGTAGTCATCGGTGAAGGACCAAAAGAACGACTCGGTGATGTCCAGTGCCCGGGCGTAGTCGTATGCGTCGAAAGCGCGGGTTGCGTCATCTATGACCTGGGAGAGCCGGGCAAGGATCGACTTGTCCAGCCCGTTGGCCACCACATCGGCGTTGCCGGCGATGACGTTGGCCTCGGTGGCACCGAGGTTCAGGACGAACTTGGAGGCGTTGAGGATCTTGATCGCCAACCGTCGACCGATTTTCATCTGGTTGATCTCGTACGCGGTGTCGGCACCGAGTTTGGCGCTGGCCGCCCAGTAGCGCACCGCGTCGGAGCCGAAGTCGTTGAGCACGTCGGTGGGGACCACCACGTTGCCCTTGGACTTGGACATCTTCTTCCGGTCCGGATCCAGGATCCAGCCGGAGATCGCGGCGTGCTTCCACGGCGCGACATCGTGCAGCGCATCGGCACGTACCGCGGTGGAGAAGAGCCAGGTCCGGATGATGTCGTGGCCCTGCGGGCGCAGGTCGAAGGGAAAGACCTTGGCGAAGAAGTCCTCGTCCCGGGACCACCGGCCCACGATCTGCGGGGTCAGCGAGCTGGTGGCCCAGGTATCAAGCACGTCGGCGTCGCCGACGAATCCTCCGGGCTGGTTGCGCGCCGATTCCTCATAGCCCGGGGCGACGTCTGCGGCCGGGTCGACCGGCAGCATCGCCTCGGTGGGCAGCACCGGGTTCTCGTAGTCCGGTTCCCCGGCATCATCCAACGGGTACCAGACGGGTACCGGAACTCCGAAGAAGCGCTGGCGGGAAACCAACCAGTCACCGTTCAGGCCGGAAATCCAGTTCTCGTAGCGTGATCGCATAAACGAGGGATGGAATTCGATCTGTTCCCCGCGCTTGATCAGGCGTTCGCGGCGTTCCTCGTCGCGCCCGCCGTTGCGGATGTACCACTGGCGTGAAGAAACGATTTCCAGGGGCTTGTCGCCCTTTTCGAAGAAGTTGACCGGGTGGCTGATCTTCTTCGGTTCCCCGTCGAGCAGGTTCGCCTCGGTGAGTAGCGCTACGACGCCCTCCTTGGCCGAGAAAACCGTCTTGCCGGCGATCTTTGCGTAGGCTTCCCGGCCGTTTTCGCTGCTGATCCAGTCCGGGGTCTCGGCGATCACCCGGCCGTCGCGACCGATGATGGCGCGGGTCGGCAGCTGCAATTCGCGCCACCAGGTCACGTCGGTCAGGTCGCCGAAGGTGCAGACCATCGCGATTCCCGAGCCCTTGTCGGCCTTGGCCAGGGCGTGGGGGTAGACGGTGACGGGAACGTCGAACAGCGGTGAGGTGACGGTCTTGCCAAAGAGTGGCTTGTAACGTTCGTCATCCGGGTTGGCCACCAGGCCCGCACAGGCCGCCAACAGTTCCGGACGTGTGGTCTCGATGAAGACCTGGGTGCCGTCTTCGGCGGTGAACGGGTAGCGGTAGTACGCTCCGGGAACCTCGCGGTCCTCGAGCTCGGCCTGGGCGACCGCCGTGCGGAAGGTGACGTCCCACAGGGTGGGGGCCTCGGACATGTAGGCGTCCCCGGCCTTCAGGTTTGCCAGGAAGGCGCGCTGGGAAACGGAGCGCGAGACATCGTCAATGGTCCGGTAGGTCAAATCCCAGTCGACCGACAAGCCAAGGGTGGAGAACAGGTGCTCGAAGACCTTCTCGTCCTCGACTGCCAGTTCCTCGCAGAGCTCGATGAAGTTCTTGCGCGAAACGACGTCCCAGTCGCGCTGGTTCTTCGCCGGAGTTGCCGGCGGGGCGTAGCCCGCGACGTAGTGGTACGTCGGGTCGCAACGCACGCCGTAGTAGTTCTGCACCCGGCGCTCGGTGGGAAGCCCATTGTCATCCCAGCCCATCGGGTAGAACACGTTCTTCCCGTTCATCCGCTGGTAGCGGGCCA
>JAUNVO010000042.1:10332-18129 GCA_030540695.1 Micrococcaceae bacterium | reverse complement strand
TCGAACTTGCTCGTGGGTGCGTTGCAGCACACGCATTGACCGATAGTCACTGCTGCGTCGCTGAATTCCGTATGCATTCGTTTGTCGAAGACATATAGTGATCCTTCCCACAATCCCTTGTCGCCGTATGTTTCGCCATAGCGTACGATGCCACCCTGCATCTGGTAGACCTCGGTGAAACCGCGCTTGACCATGAGCGCCGAAAGCACCTCGCAACGAACGCCCCCCGTGCAATAGGTGACAATCGGCTGGTCTTTCAAATCGTCGTATTTGCCCGACTCGATCTCGGCGATGAAGTCATGGGTGGTCTCGACGTCGGGAACGATTGCGTTCTTGAATTTTCCGATCTGCGCTTCGAAAGCATTGCGCCCATCAAAGAACAGGACGTCCTTGCCGGCCGCTTTCTTGGTGTCAACGAGCTCGTGCAGCGCCTCCGGCTTTAGATGCACGCCACCGCCCACAACGCCATCCGCGGTGACCTCCAATTCGCCCGGGACACCGAAAGACACCACCTCATCGCGCACCTTGACCGAAACCCGGGGGAAGTCCGCCGCTGATCCTTCGGACCACTTGATATCCATTTTCTTGAACGCCGGATACTCGCGGGTTGCCTTGACGTACATCTTCACTTCCTTGATGCCGCCACCGACCGTCCCGTTGATGCCATCCTTGGAAATGATGATGCGACCACGAAGGCCCCACCTCTCCATGAGGGCTCGCTGCCAAAGGCGCACGGCCTCGGGGTCGGCAATGGGTGTGAAGGCGTAGTACAAGACAATTCGGTTCTGCGGCACGCCATTAAGGGTATGGCCTAAACCGTGCGCAGTGCACGCGACGTGGTACCCATCACCGCGTTGACGGTGTGTTTCAAGCGCGCAACAGTTCGTGTAATTGAATCCCAAGTAGGCAGTTCACGGGGTAGGGTCGATTTATGGGATCAACTGCAAGCGATGAACTAATTGGTACATGGGTTTCCGGCTGGGCTGGCGCACGAGGCTACGAGAGCAGGCACGAGGGCCGCGTCCATGCCGCGCTCCGCCACGACACTTCCGGTGACTGGGAGTACGTTATTTACGAGCCATCCAATGATGAGTTGGTTGCGGTCGCCGAAACCCTGCACAAGCATCCCAAGCGTCGACTGACGGCATTCGCGAGCGAGACCACCACGCTGATCGATGCCGCCTTGGCGGCCGGCCTCAAGGTAGTCAACGCGGACGAAATCCTCATGGTCACCGACATGAGCGGCCACGACGTCGAGGAACCACGTCCGGCAGACGGATTCGCTTTCCAGATCGAACGCGACCAGACGCACGCCTACGTTTCCATCCACCCGGTGGACGAGCCGGAAGTCGTTGCAGCCAGCGGCCACGTATCTGCTGTGAATGGGTTCGCCATTTTCGACCGCATCATCACCGCTCCCGATTTCCGTCGGCAAGGACTCGGTAGCTTGACCATGCGAGCACTGGTCTCGCTGGCCCTGGAACATGACGTCGAGGAGGGCCTGTTGATCGCCAGCAACGACGGGCAGCAGCTATACAAGTCCCTGGGTTGGACAGACTTGGGAAACGTCGTGCTCTTTGAAGGCAAGCAGGAAGCCTAGCCGGCCCCGGATTCTTCAGTGGGCGGGTTTCGCAAGCGCGAGACCTGCCCACTTCTTTTGTTCCAGGCACCATTGCGTGCCGGGTGATGCCACAATGAACCAGTGAACGAATATTCGGAACAGATCGCCCTGCTGGGCCACGGCCCCACGCCACAGGCGCTGCTCCACTCCCGGATTATCGAAGCCAGGGACGCGTTGCCGGGACCATGGCCCGACTGGGTCCACCCCGAGGTGTGCAACGCCTTCGAACGGATCGGGGTGGCCTCGCCGTGGTTGCACCAGGTCCAGGCGGCCGACCTCGCCCACGACGGCAGGAACACCATCGTCGCCACGGGCACTGCCTCGGGCAAATCACTGGCCTACCAGCTGCCTGCACTCAACGCGATCCACGTCTCTTCCCTGCAGAACCAGGCCAGCCTGGTACCCAACGACGCAACGGTGCTTTATCTGGCCCCGACCAAGGCCTTGGCAGCGGATCAGCTGACGGCCATCGAGGGATTCGCCCTGCCCACCGTCCGGGCGGCCAGCTACGACGGGGACACCGAGGTCTCAGCCAGGCGATGGATCCGCGACCATGCGAACTTCATCCTTTCCAATCCCGACATGCTCCACTTCGGCATCCTTCCCAACCACACGTGGTGGGCTCGCGTGCTGCGCCGGCTCAAGTACGTCATCATCGATGAAGCACATTCCTACCGCGGGGTTTTCGGGTCCAACATCGCGAACCTGCTGCGCCGGCTCCGGCGGATCTGCGCCCACTATGGCGCCAACCCCGTGTTTATCGGCGCCTCCGCCACCAGTGCGGACCCTGCAGAATCGTTCTCCAAGCTCATCGGCGCACCGGCGACCGAGGTCACCAACGACTTCTCCCCCAAGGGCTCGGTCACCATTGCGCTGTGGGAACCACCGTTGACTGATCTGCATGGCGAGAACGGGGCACCCACCAGGCGCACCGTGATCGCCGAGACCTCGAACCTGCTGGCCAACCTGGTCTGCTCCCATGTCCGGACCCTGGCCTTCATCAAATCCAGGCGAGGGGCCGAAACCATTGCCACGATCACCCGGTCGATGGTGGACCAGGTCCACCCGTCCCTTCCGGACAGGGTTGCCGCGTACCGCTCCGGATACCTGCCTGCCGAGCGGCGAGAACTGGAGAATGCCCTACGCAACGGATCCCTTCTCGGTGTGGCTTCAACCTCCGCCTTGGAACTGGGCATCGACGTTGCCGGACTCGATGCCGTGCTAGTCGCGGGATGGCCCGGCACCCGTGCCTCTTTCTTCCAACAAATCGGCCGAGCCGGACGCGCAGGACAAGCCTCACTTGCGGTCTTGGTGGCCAGCGACGACCCTCTTGATACCTACCTGGTCAACCACCCCGAAGCAATTTTTGAAACCGGGGTCGAGGCGACGGTTTTCGACCCGGAAAACCCCTACGTGCTTTCCGGGCATCTGTGCGCGGCTGCGGAGGAACTTCCACTGCGGGTTGAGGACCTCGGTGCTTTCGGCCCCACCGCCCAGGGGCTGCTCGATTCCCTGGTGGAGCGTGGATTCTTGCGCCGCCGGCCCGCCGGATGGTTCTGGACACATCCGGAACATGCCGCATCCATGGTGAACCTGCGTGCCGACGGGGGTGGGCCGGTGAGCATCATCGAGTCAGACACCGGTGCCCTGCTTGGCACCATGGACTCCCCCCAAACGCACTACCAGGCGCATGACGGGGCGATCTATGTCCATCAGGGTGCCACCTATGTGGTGGACGAACTCAATGAAACCGACCACTGCGTCATGGTGACCCGCGCCAACCCCGATTTCTATACCCAAGCCCGCGACATCACCACCGTAGAGGTCGTGAGCACCGACCGTTCCAGGCAATGGGGACCGGTCACCGCCAACTTCGGGGACGTGGTGGTGACGACGCAAGTGGTTTCCTTCCAACGTAAGTCGGTGATGAGCAACGAGATCCTCTCCGAGGAGCCGCTGGAGCTCGAGTCACGGGACTTGCACACCAAGTCAGTGTGGTTCACCATTCCGGAGAAACGACTTCTGGCCGCCGGTATCAGCCAGGAGGAGTTCCCCGGATCGCTGCATGCGGCGGAACACGCGGCCATCGGGTTGCTGCCGTTGGTCGCTTCCAGCGACAGGTGGGATATCGGTGGTGTCTCAACCGCGCTGCACATGGACACGGGAATGCCGACGATCTTCGTGTATGACGGCCATCCCGGGGGTGCCGGCTTTGCCGAGCGTGGTTTCGAGCGGGCGAGGGACTGGCTGGGGGCCACGCGTGATGCCATCCTCGCCTGCGAATGCTCCACAGGGTGTCCCTCGTGTGTCCAATCCCCCAAGTGCGGGAACAAGAACAACCCCTTGGACAAGTCAGGAGCCGTGCGGCTGCTCTCGGCCATCCTGCAGGAAGCCCAACGGACGATCGGGCCTGCACCCGCGGCATAGTGGTTCTCTTGCCGCCAGCATTTTTCTGGCGCCTTCAGTCCCGGAGCCAAGGTTGTGGCGGCGGTCCTGCCCTGGCTACGGCGTGGGCGCGGACCAATGGCGGCAACCAACCCACCGGCGCGACCGCCACTTCCACCCGCACCTTCACGATCTCACCGCCCGGGCCTTGCCTCGAGCAACCGCTAAGCGTCGCGTCGTTGGCGAGACTGGCCTCGGCCGCCACCGCGCATGGATCTCCGGGCAGCAACAGCCGGGCAGCATCCGCCGCCGCCAGTGCAGCCAAATCGGCTGCCGTACCTGCCTTGGCACCGGCCTGGGCAACGGCGGTGAACATCACCACCACGATCAGCCCAAGTACGGCAACGCACACCACCGCGATCATGAGCACCGTTCCGCTTCCGTGTTCGCTCGACACCGCGGCGGAGCCCCGGAGCGAGCTCATGGCTGGTGTTCGGTGCGTGCGCTGGCGTCCGCCCGCAGCCCGATCTCCCCAAGCAGCGGAAGCCGGACCGCGGAACGCACCACCACACGGCCATAACCGCCTGATTCCCCGCAGCTGACACTGATTCGTTCCCCGGCGATGCGGTGGGCCGTGCCGATGGCCTCGGAGACCGCTGTGCCGCGGGCCAGTTCCCTGGCCGCGGCACTGGCGGCCTGCTGGATGCGGACCTGCTGACCCCCCACGGCGCCGGTGCCTGCGGCAACAGCCAGCAGGATCGCCACCGCCGGCAACAGCACGGCCACTTCCGCGGTGCTTGATCCTGTTTCCGGGCCCCTTGGCATGTCGCATCTCCTGACGTGCCTAGAAGGACAAGGCCTGACGGATCAGGCCCATCAGCATTCCTCGTACATCCCCGCTTGAGAGGATGCTCACCAATAATCCGGCAAAAGCCACGGCGGCCAGGGTGACGATGGCGAATTCCGCGGTGGTACTGCCCTCCTCGGTGGCGCGCATCCCCGCGGGGGACTCGGCCTGCCCGTGAAGGTCGATGTGCGCGGGGGTGGCTTGGATGTCGTCGTTTTCCATGGTTTTCTCCTTGAATGGATCGTTGTCCTGTTTGCTCTTGGAACGGGGAGCCGGTCCGGCGGCGTTTCTGCGGGCGATGCCCGGCCCCCAACACGAGTCTGGGGATTACCCAAGCCTGTCGGGAGGTGTGCGCCGTGAGCTGGGGATAACTCGCTTCCCTGCCCGGCACCCTGTGGAGCCCCGGCTCCCCGGTGCGGGAAAGGGCAACCGCCAACCAACGCGGTGGGCATGCTAAAACTCCGGGAGCAGGGAAACCACTACGGGAACCACACCCAGGCAAATGAATGCCGGTAGGGCGCATAATCCCAGCGGTATCATCAGTTTGATGCCAAACTCCGCCCCTCGCGCCTCGGCCTGGCGTACCCCGCGCTTGCGGGCGGCAACGGCGGAGGAGCGCAACAGTGCGGCAGCAGGCACTCCGGAGAGCCTGGTCAGTCGCAGCGGTTGTTCCAGTTCACGTGCCGCGCCGTTGCCCTGGCTCCATGCCCTGTCCCATCCCACATTGAGGTCCAAGGCGCGGGTCACTGCCAGCAGGGAGCCGTACCCGGGGACATTTGCGCCGAGGATGCGCAGCACCAGTCCTATCGGGAGTCCGGAATCAAGCAGTGTCGCGCACATTTCCAGCACCAGCGGGAGCGGTTCCGCCGGCTCCTCCAAGCAGCTGCCGGACGTGCCAGGTTCGGAGCGATCAGTGTGGTCAGCTTTGGGTTCGGCGAGCGCTGGCCGGGTCGGCGAACCGCTCCAGAGCCATGCCGCGGCGCCGGCCAGGAGCACCGCCACCAGAGTGGGGATCACGAGGGAACCTTTGAGGTGGTGGTACCCAGCAACCGCGCGCACCACAGGCGGTTTCCCAGCCACAGGCACACTCCGCAAAGAAGCGAGATGCGGCCCACCGGATGCGTGGTGAGCACCGCCAAGGGGTTAATGCCCAGAAGCTGGCCCAAGCCCAGTCCGATCCCCGGCAGGTACGTGAGCAACCTGCTGGTCGCGCGGGGCCCGGCGAGCGCGGAGAGCAGGGCCCGGTGCATGTCTGCCGAACTTTCCGCGTCGTCGGCGACAGTTTCGAGCAGATCGGCAAGCGCGGCCCCGGATTCCTCACAGATGGCCAGTGACCAGGCCAAGCGGACCCACAGCCGATGGCCCTGGGGGTGCCCGGATGCATGGGTGGCCAGTCCCTGCTGCAGGGTTCCCCCGATACGTAATTGGGCAAGTGCCCCCGTGGCTGCCCGATGGATGTCGATCGCGCACCGACCCGGGTCCGACGCCCAAAGCCCGGCGAGCAGTTCAAAGGCCGTGGCGGGACTGGTGCCGGCGCGCAGCATCGCGGCCAGCTGCCTGACGAACTTTGCGTATTCCTCGGAGTCCCCGGACGCATCGTTGCGTTGGCGCCGGGATTGTCGTGGACCAGGGATTCCGCCGTTCTGCTCGCTTGTTCGCCCGCGTCGCCCGGGAAACGGGATCGGACCGGTGTTCCCGGGATCCCGGGACCTCCCGGTCTTGTTGCTGCCGAGCCGGTGTCCCGGCCCCAGCCATAGCCAGGTCGCGGCACCCAGCAGCAGCACGGCAAGTCCCTGGCTCACCATGGGCTCCCCTGCCCTGCGTCTCGGAGCCGGCCGCGGAACCATTCCAGGGCTTGGGGGTCGCCGGATCCCGGAGTCTCGTCATGGATCATGCGCACCGCGAGGTTCCCGCTGCCGGCCAGGAGCAGTTGGCCCAGTTGCACCGGTCCCCGCAGCCCCGTGGCGCGGTCGCGCGAGACGTGGATGAGCACGTCCAGTGCACTGGCGGCCTGCAACGCCGTGGCCCCGGCATCCAAGCCGGCCAGTGCCCCCATGGCGGCCAACCTCGCCGGGACGGCACCGACGCTGTTGGCGTGCACGGTGCCGGCCGCCCCATCGTGCCCGGTGTTCATGGCACCAAGGAATTCACGCACCTCGGCGCCGCGGCATTCACCAACGACCAGCCGGTCGGGGCGCATGCGCAGCGCTTGGCGCACCAGGACCTGCAGCCCGATCTCCCCGGCACCCTCCACATTCCCGCCCCGGCTTTGCATGCCCACCAGGTGAGGATGCGCGGGAACCAGTTCCTGGGAGTCCTCGACCACGATGATCCGTTGGTCCTCCGGCACCCTGGATAGCATCGCGGCCAGCAATGTGGTCTTCCCCGCCCCGGTGCCACCGGAAACCAGGAAGTTCAGTTTGGCGGCGACGACGGATTCGAGGGCTGCCCTCCATGCGGGATCCGGGACCAGTTCTTGCAGCTGCTGGTTCCCGGCCGCCTTGACGCGGATGGAGATCAGCGGGCCCCCCGTGGAAATCGGGGGCAGCACCGCGTGGATTCGGTAGTTGCCCAGCGTGACATCGACGAAGGGTTGGGCGTCATCGAGCCGGCGTCCCCCGGCCGCGGCCAGCCGCACGGCGAGCTCGCGGACCTGCTCTGGTTCCCCGAAAGCCAGATCCGTTAGGTGCATCCCCGCACTGCCATCGACCCACACCCGGCCGTTGGCATCGATGAGGACGTCGGTGGTTCCCGGCACCCTGGCGAGGGGTTCGAGGATGCCGAGCCCGTGGATGTCATCGTTGAGGTTGCGAAGCATCTCGGTGCTGCTGGCCGCGCCCATCACGCTGCCCGAGGAACGCACCGCGCCGGCCAGATCGACCTGGCTGAGACCGCTTGCGCTCTCCATGGCCCTGCGCCGGAGCTCTTCGAGCACCTTCGGCGG
>JAUNVO010000042.1:0-10232 GCA_030540695.1 Micrococcaceae bacterium | reverse complement strand
CTCGATGCCCGCCCGTTGGGCCAGTGCCCTGGTGTCGGTGCCGGGGGCCAACTTGCCGGAAAGGACCAGCCGCCAGGCAGCGGCATGGACCCCGTGCCGTGCCCCGGCGCCTTCGCGCGCGGCCCCCGGGCGTGCCGAGAGCATCAGCAAGCGGGTGTTGGCCAGTGCGGCCATGGAGGCCCTCACCCCTGCCAGGTGGCCGGCGTCGATGACGATTCGGTCATAAATGCGGCGCGAGGCGGCCAGGACCTCGCTGAGCAACGCCTCGGAGGGCACGAAACATCCGGGACTGCGCACCCAGGACAGCACGGCGGTGCCCTGTGACAACGGCAGGATCTGCGCAAGCTGGCTCGGGGAGAGCTCCCCGCGGGAGTTCTCCAGGTCTTCCCACCCCAGCCCGTCGGGTTCCCTGGCCCGAAGCATCGGCCACAGCCCCGGTGAATGCGGGTCGGCGTCCAGGAGCAGGGTCCGGTATCCGTCAAGGGTTGAAGTCGCGGCCAGCAGCGAGGCGAAGGTGCTCGTTCCAACCCCGCCGCCGGCCCCGGCAATGATCGTGGTGTGCGCCTTTCCACCGTGCAGTCCCAGTTCGCCCAGGTATTCGCCGAGCCAGGCGGTGCCCCGGGGAAGCACCGCGACGCGGGCACCGGGACAGGTTGCCGCGGCGCGCCACAACACATCCTGGTGTTCCTCCTGGCCGGTGAGCACCAGGGTGGCGGCGGCGAACCGTGCGTCGATTTCCGCCACGCAGTCCGCCCCGACCAGGATCACCTCCTGAAGGTGTTCGGCGGCCTGGTCGGCGTTGCGGCACGGCGCCAGGGCGATCCCCGCACCCATGGCAACGCTTGCAAGCACTTGCGAGAGTTCCACGTCCCGGCTGAACAAGATGGCGCTGGCCAGTTCCGCCGGCCGTCCCGCTGCCGCGTTCGGCGCCAACGGCGCGGGTGCCGGCATCCACCCGGGCCCTTCGACTCGGATTGGCCCGCCGCCGGCGCCAACTGCGGATGTGGACCCCGTGTGCTGCACCAGGGAAGCCTCCGGCGGGGCACCGGGGTCCAGGGCCAACCCGGCGGTGGGCCCGGGCTGTGCCGGGGAAACCACCTGGAGCCACGCGGCGGCCCCGGGATGCTGCGGCGCGGATATCGGTGCCCCTTGGGCGGCGCGGGCCGCTCGCAATGCCGGTAGTTGCAGGTTCCGCCGGACCGGCCGTGGCGGGGTGGCCACAAATCGCCTTTGTTCTCTCATGTCCCTCAGGTTGCCGCCCGGCGCCATCGTGGGAGAAGGACCGCGGTGCGGACTCGGGACAACGCCGGGCCGGCCCCCGGAACCGGGTGTGCGGGAAAGCGCCACCGTGGGCCCGGGTGTTGCGAAGGGCGTTGCCCGCGGCGCAACTGCAAGAATGAAGCGTGCAGCAATTTGCGGTAGTGGCCACCCACTCCAGTTCCCAGTCCGAGGCCGAGGCCGCTTCCGCCACCGCCGTGGTGCAGCTCCTCGATGCAACCGGCACCGCGCTGCGCCCGCCCATGCACGTGTACGGCAACGGCCTTGCCGCGATCGTTGCACAGCTGGAAGCGGGGAAACCCCGCTGGGTCTTTGACTCGGTGCATGCCTGGTACCCGGGCTTGTTGGGTGCCGGGGTGCGCATCGAACGCGCCCACGACATCTCGCTGGCCCGTGCGATACTGCGCCATGCCCCCTATGCGGTGCCCGGGCCTTACCTCGAATCGATCACCCGTTCGGCGGATCCGGCACAGGGCGCACCGGCGCACCTCTTGCCCCCGGCAAGGGTCAGCGCAGACCAGGGCGAACTGTTTTCCGAACCCAAGGACGACTCCGGCGCCGTGGAAAACGTGGTGGCCGAGTTCCTGGCCCAGCGTTCCGCGGTGCCCGGCACCGAGCGCGGCAAACGGCTCGCACTGCTGCTGGCAGCCGAATCGGCCGGTGCGCTTATTGGCGCGGAAATGACCCATGCAGGGGTGCCCTGGGATGTCTCCGAACACCAACGCCTGCTCCACGAGGCATTGGGTCCGCCGGTCGCCGCGGGCGTGCGCCCGCCACGCATGGAGGAACTGGCCGGCGAACTGCGCCGGCACCTCGGTGCCCCGGACCTGAATCCGGATTCACCGGCCGAACTGCTCAAGGCCATGAACCGGGCGGGCATCGCGGTGACCAACACCCGCGCCTGGGAACTGACCGAGATCAAGCATCCGGTCATCGAACCGTTGCTGGCGTACAAGAAGATCGCCCGGCTCGCCAGCGCAAACGGCTATGCATGGCTTGGGCGATGGATCGACGGGGGCCGCTTCCGCCCCGAGTACATCGTCGGCGGGGTGGTCACCGGACGGTGGGCCTCGCACGGCGGCGGAGCGTTGCAGATCCCGCACCAGGTGCGCTCTGCGGTGCGGGCCGATCCGGGCAAGGTGCTCATCGTCGCGGACGCCGCGCAACTTGAGCCGCGGATCCTGGCGGCGCTCTCGCGCGATACCCACCTGGCCGCGGCCGCCCGGGGCAAGGACCTCTACCAGGGCATTGCCGATGCCGGGTTCGGCGGGGACCGGGCCCATGCGAAGGTCGCGATGCTCGGGGCGATGTACGGTGCCACCAGCGGGGAATCGGGCCGGCTGATGCCACGGCTCAAGTCGACCTACCCGCGGGCCGTGGCGTTGGTGGAGTGGGCCGCGGCGCAGGGCGAATCCGGGGCCGCCGTCTCAACTTTCCTGGGCCGCGGTTCACCCGCGGCGCCCGAGGCCTGGGTGCGTGCCAGGACCCGGGCCGCATCCGACGCCGAGCAGCGCGCCGTGGAAACCGAGGCCCGTTCCCGGGGACGGTTCACCCGGAACTTCATCGTCCAGGGCACGGCCGCCGAGTGGGCCCTGTGCTGGATGGGCGAGCTGCGCCGCCGGATGAACACCTTGCGGGAGGCCGGAAGCGATCCCGGGGAACTGGTGTTCTTCCTGCACGACGAGATCATGTTGCATGTCCCGGCGCCGCTGGCCGGGACGATCATGGAGCTGGTGCACGAATCCGCGCAGGCGGCCGCGGACTTGGTCTTCGGTTCGATCCCGGTGGACTTCCCGGTCAGCGCCGTCGTCGTTGGTTCCTACGACCAGGCGAAGTAGCCGCGCGGGAAAGGCCCCTTGCGGGCGCCGGCACCTCAACCCAGCGGGATGGGCACCTCGAGATGATGGTCCCAGGGCACGGTCCAGCCCAGGTCCTCGAAGATCCGGTCCAGCAGGATCCCGGTGAAACCCCAGATGAAGCCCCCGTGCACGTCGAAGGCCGGGGCGGAAAAACGTTGTCCGTCGCGCGTCACCACCGAGCTGACCCGGTGCGCCGGATCAAGCAGGTCGGCCACCGGTGCGCGGAACACCGTGGCCGATTCGCGCTCATCGACGACGAACACCTCCGAGGGATCGCGCCACCAGCCGATCACCGGGGTGACGACGAAGTTGGTGATGGGCAGTTCGGCGTCGGGCAACACCCCCAGGATCTCCACCCCGGCCGGGTCAAGACCGGTTTCCTCCTCGGCCTCGCGCAACGCGGCGGCGATCGCCCCGTTATCCTGGGGATCGACCTTGCCCCCGGGGAACGCCACCTGCCCGGCATGTTTGCGCAGCGTGCGGGCGCGGGTCACAAAGAGCACGTCCAGGTCCCCGGGCACCGTGTCGACGTCGCTTTCGGCCATCACGTCATCAAGGCGCCCGAAGAGGATCAGCACCGCGGCGTGTTTGGCGGTCTCCGGGTCCAACGGGTTGAAGACCCAGGAGTCCGGCATCTTGGTGACCTCCCCCGCGGCGCCGTCGAGAAGGTGTTCCTTGGCGCGGAGCATCTCCAAAAGCTGGGTGCGTACGCTCATGCTTCCAATCCGTACCCCTGGGCGCGCAGTTCGCGGCGACTCGCCCCGGCACGCATCTTGGCCGCCAGTTCCTCGCGGCCCGGGGCCAGCTCGTACTTCAGCAGCTTGGCGGCCTTGGCTGCATCGGTCTCGCCCTCCCCGTAGGCGGGGCACAGGGTGGTCAGCGGGCAGGCGCCGCAGGCGGGCTTGCGCGCATGGCAGACGCGACGGCCGTGGAACACCACCCGATGGCTGAGCATCGTGAAGTCCCTGGGTTCGAAGAGCTCGGCCACCGCGTGTTCGATCTTCACCGGGTCGGTTTCCTTCGTCCACCCGAAGCGCCGGGCCAGGCGGATGAAGTGCGTGTCCACGGTGATCCCCGGAATCCCGAAGGCGTTGCCCAACACCACGTTGGCCGTCTTGCGTCCCACCCCGGCCAGGGTCACCAGGTCTTCCAGCCGCCCCGGGACCTCTCCGTCGTATTCATCGACGATGCGGTTGGACAGGGCGAGCAGTGAGTTCGACTTGGCCCGGTAGAACCCGGTGGAACGGATGATCCCCTGCAGTGCCTCGGGTTGCGCCTGGCTCATGGCCAGCGCATCCGGGTAGGCGGCAAAGAGCGCCGGGGTGATCGCATTGACGCGCACATCGGTGGTCTGTGCCGAGAGCACCGTGGCCACCAGCAGCTCGAACGCATTGGTGAAGTCCAGTTCCGCGACGGCGTACGGGTAGGTTTCACCGAGCACCCGGTTGATTTTCCGGGCCCGGCGCTTGCGCCCCAGCGCGGTCTCCTCGCCTCCCATGCCTACCGTTCCGGGAACTGCAGGTCATCGAGGTTGCGCAGCACCGCCGGGCGTCCGTCGGGCAGGTTGATGAAGTAATCGCTTCCGCGGTCCTCCACGCACAGGATCCAGGTTCCGGGGTACAGCGTTTCAAGCATCGTGCCGTTGAGATGGTGGAAGACCGGTCGCGGGTGGTTCAACGCGAACCAGAAGCTGGTGGACACCGCTTCGGGCTCCGAGCTTTCGGCGCGGGCACCGAAGGAGGACTCGGCTGCCGCCTCCGCCTTGGCTTTCTGCGCGGCAGCCCGGTGGGCCTCCAGGTCCGCCCGCGAGAGGGCTGCGGTTGCCTGGACCGCCCCGCCCACCGGGACCCCGGCCTTCGCGGCCGGCTCCGCACTGCCTTCCGGATCGCCGGGGCCGCCCGCGCTCCCGGGCACCTCGCCTTCGGGGACCGATGACTCGACCGGGTCACCCTGGGCGGAGGTTCGGGTTTCCGGATCGGCCGGTTGCACGGTCCCGGGCTCGAGCGACGGCGCGTTTTTGGCCTTCGGGCCATCGAGCTCGGCGGCGTCCTTTCCCGGGCCCGCTTCGGGCGTTGGCGCATCGGAGGCGGAGGCGTCCGCCACGTCGGGCTTGGCCGCTGCCTTGCCCCCATCGCGGCCGGCCATGTCGCTTTCCTTCGCCGGAACCTCGTCCAGGTCCGTGCGCGCCGCGGAGGAGGACGTGGACAAGGCGGGAACCGCCGGTGTGCCGGAGTCCGCGGGGACGGTGGATTTTGCTTGATCGGTTTCCGGCTTTGCCGCAGCTGTTTCGGAGCTCGACTCGCGCACGTCACCGGGGGCCTTCGGTGCAGCACCGGACGGCTTGGCTTTATCCCCGCCCGTTGGACCGGCTGGAGTTTGGGTCCCACCGCCCGTTGTTTCGTTGGTGGTCGATGAGGCCGCTTCCGCCTGGGCATCGGGCCTCGAGGAATCCACCGGGGTGTCCTTCACCTCGGCAGCCGCTTTGTCAGAGCTTCCCCGTGCCGGTGTTTTTGCAGCACCCGCCGGGGTGCCTGCCCCTGAGCCGAAGGTGACGCCGGGCGCGGCCTTGGAACCGGACGCGCCGGAAACCGGGGTCTCGGCTGCGCGGATTTCACGCTTGGGGCTTGCCGCGGATGCCGGCACTGCGGGGCCCCTCGGGGTGGACAGGGCCTCGCCCGTGGGCGACCCGGCGCTTGAAGCGGCCGCTGTCGAGGTCCCTGCCGCTGCACCGGTGGCCACCGCGGAATCCGGAACCGGTTTCCCCGTCGCCGTCACCGCGGGGCCCGGCTTCACGCCGGTGTCGCCGGTGTCGCCGGCCTGTGCGGATGCGCCATCGCGTGGCTCTTCCTTGACGGGTGTCGTGTGCCCGGGGCGATCGGCGGCCTTCGCGGCGCCCGGGAGGCGAGCAGGTTTGGCTGTCGGGCTTTTGGGGTCCTTGTTTTCGGGTTCGGCGGATGCGCCGGAACTCGGCGCACCGTTCCGTGCCACGGGAGCCAGATCGGAGCCCAGCAGCGTTTCCCCTCCGGTTGCGAAGTCTCGTCGGAAGGCACCGAAGTAACTGGCCAGCGTGGTTCCAACGACCATGGCCAAGGCACCGATGAAACCGATCAGGTAGGCAGGTGACATGGAGGCGACATAGGAGTTGAAGAAGTAGGCGGCAGCGATCAGTGCCACCACCGAACCGGCCTGGTCAAGGCTCAGGGAGCCGATGCGCACCCGGGTACGCCCGGTGAACCGGCGCCACGCGAATCCACCGGCGACAAGCAAGGGCAACACCAATGCGATCAGCAAGTGGAACGGCAAACCCGGGAAGATCCACATGTTCACCGAGACGGTCTTGGACCACGGGATCGGGAACAAGGAGCCCACAATCACCAGGATCCCACCCAAGACGACGATCGCATCGCGCATCGTCAACGGCCCCAGGGCCCGCTTTGGCTTCCGCCCGGGCTTTTCGCCCGTTGCCTTGATGCCCACCTTGTCCATCTCAAGACCCCACATTCTTGTTCGTATGCGTTCCGGACCCCGCTTCGGCGAGACGTCAAGCCTGCTGCCGTTGCGGAAACACCCGCTGCCCCGCATTGCCTGCGGCGCCTGCCTTGCTGCTTGCGCTTCTTGATCCAAGGCTAGCTACAACCTTATCGGTGCCAACGCGCAACGCGCGGTATTCGGCGCACCGCGGATTCCGGCCCCACCACTCCACCGCTTCCCCGGGCTTGCGCCCCCGCGCCGGGGCCGTAACGGCCTGCCGGGGGCGGGCGGTCAACCATTGGGCGCGGAAATCCGCCGCTCAACGCACAAACGCCACCCCTCCACTGTCATACTTGTGATGGGGCACACCTTGGCGCACCCAGCGGCTGTAACCTGAATCACTAGAACCCCGTTTTTGTTGTCGGAAGGACCAAAACTGTGTCGGACACCCATACCTCCACGCTTGATAACCTCTCGCATGAAACCCGCGCCTTTGCCCCGAGCGTCGAGTTTGTAGCCAATGCCATCGGCAAGCCGGAACAGTACGAGGCCGCCAAGGCCGACCGCCTGGGCTACTGGGAAGACCAGGGGCGCAAGGTGCTGACCTGGGACACCGATTTCACCGAGGTCCTTGACTGGTCCCAGGCGCCGGTGGCCAAGTGGTTTGCCGACGGAAAGGTCAACGCCGCCTACAACGCCCTTGACCGGCACGTCGAAAACGGGCTGGGCGACCGCGTCGCCATCCACTTCGAGGGCGAACCGGGCGACACCCGCTCCTATACCTACTCCCAGCTCACCGATGCGGTGAAGCAGGCGGCCAACGCCTTTGAGTCCTTCGGCATTGCCAAGGGCGACCGGGTCGCCATCTACCTGCCGATGATCCCGGAGGCCGTGATCACCATGCTGGCCTGCGCCCGCATCGGCGCCATCCACTCGGTGGTCTTTGGCGGGTTCTCCGCCGATGCGCTGCGTAGCCGCGTCGATGACGCCGAGGCCAAGCTGGTGGTCACCGCCGACGGCACCTGGCGCCGCGGCAAGCCCTCCTCGCTGAAGCCGGCCGTCGACGAGGCTCTGGCGGCACCGGGGCATACCGTGCAAAACGTCCTGGTGGTCAAGCGCAACGGCCAAGACGTCGCCTGGAACGACACGTTGGACAAGTGGTGGTCAGACGTTGTTGACACCGCATCGACCGAGCACACCGCCGTGGGCCACGAGGCCGAGCACCCGCTCTTCGTGCTCTACACCTCGGGCACCACCGGCAAGCCCAAGGGCATCATCCACACCACGGGCGGGTACCTGGTCCAGGCCGCGGCGACGCATCGCGACACCTTCGACCTGCACCCGGAGTCCGACGTGTTCTGGTGCACCGCCGACATCGGCTGGGTCACCGGGCACACCTATGTCACCTATGCCCCGTTGATCAACGGCGCCACCCAAGTCATGTACGAGGGCACCCCGGACTTCCCGAACCAGGGCCGCTGGTGGGAGATCATCGCCAAGTACGGGGTCACCGTGCTCTACACCGCACCCACCGCCATCCGCACATTCATGAAGTGGGGCCGGCAGATCCCGGATTCCTACGACCTGTCCTCGCTGCGCGTGCTGGGTTCGGTGGGCGAGCCCATCAACCCCGAGGCCTGGATGTGGTACCGCGAGGTCATCGGCTCCAACAACGGGGCCAACGGCGAAAAGAAGGAACATCCCACCCCGATCGTCGACACCTGGTGGCAGACCGAGACCGGCGCGCACATGATCGCCCCGCTTCCGGGCGTCACCTCCACCAAGCCGGGCTCCGCACAGACCCCGGTGCCCGGGATCACCGTCGATGTCGTAGATGACATGGGCGTCACGGTGGGCAACGGCGAGGGCGGCTTCCTGGTCATTCGTGATCCCTGGCCGGGGATGCTGCGCGGGATCTGGGGCGACATGGACCGCTACAGGGAAACCTACTGGTCACGCTTCGAGGGCATGTACTTTGCCGGGGACGGCGCGAAGAAGGACGAGGACGGGGACATCTGGCTGCTGGGCCGCGTGGATGACGTGATGAACGTTTCCGGGCACCGCCTCTCGACCACCGAGATCGAGTCCTCACTGGTCGCCCACCCGTACGTCGCCGAGGCGGCAGTGGTCGGGGCGAAGGACGAGACCACCGGGGAGGCCGTTGTCGCGTTCGTGATCCTGCAGGTGGAGCCCGAAGAAGGGGAGGACGTGGTTGCCACGCTGCGGGCGCACGTGGGCAAGGACATCGGCCCGATCGCCAAGCCGCGCCACATCCTGGTGGTTCCCGAGCTGCCCAAGACCCGCTCGGGCAAGATCATGCGCCGACTGCTCAAGGACGTTGCCGAGGGCCGTGAGGTCGGGGACGCGACGACGCTGGCGGACAACACCGTGATGACGCAGATCGCCGATTCGATGCGCAAGTAGCCCAACGCGTCGCCACAACCGCCGCTGGGCGGGGAAAGCCCCGTGGGGTTTACCCTGCCCGGCGCGTCATCTAAGGTCCCAACGGGCCCGGGCGGCACGCCCGTGCCCCGGCTGTGCCTAGAGTGGAGTCATGAGCGAAACCACCCCCGGATCCATCCTGGTCATCAACGGCCCCAACCTTAACCTCCTGGGGACCCGGGAGCCGGAGATCTACGGCCATGAAACCCTCGCCGATGTCGAGGCGCTGTGCCGCAACGCAGCCGCCCAAGCGGGCTACGGGGTGGAATTCCTGCAATCGAACCACGAGGGCGTGCTGATCGATGCGATCCATGCCGCCCGCACGACGATGGTGGGCATCGTGATCAACCCCGGCGCACTGACCCACACGTCGGTGGCGTTGGCCGACGCGATTTCCGGGGTCCAGCTGCCGACCGTCGAGGTCCATATTTCCAACGTCCACCAGCGCGAGGCCTTCCGCCACCACTCCTATATCTCCCCGGTCGCGGCCTCGGTCATTGTGGGAGCGGGCACCAATGGGTATGTTTTGGGTGTGGAGCACTTGGTTCACCTCGTGGGGAGGTAAGCCGGCTTCGCTTGTGGATTCAATGCGCTGAGGGGATGCGTACATGGGGAATGATCCAACGACCGAGAACGAGGTCGCTGCGCTTTACGATGACTACGCACGGCGCTGGTTCACCGGCCACAGCGAGATCTACAGGCAGTGGTCCCACGGGATCGCGGGCAGCAAGACGCTGCTCGGACTCGTATCCGGCCTGCCCTCGCCCAAACGCCAACCAAACCTGGTCTTTGCCTCCGCCCGCTTCCACGGCTGCCCCGACGGGTCCTTCGCGGTCCTGCAGGACTATCTCCTGACGTACTGGGAGGAGATCCGCGGGATCATCATGGTTCGCGCCACCCAAACCAACGAGGTCGGACGCTGCGCAACGCTGCTTCCCGCTCTGGGGATGGTCGCCGCACAGGAAAAGAGGCCGCTTGCCCTCATCGAGGTGGGGCCCTCCGCGGGACTGTGCCTCTTGCCGGACCTCTATTCCTATTCCTACGACGGGGCCGCACCGCTGGGTGCCGGTTCCCCGCTGCTGCACTGCTCCACCACCGGATCTCCCCCACTGCCGCTGCGCCTGCCGGAAATCGCGTGGCGGGCCGGGGTCGATTTGAATCCACTCGATGGCACGGACCCCC
>JAUNVO010000335.1 GCA_030540695.1 Micrococcaceae bacterium | reverse complement strand
GGTTGAGCACCGGCCGGAAGACTGGCTTCCAACCGGTGCTCTCATCACTCGCACCTTCAAGAGGTAATACTGAGCCTAAACGCCATTCCTGAGTTTTCAATGTGCGCTCGCCTTGTGTTCCATGGGATGGGGCGGGGACAACGCTATGCGTCTGAAAAGGCCATGCTGTCGCGCCTGCGGATTAGCACTGCGGAGAGCACGATGCCCAGCAATGCGAAGGTACAGGTCATCCACCACGTGGAGGACCAACCGCCGGTGGTCATGGCCAACCAGGCCACGATCATCGGGCCGGTGAAATTCCCGATGTTGAATATTTGCTGCATCAATCCCATGGCCGCCGGTGCCGAGCCGCCCGGCGGGGCAAGGTCCACCGCCATCCGGGTCATCGTCGCCGGGATCATGGCACCGACCAGCGAGAACGTGCCGACGCACGCGACCTGCCAGCCCAAACCTCCCGGAACACCGGAGAAGTCAACGGCAAAGGTGAGGAAGCTGGTTCCTGCCATGGTGATGAAGGAAATGAACAATAGCAACCTCGCCGGGGCCCCTCGCTGCAGCAATATCCCGGTGGTGATGGCCCCGACCCCGTTGAGCCCGCCCACGATGGCCGAAAGGGTGCCCGGTTGGGTTCCGCCCAGGCCGCTTTGCTCGTAGATCGTGGGAAGGAAACCCACCACGGCCATCCACTGGATCGTGTAGCAACCAAAAACGACCCCGGCGATCCAGACCCGGGGCGAGCGGGCAGTGATCCCGATCCGTCCCGCGGCGGCCCTGGCGCCCTGGGAGCCGTGCGGGTGATCCGCCGGAATGATGCGCAGCACCAAGGGGATGGGAACAAGCGTCACCAGGGCCATCACCCACCACCACATCTGCCAGGTGCCGATCTGCAGGAAATAGGCGCTGCCGATCAAGCCCACGAACGTTGCCGTTCCCTGGTAGGCGCTCCAGCAGCCGACGGCCATGTTCACCCGCTTAAGGGGGGCGTGGCGACGGATCAGCCCCGGGCCCACCACCGTTGCCACGATGAACCCGACCCCCTCGATGGCACGTGAGGCCAACAGCGTGTTGGCCCCGATCGACATCGCACCCAGCGCCGAACCGGCACTGAGGAACAGCAAGCCCACCAGCAGGGTCCGGCGCTCGCCGATGACCTCGGCCAGCAGCGACACGGCCAGGCCTCCGAGCATTCCGGCGACCTGGACGATCCCCAGCAACGCCCCGGCGACCAGCAGGCTCAGGCCGAGGTCTTCCTGGATCAGGGGCAGGGCGGCCGGTAATTTCCAGATATGCAGGGCTGCGGTGATGCCGGCGATCACCACCACGATCCAGGCGGCGTTGCCGCCCGCGCGGTGTGCGGTACTCGATGGGGAAGTGCTCACGTGGTCGGGTCCTTCGTTTCTCAGCTGATCGGATTCTGCCATGCCGTGCCCGGGAAGTTGAAGATGTGACGGCCACAGAGCCCCGCGCGGGCCCGGGGGTGCGTGCCGAACCCCGGATGCACCAGACTGGAGCCATGAGGAATTTGCGTACCCAACACACTGTGCATGTCCAGCTCCATGGGTCCGAGCCAGCCATCTTCAGGCGCATCGAGGTCGACGGATCCATGACCCTGGCACGTTTCCACCACGTCTTGCAGGCCGCCCTGGGGTGGACGGACTCGCACCTGCACCTATACATGGACCGCAACCCCTTCCTCATTAACAGCGTCGAGGGCCATGCCAGGACCGTCACCTGGCTGATGGCCAACAGCATCGAGGATGGTCTTGAGGGGGAAGATGAAACCGGGACCACCCTGAGCAAGGCGCTGGCCCGCTCCGGCGGAACGCTCTGGTACGAATACGATCTCGGTGATAGCTGGATGCACCTGATCACCGAGGAATCCTCCAGGGCGCGGAATCCCGCCGAACCCGAAGCCCGGGTGCTTGAGGGTGCCCTGCGCGTGCCGGTGGAGGATTGCGGCGGGCTGGGTGGCTGGTACAGGCTGCTGGAAATGCGCCGGGCCGAATCCCTGGATCCCGGGCAGCAGGAAATGCTTCAGTGGTTCACCGCCGGCATCGGCCACTTCACCCCGGTGGATCCCGAGGCTTTCGACGCCGGCGAGGCCAACATGCTCATTCGACTGGCGCTGGAGGGAACCCCGAGCACCGGAACCGCCGTGACCGGCTGGCTCTCGGGCCTTCCGGTCTACCTGCGGCCCCTGTTCGCTTCGGCACTGTGCAAGGTGGGTGTGGACATCTTTGCCCCGCCGGCTGCACCGGTGATGCCCGAGGAGGCACCGGCGGCCATGGCCTCGATCCTGTGGTGGATCAACGCCTGCACCGGCGAGGGCCTGCCGCTGACCGCCGCGGGATATCTCTCCCCGGCGGTGCTGCACACGGTGATCAGCGGGATCGGCTGGGAGAA
>JAUNVO010000334.1 GCA_030540695.1 Micrococcaceae bacterium | reverse complement strand
TCGACGGTACGTGGCGAACTGGCTTGATGCGCCCCGGGCGCTTCGAAGCGCATTGCGATACCGGAGATCGTTGTATCACCGGGATTCTCGGTACCAGTGGCTCTTTGCCACGACCACACGGATTCTTGGGAAGGTGCCGCCGCCGGGCTGATGATGGAAGCTGCGCGAAAACGAGCGATCCGTGGGGCAGCTAGCCTACGTCGTTGGCCGAGGTGTGGGCGGATTGGCAACGCCATTTGATGTGTCATGGAAGCGTGAGTACTGAACGTCGCTACAACCGTGTGAGAACTCTGCAGGCGTAGGTTTCGCTGGTGCCACGCGCTGCTTGAGCCACACGCAGCAGTGGTCTTGAGATTGTGACTTGCTTGACGGTCGTTGGTGGTGTCCCGGATGTTGTGCGCCATTACTGGGCACCTAAAGCCGCGGGCCTTGAATAGTGAGTACCGGGGGCACACAGTGGGGATACCAGATGGGCATGGCCGAAGTAATCAGTCCATGTCGCCAACCTCCGCCGAGAAGATGGTGCAATGATGTGTCGCTTATTCGGACTACATGCCGGCCACGAAGCAGCCAAGGCGACGTTTTGGTTGCTCCGAGCCCCCAACAGCCTGTCGCGGCAAAGTCACTACGAACCCGATGGCACCGGAATCGGCACCTTCGACAAGCAGGGCAAGGCGTTGATCGAGAAGGAACCTCTCACGGCCTGGAAGGATCAAGATTTCGCTACGGCGGCTCGGGAACTTGAAAGCACAACCTTCCTTGCTCATGTTCGTTACGCAACTGCCGGAGATCATTCCGCGGTCAACACCCACCCATTCCAGCAAGACAACCGGATTTTCGCACATAACGGAGTCCTGGGTGGGCTTGAGGAACTTGATCAGCGGCTCGAATACCGCGGCGCCAAGGATCTGGTTAAGGGTGAAACCGATAGCGAACGAATGTTTGCGTTGATCACCGCTGAGATTCGGCACGCAGACGGCGACGTCACCGTCGGCATTACCCAAGCCGTGAATTGGATTGCGGAGAACCTGCCCGTTTACAGCCTGAACCTAATTATCACCACAGCCAGCGATTTGTGGGCATTGCGATACCCGGAAACCCACGACCTCTTCGTATTGGAAAGGCAAGCGGATGCCGCCACCGATGCGGAGGCATTGAGCGTCCATAGCCAAAGGATTCGGGCCCACAGTCCGGCTCTTACCCATCGGCATGCGGTAGTTGTTTCAACGGAGGAAATGACTACCGATCCAGGGTGGCGACTCATGGAACCTGGCGAGCTCCTGCACGTCTCGGCAGACCTCGCCATTTACACGCATATTGCGTTTGCCCAGCAGCCCAGGACGCAAATCATGTACGAACAGCTCAGCCGTGCTGACGCAGCCGCACAGCACCCTGAAACCGGGCACTGATGGCCAGGTACCTGCCCTTCTTCCTACGATGCGCTGCACCGCTCCCCCATTAATCGTAGTCAATGTCGCTATCCGTGACTGCGGGTCACAGCCAGAGTTGAGCATGTACGGAACGTGGGATATCTCGCCAACCGTTTGTCCAGCGTGGCAACATGATGCGGAAACTGCTGCGCAGATCAATCCAGGGTTGCCATTAGAGGGGATCAAATCTCATATGCCTTCGGCGTTACCGGCGGGCTTGTTCGGAGTAGTTCGAGACTGAACCGGGCGACGGCAGCGCGTTCGGAAGCTATCCGATGAAGGGCAGGAGTTTGCTCGGATCCCAGATGCTCAATGGGCAGGCAGGACAGCCCGGTGAACAACATCAAGTGCAGCGCATGTGCGCGACGAACGATCTCACGTGAGACCTGGCAGCCCTCAGCGCGGAGCCCCTCGACATATGAGGAAAGAATCGCCGCATCTATGGCTTGCAGCCTGGCTGCCGGCCCCCGTCCTATCTGGACGTCACCAACGAGCAGCTGGCCGAGGTCGAAGCCTATCGGCCCTTTGCCAAAGAAGCCGTAGTCGATCAAGGAGAAGCCGTCATGCTCTGCGGTTACGAGCATCTTGTTGGGGCATGCGTCTCCGTGGAGGGTGACGAGAGGCAGTGACCCACGCTCATCACCTATCTCCACTGCGTGTTCATCGCAGTCGGTCAACTGGACGCACAACGACGCGTCGAATGCGCCGGCGACCAATGGATGTTTCCATATTTCCGGGTCGCGTAATCCTGGAAGGACCTGATTAAGAACGCGACCATGCACGTAGACGTTTACTATCCTGTCGATCCAGCCAATGCCTGCGCAAACTCTCACGCGTGGGCTCGCAGCCAATCGACCCAGGAGATAGCCGGCTCGTCAAAAGCGGGACTCGTCCCAGTCCACATGGAGGGCCGGTACCCTTTCCATCCATACACTGGCCGATTTATCATCGATATCGAACACCCCGATGGGCCGTG
>JAUNVO010000041.1 GCA_030540695.1 Micrococcaceae bacterium | reverse complement strand
ACCACGGCAAGTTCCTTGATGAGTTCGAGCAGGCGTGTGCGAGCAGCAGTGTTGGTCATGTTTTCAATCCTAGATTGGAGATCACCATTGCGACGATCGCCGACGAAGCATGTCTTGCACCCAGCACAACTCCATTGCCCCGCCCGTGGCCTCGGTTGCTGTCCCTGACTTGCTACAGACAGGCAGGTGGTCACCGGGTTAGGCTGGAGGCATGACCGATTCTCGCCCTCTGGGTTACTGGCTTAAATTGGTTGACTCGCTCATCTCCGAGCAGTTCGCCAACTCCCTCGAAGAGCATGGCGTCACACGCCGGCAGTGGCAATTGCTCAATGTCCTTTCCCGCGGGCCCGCAACCGGCGGCCAGCTCACGGCGGCGCTGGCTCCCTTCTTCGGGGAGGCCCCGGCTGCCGACGAACCGACCAGCCCCTCCGAACATCTCTCGGAGCTCGTTGAATCACACTGGGTTGCCGAGGACGGGCATACTTTCATGCTCACCGAACGCGGTTCGGTCTCCCTTGAGCGGCTGACCGAGATCGTGGATGAAATGCGCGAGGAATCCAGCGCAGGAATCTCCACCCAGGAATATTCAACAACACTCGGATCGCTCAAAAAGATGGCCACCAACTTGGGTTGGGATCCGGACAAACCACCCGCCGACGCTTAGCCCCCCCCCGATCGTTCACCCAGCCTCCCCACAACGACGGGTTAGGCTTGGGGCATGCGCGAATTACAGGCCGTCATCATCAAGGAAATGGGCGTCAAACCCCAAATCGATCCCGCAGCGGAGGTCCGCGCCCGCATCGACTTCCTCAAGGAATACCTCACGACGACGGCAACCAAGGGCTTCGTGCTAGGAATTTCCGGCGGGCTGGACTCCACGCTGGCCGGACGCCTGGCCCAATTGGCCGTTGAGCAATTGCGCGCAGCGGGAACCGAGGCCACGTTCGTGGCGGTCCGGTTGCCCTACGGAACCCAGCTCGATGAGTCCGATGCCCAGGCCGCCATGGAGTTCGTGGCAGCCGACGTGGAGCGAACCATTAACATCGAGTCATCCGTCGACGGTTTGGAGTCCGCTTTTCGCGAGGCGACCGCTTCCCCGGTCTCCGACTTCAACAAGGGCAATATCAAGGCACGCATGCGCATGATTGCCCAATACACCCTGGCAGGAGAAGGAAACCTCTTGGTCATCGGCACCGACCACGGTGCTGAATCGGTCACGGGGTTTTTCACCAAATTCGGTGATGGAGCTGCCGACCTCCTTCCCCTTTATGGACTGAACAAACGGCAGAACCGCGAGTTGCTGCGCCACTTGGGCGCCTCAAAGCTGTTGTGGGAAAAAGTCCCCACCGCGGATCTGCTTGATGGACAGCCCCTGCGCACTGACGAGGACGAGCTGGGAATCACCTACGAACACATCGACGACTACCTTGAAGGCAGGGAGATCCCGGAGGGCGAGGCGAAAAACCTGGAAGGCAAGTTCCTGCGTTCGCGCCATAAACGAATAACCCCGGCCAGCCCCCTGGACTCGTGGTGGCGGGACTAGTCCGCCTCAATGCCGCATAGGCTGGACCCCGTGGACAATACCCCGAACGACCCATCCTCGTTGCAGCTTCCCCCCGGGGATCTCCCGGAACCGACCGGCGAGCTGGTCCAGCCGATCATCTTGCTTGTTGATCGCGAGGAACCTTGCTCAGAGGACGCGGGAATTGCTGTCGCCGCGTTGGCCTCGGTCAAGGCACTGCTGGCTCACCCGAGGCACCCGTATTGGCGGATTTGGGCACAAGGGGCATTCGCCAAGAGCGTCCGCCGCGCCGATTCCAAGATGTTCGCCAAGGTTGCACTCGAATTCCCCGACCACGAACTGGCCCGAATCGGGACGGCAAAGGCCCTCGGCTTCGCCCCCATGCAGGCGGATTCACTCCCCAAGCGCCTGGCCAAACTGCAGGTATCCGGCACTGTGCTGCCCCCTGGAGAACCGATGGAACCGTCCTCGGTCAGCATTGTGCTCGATGGCTCCCTGGGCATGAGCACCGGGAAAGCAGCAGCACAGGCCGCCCACGCCTTGTTTGCCTGGGTCCTTGAGGGCAAACCGGAGGATCTTGACGCATGGCGTGCAGCCGGTTGCCCCCTATCGGTCGAACGTCTTGAGTCCAAGGCATTCAGGAAGAACGCACGAACCGCGGATGGGCCGGTGATCCGCGATGCCGGGCGAACCGAAATAACCCCGGGCTCCGCAACGGCGTTCGTGAGCATCAGCCAACGAACGCCGAGACGCCCGTGAGTGCCCTGCCAACGATCAGCGAATTGATCTCATAGGTCCCTTCATAGGTATAGAGGATTTCCACGTCCCCGAACAGCTTGGCCATCTCATAATCGCTGGTCACACCGTTACCTCCCAACAGGGCACGGCCCTTCGCTGCGGATTCACGCGCGAGTCGGGTGGTTGTGGATTTCGCCATGGCTGCCTGCACCATCGCGAGGTCACCGCTTCCCTGGATCCTGGCAAGGTCCGACATCAGCGAAAGGCTCGCCATGGCGTTGCCCAGAATCTCGGCCAGAGGCAACTGCACCAGCTGGAAGGCTGCGATGGGCTGGCCGAATTGCCTCCGCTCAAGGGCATAATCGCGCGCAACGTCAAAGATTCCCAGCTGCACTCCCGCCGCCTGCCAGCCGACCCATGCGCGGGAGTGCTTGAGCAGTTCGTTGGCCGCAGCGAAATCATTGGCCCCGGGAAGCCTGTTGGCCTCGGGAACACGAACGTCTTCCAAACCGATGTCCGCGTTTTGCATGATGCGCAGGCCAACCTTGTTGGAGATCTTGGTGGCGGTGAACCCGGGGCGGTCTGACTCGACGATGAACGCCTTGACTGCACCGCCATCGGTGTCACGGGCCCACACCAAAGAGAAGTCCGCCATGGTGGCCGCTCCGATCCAGCGCTTGGCGCCGTTGATGACCCACTGATCGCCTTCCCGGGTGGCGGTGGTGGACAGCCCCCCGGCAATGTCGGAGCCGTGCTCAGGTTCGGTCAAGGCGAAGGCACCCAGCCTTGTGAAGCGAATCAACCCGGGCAGCCACTTTTCCTTCTGTTCCCTCGAGCCCAATTCGTGGATCATGCCAACGATGAGTTCGTTGTGGATCCCGACCAGCGCGGAAAGCGAGACATCTGCCCGCGCTGCTTCCACGTAGACGAGTCCCTTGAACAGCTCACTGCTTCCGTCCAGCTGGATCCCCCCGAGCCCATGCGCGGCCATTTCGGGCAAGAGGTGGTGCGGGAAATCCTCGCGGTTCCAGTAGTCGAGCGATTCGGGGCGCACCCGTTCCTGCAGGAATGCGCGAATCCTGCCCAGCCGCTGGCGTTCACCCGGATCGAGGAGCTGCCAAATATGCATAAGGTCGACCTCGGGAAACGGCAAGTTGCCGTTTCCCGGCAGGGGACCGCTTGTGGTGGATGTTGCGTGGTTCTCGCTCGGTGGCATGAGGCCGGTGGCTCCTGTACGTGGAATATTCGGCTCGGTGGTGTCGCGCCCTTCCAAACCCTTGGATATCAAAGTATATTTGCTAGTGATTCAAATCACTAGGGCTTCCTACTACTTGGGGTCCGGGCGAAAGGACGGCAATGACCGTTACCGAAGAATTCCGCGCAGCACGCGACCGCCTCCTTGAAATGCGCACGGACTATGCCGGCGCCCAACAGGAGTTCCGGTGGCCGGAGTTCACGGAGTTCAACTTCGGGCTCGATTGGTTCGATCAGGTCGCCAAGGACCCGGCACGTGCCGACACCAACGCACTGGTCATTGTCGAAAAAGATGGTTCATCAACGCGTTGCACATGGGCAGGGCTTTCGGCCCGGTCCAACCAAGTCGCCAACTGGATGCGTTCCATCGGGATGGCACGAGGCGAGAAAATGATCGTCATGCTCGGCAACCGGGTGGAACTTTGGGAAATAATGCTCGCGGGTATCAAGCTGGGCATGGTCATGATCCCCACGACAACGCAGATGACCCCCGCCGACCTAAAGGATCGGGTCGACCGCGGCGGTGCCCGCTGGGCCTTGGCAGGAAGCGGGGACACCGAGAAATTCGACAAGGTCCCTGGCGACTACACCGTGATCCATGTGGATGACAACGCTCCCCGGGGCGCCGTCAGCTATGCCGGAAGCGGCGGCTTTCCAACGGAGTTCATTCCGGAAGTTCCCACCAAGGCCGACGAAACCCTTCTTCTGTACTTCACCTCCGGCACCACGTCCAAGGCGAAACTGGTTGAACACACCCATACCTCGTACCCGGTCGGGCACCTGAGCACGATGTTCTGGATAGGGCTGGAACCAGGGGACGTGCACCTGAATGTGGCTTCCCCCGGATGGGCCAAACACGCCTGGAGCAATTTCTTCACCCCGTGGATCGCCGAAGCCACCGTCTTGCTCTACAACTACGACCGCTTCGACGCCAAGGCGCTCATGGCGCAGATGGATGCAGAATCCGTCACCAGCTTCTGCGCACCGCCCACCGTGTGGAGACTCCTGATCCAAGCCGACCTCACGGCGCTCAAGCGCCCCCCGTCCAAGCTCGTTTCCGCAGGCGAACCACTGAACGCCGTGGTCATCGATCAGGTGAGCCGAGCGTGGGGCCAAACGATTCGTGATGGTTTCGGGCAAACCGAGACCACCGTGCAGATCGCCAACCCTCCTGGGCTTCCCATCAAGATCGGCGCCATGGGACGCCCGATGCCCGGTTACGACGTAGTCCTCATCAACCCGGCAACCGGAGAGCCCGGACCCGATGGCGAAATCTGTCTGCGGCTCGATCCGCGGCCGCTGGGACTGATGAAATCGTATTTCGGCGACGAGGAAAAGACGGCGGACGCCTTCCGTGGCGGGGTCTACCACACCGGTGACATGGCCGAGGTCGACGACCAGGGAATCATTACCTACGTTGGACGCGGCGATGACGTTTTTAAATCCAGCGATTACAGGCTCAGCCCCTTCGAACTGGAATCGGTGCTGATCCAGCACCCGGCGGTGGCCGAGGCGGCAGTGATTCCCTCCCCCGACGCCCTGCGACTCTCCGTCCCCAAGGCCTTCGTGGTCACGGCCGAGGGCTATGAGCCATCTGCGGAGGTTGCCGAGAGCATCCTCCGCCACTGTCGGGAGAACCTTGCTCCCTACAAACGAATCAGGCGCCTTGAGTTCGCGGAGTTGCCAAAAACGATTTCGGGAAAGATCCGCAGGGTGCAGCTTCGCCGGAACGAGACTGCGCGCTATGAAGGCGCCTCCGACCTGGCAACCCAGGGCATCGAATACCGCGACGACGACTTCCCGTCCCTGAAAACCTGATCCTGCACGGGGCTTGGATAAGCTGGGGCACGAGTTCCAATCGGAGGGAAAATTGAGCCAACCACTATCGCGCGATCCCATTCTCGAAGCGCAACGCAATTGGGAGCGTCACGGATGGGGCGACGTGGCCGAACCCATGGCCGCGATCACCGCACTGATGCGGACGCAACAGATCTTTTTGCAGCGCGCGGAAACGGTGCTCAAGCCTTTTGGCCTCACCTTCGCCCGCTACGAGATGCTCGCTCTGCTCAGCTTCGCCCGCGACGGCGCCTTGGCCATGAACCGGGCCAGCGCACTGCTCCAGGTGCATGCAACTTCGGTGACCAACGCCGTGGACCGCCTGGAACGCGCCGGGCTCGTGGCAAGAACCAAGCACCCAACCGATAAACGAACCACGCTTATTGCCCTGTCTGAGCAGGGACGGGAGCTGGCCTCTGCCGCCACCGTCGAACTCAATGCGCGGGTCTTTGCCGAGTCCGGACTCTCGGACCGTGACATCAGCACGATGATCCGGATATTCGCGAAGTTCCGTCGCGATGCCGGGGATTTCTCCGACCAGCAAGAGCGCGAATAGCGCGCACCACCTTCGCGCGCCATGGGCCCTCCCGATGTCCCGCAACGCCTCCCGAGGGCAACCGTCGAGCATCCCGCCCCTCGATGGTGTTCCGGGCACAGTGCCCCCGCACCCCTGTGAAACCCACCAATATTCCGATGGTTCACGCCTGAAAACGTTCCTTCTAGGCGTCACCGAATAGGACAGCTGGCTGCGGCCGTACTCGGCTGGGCGTCTCACGACGCACGATTCAGCCGACATAACGCACAAGTTGCGCAAGCGCACCCTACGCTTTTCCTTTCACCGCACCTGGGGTCCGGGTAAGCGGACCTGTCCCGTACCCGCCCACGGGGGCGCTGGAAGGCACGCCGCGCAGCCCAGGAAGTTGCCTGCAACCATCGCCTCCAGCTCTCGCATGCCGTGTTGGCCATCGCGGGCTGACGCTCCAGCCAAGAGCGCCTCCGTCTCGTTCAATCTTTGTTTTCAAAACAAGAGTACGTCTCAACGTACTTTTAAGTACGTGATGTGATAAAACTAGATGTAGTACCTACTCCTGATGCTCACCACCAGAAGTAGTGCTTCACCGAAACATCAGCATGTGAACAAAGGAGCTCTATATGGGTCCCGAAACAATAGCCCGGGCCGATCCGGGCCCACCCCTGGAGACGCTTTGGCCCGAAGGCACTCCGGATCTCGTGCTTTTCTCTAGCACCTCACAAAACACCCTGCGCTTCGTGGACCGCCTCGATCGATCCGCCGCTCGCATCCCCCTGCGTCCCCGCATCGAGTCACGCCTGCGGGCCACGCAGCCTTTCGTGCTCATCGTGCCGACTTACGGGGGCGGGGCCCGCTCAGGTGCGGTGCCAAAGCAGGTCGCCGGTTTCCTGAATGACCCGAATAACCGGAATTTGCTGCGCGGCGTCATTACGGCAGGAAACACAAACTTCGGAGAGCACTATTGCTTGGCCGGAGCGGTAATCGCGGCCAAATGCCGGGTCCCGGAACTGTACCGGTTCGAGCTGCTGGGCACGGATCGCGACGTTGAACGAGTAAATGACGGGCTCGCCAGGTTCTGGGCTGAAGCCGCAATCCGAGAAAAGGACAATAAGTGACAATCACCGCTCCCGCTAGCGAACAAGCCACGCACAAGGGGGTCGGGGCGCGTGCGGACCACCATGCGCTGAACGCGGCCCTGAACCTCTTCGCTTCCGATGGCTCGATCCAGTTCGAGAAGGACCAAGAGGCACTGAGGTCCTATTTTGTCAAGCACGTGCTGCCAAACACGGTCCGTTTCGACAGCCTTGAGGAGAAGGTAGCTTTCCTGATCGAGAACGACTACTACGAGGAAGGATTCATCCGATCCTGGGACTGGGGCTTCGTCAGGGACCTCTACCTGCGTGCCAACGAAGCTGACCACCGGTTCGCATCGTTTCTTGGCGCATTCAAGTACTACAGCTCCTACGCACTGAAGACCTTTGACGGTTCGCAGTATCTGGAGGACTATGCCGATCGCGTCGTGGCAACCGCACTGTTCCTCGGTCAGGGCGATGAAAGGCTCGCGACGGGATTGGTTGACGAGATCATCTCCGGCAGGTTCCAACCGGCCACCCCGACGTTCCTCAACGCCGGCAAGAAACAGCGAGGCGAGCTGGTCTCATGTTTCCTGCTTCGGATGGAAGACAATCTGGAATCCATTGGCCGCAGCGTCAACTCCGCCCTGCAGCTATCCAAGCGCGGGGGTGGAGTCGCACTGCTGATGACCAATCTGCGCGAATCAGGTGCACCGATCAAGCAAATCCGGAACCAGGCTTCCGGCGTCGTGCCCGTGATGAAGATCCTTGAAGATTCCTTCTCCTATGCGAACCAGCTCGGGGCCAGGCAAGGCGCCGGCGCCGTGTACCTCCATGCCCACCACCCGGACATCCTCCAATTCCTCGACACCAAACGGGAAAACGCGGATGAGAAGATCCGGATCAAGACCCTCTCCCTGGGGGTGGTGATACCGGACATCACCTTCGATCTGGCCCGCGACAACAAGGACATGCACTTGTTCAGCCCCTACGACGTCGAACGGGAATACGGCATTCCCCTCTCGGACCTCTCGGTGGGTGCCAACTATGCCCAGATGGTCGCCAACCCGCGCATCCGCAAGACAACGACAAGCGCCCGGGGGTTCTTCAGGACGCTCGCCGAGCTCCAGTTCGAGTCCGGCTACCCGTATGTCATGTTCGAAGACACCGTCAACCGGGCCAACCCGATCCCCGGATGGATCAACATGTCCAACTTGTGCAGCGAGATCCTGCAAGTCAATACCCCCTCAAGCTATGACGCTGCCATCGGCTACGACCATGTGGGACGCGACATCTCCTGCAACCTCGGTTCAATGAACATCGCGCAGGTGATGACAACCGGGGACTTCGGCACAACTGTCGACACGGCCGTGCGCGGCTTGTCCAGCGTGTCGGACCAGTCGGACCTTGACGCCGTGCCATCGGTGGCCGCCGGAAACGCCGCCAGCCACGCCATCGGATTGGGACAAATGAACCTCCACGGCTACCTGGCATCCCAGCGCATCAGATACGGCAGCACCGAGGGAATCGATTTCACCAATATTTATTTCTACACGGTGACCTACCACGCACTGCGTGCCTCCAACAGGATCGCACGGGAGCGGGGGGCCACATTCGTTGGTTTCGCCGACTCGGCCTATGCCGATGGCAGCTACTTCGAGAAGTACACCGAGCAATCCTGGGAACCCGCCACCGAACGCGTCCGCAGCCTTTTCCGGGAGGCCTGCGTGGACATCCCCACGCGGCAGGACTGGCGCGAGCTGGAGGCCTCGATCCGGGAACACGGAATCTACAACGCCTACCTGCAGGCGGTGCCACCCACCGGTTCGATCTCCTACATCAACAACGCCACGGCCTCGATCCACCCCATTGCGGCGAAGATCGAAATCCGCAAGGAAGGCAAACTCGGGCGCGTCTACTTCCCCGCCCCGCACATGGACAACTCAAACCTAGAGTTCTTCGAGGATGCCTACGAAATCGGCTACGAAAAGATCATCGACACCTACGCAGCAGCAACCCAGCACGTCGACCAAGGACTCAGTTGCACCTTGTTCTTCCGCGACACGGCAACGACCCGCGATATCAACAGGGCCCAGATCCATGCATGGCGAAAAGGCATCAAATCCCTCTATTACATCCGGATGCGTCAACTCGCACTCTCCGGGACCGAGATCGAAAACTGTGTCTCGTGTGCACTCTGACTATTACGGAGGAGAAATAACCACCATGACGACAACCACGAACCCGACGACCGCGGGCCTCTCGGCCCTCGCCGCCTCCATCACCCCTCCGGGCTACCGAACGGATCCTTCCGCCCCGCTGCGCCCGATCAATTGGAACCGGATCATCGACGACAAAGACCCGGAAGTCTGGAACCGGCTGACGGCAAATTTCTGGCTTCCGGAAAAGGTCCCGCTGTCCAACGACATCCCCGCCTGGAAGCGCATGACCCAGGAGGAACGAACCCTCACCATGAGGGTGTTCACCGGCCTGACAATGCTCGACACCATCCAGGCAACCGTCGGTGAGATCTCCCAGATCCAGGACGCACAAACCGAGCATGAGGAGGCGGTCTACACGAACATCGCCTTCATGCAGGCCGTGCACGCCCGTTCATACTCAAGCGTCTTTTCCACCCTGGCCAGCACCCCGGAGATCGATGATGCCTACCAGTGGGCCGTCGGCAACGACCTTCTCCAGGAACGCTCAAAGAAGGTGCTGCGGCACTACTACGGCAACGATCCACTCAAGCGCAAGGTGGCATCGACCCTCCTGTCCTCGCTCCTGCTGTATGCCGGCTTCTACCTTCCGTTGCATTTCTCCGTGCACGCAACACTGACCAACACGGCCGACATGGTCAGGCTCATCCTGCGGGACAAGGCGGTGCATGGCTACTACTCCGGCTACAAGTTCCAGCGTGGCCTGGAAACCAAGACCCAGGCCGAGCAGGAGGAAATACGCGGGTTCACCTACACGCTTCTGGAAGAACTATATGAGTTGGAGCTTGAATACTCCGGCGCGCTCTACGAACCCCTGGGATTGATGGAGGACGTCGCCGTCTTCGTTCGCTACAACGCCAACAAGGCACTGATGAATCTGGGCTACCCGGAACGGTTCTCCGCCTTGGAGACGGAGGTCAATCCCGAGATCCTTGCGGCGTTGTCGCCGGGTTCCAATGAAAACCACGACTTCTTTTCCGGATCGGGCTCCTCGTACATCATCGGCAAGGGCGAAGACACCAGCGACGAGGACTGGGATTTCTAGTTCCCCTGGCCGAAACCGGCGTCAGGTGCCGGTACGCGTCCGTCGGCCCCTGACGCCGCTCGCGCTGCCCTGACACGGGTGGGGTCCCGGGGATGTATTCCCGGGACCCCACCCGCTGCATTTCAGCCAATGGCGTCCGCCTCCGCGCCATGGTCGGTTTCCATGGCGGTACGGCTCTTGGCTAGGCCGCCACGAGTTCCGGAAGACCGAGCACGCCGTCGCGCATCGTGGCAACCGAATCGGTGAACGAAATGAACTCGGTGTCATGCGTGACCATCACGGTGGCCACCGAGAATTCCTTGGTCACCCGGGCCAGCAACCGCACGATCGACTCGCTGCGTGCGTGGTCCAGTGCGGCCGTTGGCTCGTCAACCAGCAACACCTTGGGTTCCCCCATCAGCGCACGGGCGATATTGACGCGTTGGCGCTGACCACCTGAGAGCTGGTGCGGACGCTTCTTCGCGCTGTCGGCCAGACCCACGATGTCCAAGAGCTCCAGGGCCCGCACCTTGGCCGCTTTCAGCGGCTTGCCGCGCAGGTGATCGGAGATCATCAATTGCTCCACCGCGCTCAGCGATGCGAGCAGGTTGGGCTGCTGGAAGATGATGCCGACCTTCTCGCGGCGGAGTGCGGTCATTTGGGCATCATTCAGGTCACTCGCCGTGGTCCCGTCAATAATGACCAATCCGCTGGTTGGACGGATCAGCGTTGCCGCGACCGCCAGCAAGGAGGACTTGCCCGAACCCGAGGGGCCGATCAGCGAAAGCATCTCTCCGGCCCCGACCGCAAGGTCGACATTGTCCAGCGCCTTGATGGTGCCTTGCCCGTCCGGGTATTCAAGAGTCAGGCCGTTCAATTGCAGTGGCATGTTGGTGGTGGCTGCGGTGGTCATGGGAATCCTTTGCACGGAAGTTGGAAGGCGAATCGGAGAAATGCGGATACGTTGCGCCGCGGGCTAGTTGCCGCCGAGGGCGATCAGCGCATCGACCTTGGTGACCCGGGAAACGGCGAGCGCCGCCCCGGCCAGGCCCAGCGCGATGACCCCGAGGATGGGCAGGAGTGTGGTGGCGGGGCTGAGCAGGAAGGGCGCAGCCTTGGAGGCGAACGCACCCCCAAGAATGCCGATGCCCCCGCCGATCCCGGCACCGAGCAGCAAGACGATGCTTGCCTGGGTGATGGCATCCTTCAGGACGTATCCGCCGGACCCACCCAGTGCCTTGAGCACGGCGATGTCGCGGGTGCGTTGCACGGTCCAGACCGTGAGGAAGGCGAGGATGACCAGCGCGGAGATCCCGTAGAGGAAGGCCTGCATCATCAGCAGCGAGCCGTTTTCGCTCTTGTAGGAGCCCAGGGCGGCGTACGATCCGGTGCGCGTGGTGCTCACCGTTGACGCCGCGGCGTTTGCCGCCTCGGTGTCAACGGTTGCACCGTCTTGGTCGGTGACGGCGATGACGGTTCCTGCCTGGGTGTTGTCCCCCAGGTGTGCGAGCTTGGCCCAGGAGTCCAGGTCCGTGTAGATGACCGAGGTGTGGGAGTACCAGCGGTCCGGGGCAATGCCGCCAACCTGCAGATCGACCCCGGCCATGGACACGGTGTCCCCGGTCTTCAGTGAAAGGTCCTTGGCCACGGACTCACCGATCACGACCTCACCGTCCGCAACGTTCGACGGAGCCAGCGAACTGCCTGCCGGAACACCGAAGACCGCGACGTTGGTCGTTCCGGTGCTGGCCCGCGATCCGGCGGCCGAACCCGTCAACCGGGTCTGGGTGATGCCGATGGCTTCGGCCGAGGCGACGCCCGGACGATTCTGCCAGGCGGTGACCTGTTCGGGACTGACTTGGCTTTCGGTGAACGATGCCTTGGGGTCGTTGCCGCTTGCCGCACCAAAGACGACTGTGTCGACGAGCTTCGTGTCGGAGCCCAGGTTCTTCAACGCCGAGGTGGATTGGTCGCCCAGGCCTGCTGTCAGCCCGGAAAGCATGACCAGCAGCAGCGTGATGAGGGCGACCACCGAGCCCATGAGTGCGAAGCGGCCCTTGGCGAAGCGGATGTCGCGTATTGCAAGAAACACGGTAGGGGGTTCTCTTTCGGTGGATGGTTCGGGTCCCTTGCCGCAGGCAATGTCCCCTTCTCTTATATCCATCCTCCGTTTTGCCCGCTGGACGCACATCGACCATATGGTCGATTAAGCAGGTATCACGCTATTCAGGCATTTCCCCCTTGACCCACGCAACATACCGGCGCAGCGAGAATTCCACCGTCGCACGGGCCCCCTCGGAAAGGACTCCGAAGGCGGTGTACAGGGCCTCGAATTCCAAGGGAAGCACCGTGTCCAGGATCCTTTCGATGGCCTCGGCCGGCAACGGGATGTTGTTCACGTAACTGCGCATGGCGTGGGCCGATTTCCTGTCTCCCCCCACACCAATCGTGTCGCCGGTGAGCAAAACGCCCGCTCCCCCACGGCCCGCCGGCCAGTGCACCACCGAGCTTCCGGCAAAGTGTCCGCCGCATTGGTACATCATGACTCCGGGGAGCAGCTCAACGTCTCCCTCCCACAGCTTGATTGCCGCGTCCGGACGGCGGATCCACTGTTCATCCGCACGGGCCACATACACGGGGGCATGGTTGAAGCGGTGGCTGTATTGGATCGAAGATCCTGTCAGGTGCGGGTGGCTCGAGGCGACCACCGCAACACCGCCAAGCTCGTGCAGGCGCGCGATCGCGGCATCGTCGATGAAACCCGGAGGTTCGAACAAGAGGTTCCCGCCCTCGGTGCGCAGCAGCAGCCCGCGCTGTCCGATGCCAAGCTTGGGTTCGGCGCGCACGGCGTACAGGTCCGTTTCGATTTCCTCGATGAGAACGCGGTAGCCGCGTTCGGCGAGCTGTTCCCTCGTGATCCATTGCTGCCCGGAGAGTGGAATCCACTGCCGCTCGTCACTGCAGATTTCACACACCTCTGGCGGCTGCGCGCTATCGGGATGCTCGATAGCGCAGGTAGCGCACGTAAAAATGGTCATCTCTCCCCTCCCTGGGGCCGTATCGCCGCTAGTCCCGGGACTTCCCCCGGATCTCCGTGATGATTCCGGAGAAGTCGCGGCCGGCTCCTCCCTCGTCGGCGAACGTGCGGTAGATCTGTGCGGCCAGCGGGCCCAATTGTGCCGCTACACCGGCATTCTCCAGCGCGTTCAAGGCCAGGCCCAGGTCCTTGGCCATCAGGGCACCGGCAAATCCGGGAACGTAGTCGCGGTTGGCCGGGGAAGCAGGCACCGGTCCGGGCACCGGGCAGTTGGTGGTGACCGACCAGCATTGGCCCGAGGCCGTGGAAATCACGTCGAAGAGGGCCTGGTGGCTCAACCCCAATTTCTCTCCCAGCACGAAAGCCTCGGCCGCACCAATCATGGAAATGCCAAGAAGCATGTTGTTGCAGATCTTCGCCGCCTGTCCGGCCCCGTGGCCGCCGCAATGCACCATTTTCTTGCCCATGGTTTCCAGCAGCCCGGTGAGCTCCTCCATGTCCTGGGCCTCTGCGCCGATCATGAACGTCAAGGTCCCCGCCTCGGCACCGATCACTCCACCGGAAACCGGGGCATCGGCCGAGCGATGTCCGGCGGACAGCGCGAGGGCCGCCGCCTCGCGCGCTTGGGCCACGTCGATGGTGGAACAGTCCAGGAACAGCGTGTTTGGTTCAGCGACCTCCAGCAGCCCGGGTTCGCCCACGCCGTTGTAGGCATCGAGCAAAATGGCCCCTGAGGGAAACATCGTGAGCACCACCGCCGCCCCGGTGGCCGCCTCGGCCGCAGTGGACGCACAGGGGACGCCCGCTTCGGTCGCCGCGGCCACTGCCGTGGGGACCACATCGAAACCCACGACGTCAAACCCCGCCTTGATGAGGTTCACGGCCATGGGGCCGCCCATGTGCCCGAGTCCCAGGAACGCGATCCTGCCCGCGGTGGCGGGTGTCTTCTCAGTCATGTCCGTATCTCCAGTCTTATTCAACGGCGTCGCTCAGGGCGCGTGGGTCCAGTTTGAGTTCTCTCGCCCCGAGCGGAGCGAAGCTGGATTCGAGGATCGCGGTGTCGACCTCTTCCAGCTTTGCCGGGTTCCATGCCGGGGAGTGGTCCTTGTCGATGACCTGGGCGCGGATGCCTTCGGGGAAGTCGTGTGATTCCAGGATGCGCAATCCCACGCGGTATTCCTGTTCGAGGGCCTCCTCCAGGGTGTCCAGTTCCTTGGCCCGGCGCAGCGAGGCAAGGGTGAGTTTGAGGGCCGTTGGCGATTTCCTGCCCAGTGTTTCCGATGCCCTCCTGGCCTCCTCGTTACCCGTCCCCGCCAATGCCTGCAGTGCGATGAGGATGTCTTCGACCCTGTTGGATGCGTAAGCCTCATCCATCCAGCTCCGCCAGGACTCCAGGTCCGAGGCGGGAGCGGGAAGGATATAGCTGCGCAGGGCTTCCCCGACCGGTGTTTTTTCCAGCGCGACGAAGAGTTCCTCGGCATGTTGGAAGTCGATCAGGTGGTCCGCCAGCCCCAGGTACAGCACGTCGGCGGGGCCCAGGTGTTCGCCCGTCAGCGCTGCGTGGGTGCCGCTTTGCCCCGGCGCACGGGAGAGCAGGTAGGTGCCTCCGACATCCGGGACGAAGCCTATGGTGGTTTCCGGCATGCCACTTCGGGTCCGTGTGGTGACCAGTCGGTGGCTGCCGTGTGCGGAAACCCCCACTCCGCCGCCCAGGACCAGCCCGTCCATATAGGCGATGTAGGGCTTGGGGTAGGCGTTGATCAGGGAGTTAAGCCGGTATTCGGTGGCCCAGAAGTTCTCGGTCTGTCTGCCGCCGGTGGTGATGTCGCGATATATCGCCACGATGTCGCCCCCGGCGCACAACCCGCGCTCTCCCGCCCCGCGCACCAACACCTGGCTCACCGCCGGGTCATCGGCCCACTCCACGAGGATCTCGAGCATCGCCGTGGCCATCGCCGCCGTCAACGCGTTGACGGCCCGGGGCCGGTTCAACGTGATGACCCCCAGGGTGCCTCGCACCTCGAAAAGGACTTCGGGTTCACTCATGTGATCAGCTGCCCTCCGGCATCACGAAGCTGGTTCCTTCGCGGATGCCCGACGGCCAACGCGTGGTCACCGTCTTGGTCTTGGTGTAAAAACGGAAGCCGTCGGCCCCATGCTGGTTCAGGTCCCCGAAGCCCGAGGCCTTCCATCCACCGAAGGTGTAGTAGGCAATCGGCACCGGGATCGGCACGTTGATTCCGACCATGCCGACCTGCACGCGGGAGCTGAAGTTCCGGGCGGTGTCCCCGTCACGGGTGAAGATGGAGACGCCGTTGCCGAATTCGTGCTCGGAGGGCAGGCGCAGTGCCTCCTCGTAGTCCTTGGCGCGCACCACGCACAGCACTGGCCCGAAGATTTCTTCCTTGTAGATCCGCATGTCCTCGGTGACCTTGTCAAAGAGCGTTGGCCCGACCCAGAACCCTTCCTCATGCCCGGGGACGCCCAAGCCGCGACCGTCAATGAGCAGCGACGCGCCTTCATCCACGCCCACCTGGATGTAGTCCTCAATGCGCTCCTTGGCGCTCTGGGCCACCACGGGCCCAAAGTCGGAACTCGCATCCATCCCGTCGCCGACCTTGAGCTTGCCGATTCGTTCGACAAGTTTTTCGATCAGGGCATCGGCGGTGGCCTCGCCGACCGGGATGGCCACGGAAATGGCCATGCAGCGTTCACCGGCCGATCCGTACCCGGCTCCCATGAGTGCGTCGGCAACCATTTCCAGGTCGGCGTCGGGCATGATCACCATGTGGTTCTTGGCTCCGCCGAAGCACTGTGCGCGCTTGCCGTGTGCCGCCGCGGTGGCGTAGATGCTTTGGGCGATCGGTGTGGATCCCACGAATCCGATGGCTTGGACCCGCGGGTCCTCGAGCAGCACGTCCACGGCCTCCTTGTCGCCGTTGACAACGTTGAACACCCCGTCTGGCAGCCCCGCCTCCGTGAAGAGCTCGGCCAGGCGCAGCGGAACGGAGGGGTCACGTTCGGAGGGCTTGAGGATGTAGGAGTTTCCCGAAGCCAGGGCCGGCCCTGCTTTCCACAGCGGAATCATGGCCGGGAAATTGAACGGGGTGATTCCCGCGACCACGCCGAGCGGCTGCCGCATCGAGTGCACATCGATGCCGGTGCCTGCGCTGTCGGAGAACTCGCCCTTGAGCATGTGCGGGGCCGCGGCACAGAACTCTATGACCTCGAGGCCGCGCTGGATGTCCCCCTTTGAATCGGGGAAGGTCTTGCCGTGCTCGCTGGTCAGCAAGGCGGCAAGTTCGTCCATGTTTGCGTAGACCAGTTCGACGAACTTGTTCAAGATCCGCGCCCGGCGCTGTGGGTTGAGGTTCGCCCATTCAGCCTGGGCGGCCTCGGCCACGGTGATGGCATGGCGGACCTCCTCGCCCGAGGCCAAGGGAAGCCTGGACTGCACGGCCCCGGTGGAGGGGTTATACACATCGGAGAAACGGCCGGATTTTCCCTCGATATGGGCGCCGCCCACGTAATGGGTCAGTTCACGAGTCATGTGCTTGGTGCTCCTATGCAAAGTACGCCAAAACGCGGCAGCTTTCCTGTGATGCGCACCACGCCTGATACCAAAAATATACTCGGACTTCCTACTAAATTGCTAGGGCCGGACCTTATCCGGGATTCCGTCGTGCACAAACCTGACCCCGTTGGCCGAAGTTGATAGGTTGGGAAGGTGAAGATAGCTACTTGGAATGTGAACTCCCTCCGTGCCCGTGCCGACCGCGTCGAGGACTGGCTCCGCCGCTCCGACGTCGATGTCCTGGCCATCCAGGAAACCAAGTGCAAGGACGAAAATTTCCCGTGGGAACTCTTTGAGAACAACGACTACGAGGTGGCCCACTTCGGTTTCAGCCAATGGAACGGGGTGGCCATCGCTTCCCGGGTGGGCCTGGACGACGTCGAACGGACCTTTGCGCAGCAGCCGGCGTTCGGCAAGGGCGGCAAGGACCCGGTCCAGGAAGCGCGCGCCATTGCCGCCACCTGCGGCGGGGTTCGTATCTGGAGCCTGTACGTACCCAACGGCCGCGCACTTGAAGACGAACACATGCCCTACAAGCTTTCCTGGCTCGACACCTTGAACAGCCAGGCCGCGGACTGGATCGGGAAGGACCCCGAGGCGCAGATCGCGCTGATGGGCGACTGGAACATCGCCCCGCGCGACGAGGACGTGTGGGACATCGATTTCTTCCGCGAGAACAACCTCACCCACGTCTCCGACGCGGAGCGCGCCGCATTCGACGCCTTCGTGCAGACCGGTTTCACCGATGTGGTCCGCCCGCACACCGACACCCCCACGACCTACACGTACTGGGACTACACGCAACTGCGATTCCCGAAGAACGAGGGCATGCGGATCGATTTCACGCTTGCCTCCCCGGCGCTTGCCGCGCGGGTCACGGGCGCGCAGATCGACCGCAACGAGCGCAAGGGCAAGGGTGCCTCGGACCACGTTCCGGTGATCGTGGAGCTGGACTAATACATGGGGCAGGCAAGTGGAGCCGACCGGCGGGCCCTCCCGCCAAGCTCATACCTGCGCATTTTCGAGCCCCTGCGCGCCTTTTCGGATGCTGACCAGCTGCTGGCGGTGGCCACCGGGCGGGTGAACCGCGAGGAGTTGGAGGAAGCCCGGGCGACGGCAGCGCTACGCCGGCTGACCCGGCCGCTTTCGGACCCGTTCCCGCACGAACAGGACGAGATTTTCCGCCGGCTGGTCACCACGGGCTGGGACGGCACCGTCACCACCTTGTACTGCCCCGACCAACTGTCCACACGCACCATCCTCGCCTCCGAGCAACTGGACGGGTCGATGCGTCCGGCGCTGCTGGAAATGCTGGTTCCCAGCGCGGCGCGCGCGGCCAATGCGGCGCGCGTGGACCAGCAGCGCTTCACCGAGGACATCGCCCGCTTGCATACCCGCAGCGCCACCTGGGGCATCCCCTTCGGCTGGCTCATCTTGGTGCACGAGGACGACGAAGTGGAGATCGTCGAGGACGGCCACGACTTGCTGGCCAGTCGAATCTACGCACCGCTGCATCAAGCCCTGGACCGTGTCCGATACGCGGCGGCAACCC
>JAUNVO010000333.1 GCA_030540695.1 Micrococcaceae bacterium | reverse complement strand
GCCGTCCTGGGCGCATCGGGACGAATGGGAGCCGAGGCCGTGAAGGCCATCGAGGCGGCCTTGGACATGGAACTTGTTGCGGCATTAGGCCGCGGCGACTCCTTGGATACCCTGTTGGAGGCCGGCGCCACCCACGTGGTTGACCTGTCCGTTCCCTCAAGCACCGAGGCCAACGTCCGCTTCGCCGTGGAGCACGGAATACACGCGGTCATCGGCACCACCGGGTGGGATGAGGCCAAACGCGAATCGCTGGCCGGGGTGCTGGCGAAGAACCCCGGTACCGGAGTGCTCATCGCCCCGAACTTCGCCCTGGGATCGGTGCTGGCTTCGGCCTTCGCCGCCACCGCGGCACGCTACTTCGAATCGGTGGAAATCATCGAGCTTCACCACCCCAACAAGGTCGACGCGCCTTCGGGGACCGCGGTGCGAACCGCGGAGCTGATTGCCGCAGAACGTGCCAGCGCGGGAGTGGATCCGAGCCCGGACGCCACCGAAACCCAGCTCGAGGGCGCCCGAGGCGCCGTGGTCGACGGGATCCACGTGCATTCGGTGCGCCTGCGCGGACTGGTTGCCCACCAAGAGGTCCTGCTCGGTGGCACCGGGGAGCAACTCACGCTGCGCCACGATTCCTACGACCGTGCCTCCTTCATGCCCGGGGTACTGCTCGGATTGCGCACCGTGGCCTCGCGCCCGGGACTGACCTACGGCCTTGACGGCTACCTCGAATTGGGAAGCCAGAAAGCATGAAAACCAAGATCTGGGTTGGTGCCATCCTGCTGCTCTTCGTGTTTTACCTGGTTGCGGCCTTCGGCTCCGCGGCCCGCTTCATCACCGCGGAGGAACCGATCGCCAAGGCCATCGGCGTTGCCGCCTTGGTGATCCCGCTGCTCGGCGCATGGATCCTGATCCGCGAGGTGCTCTTCGGCTCACGCACCCAAAAGATGGCCTCGATCCTGGAATCCGAGGGCCTATTGCCCGAGGACAACCTGCCGCGAACCCCGTCGGGACGCATTATCAAGGCCTCAGCCGACGAGGACTTCGTGCAGTACAAGGAAGAGGTTGAGGCCAACGAAGGCTCCTGGAAGTCCTGGCACCGCCTCGCGCTGGCCTACGACGCGGCCGGGGACCGACGGCGCGCCCGTGAATCGATGCGCACAGCCATCGGGCTCTACCAGCAAGGTCCCGAATAGGGATTGGAAGCCTCCCGCCCGACCGGGGTCGCTGAGGCGATTCATCGGCCGGGTCTAAAGATCCGTGAAGGCGGCAGCCGGCAGGTCCTTCTCCTCATCGGTGATGGCCTGCACAATCCGCCGCGCGACTGCCTCGACACCATGGGCGGTCCCCAACGGCGGGGCCTGGCCGGCAACCGGGCGGGTGTGCAGGCCGGTGTCGGTGTGAGGTGGGCGCACATCAAGGACGCGGACCTTGTGCCGGCGCAATTCAGCACCCATCGCGGTGCTGAATCCACTCAATGCCGCCTTCGCCGCCGAGTACACGGCCATGTTCTTCATCGGTGTCTCGGCCACGACGGCGCTGAGGTGCACCACCACCGAGCCGGCGTTGAGCTGCGGCAACATCTCGCGCAACAACCGCACCGGGGCAACGAAGTCCAGCAACAGCACCTCGTCAAAGGTGTCATCGTCCAACTCGCCCAGGGGGCCAAACGCCACCACGCCGGCGGCATAGATAATTCCGTCGACCCCGGTATCGCATTGTGCGGCAGCAGCGATGGCCGCCGGACCCGCCGGGATACTCAAATCCGCGCGAATCGTTCCGACAACGGCTCCACCGAGCTCCTGTGCCAGGGCCTCCAGCTTGTCCTGATTCCGCCCGGAAAGCGTGAGTCGGGCACCTTCCTGGGCCAGGATGCGGGAGATGGCCGAACCCAGCCCTCCGGTCGCGCCGACAACGATCCAGTGGCCACCCTTGAGCACAGTCATGACTGGAGCGTACCAATCCGGACTGCCGCCCCACAGTGCCAAGGTCGAAGGCCCGGGAACCCGGTTGAACTCCATCGCCGGTGAGTAATCCGCACCGGCGGGCAGGGCCCTGTCCATACACTGGTCGGATGAGACGAATCCTTCATCTGGCCGAACTATGGGATTGGGAAGCCGCCCAAGTCGGAGGCCTGTACCGGTGCTCCACACGTGGTGCGACACTGGCCGAGGTCGGCTTCATCCACTGCTCGGATCCCGGGCAGCTTCGACGGGTCGCCTCCGTGATCTACGCCGATTATCCCGGTCAGCTCGTGGTCCTGGAACTTGATCAAGCGGCGATTGCCGAGGCCGGGGCGCAGATCCGCTGGGAGCACGGGAGTGATGGGGAAAAATTCCCGCACCTCTACGGCGAACTGAAGATCGGCTGGGTCCAGGCGACCTTCCCGGCAACCATGGACGGGGCGCAACTGGTTTCCCCGGGGCTCTTGCCCG
>JAUNVO010000040.1:7670-18373 GCA_030540695.1 Micrococcaceae bacterium | reverse complement strand
GCGTCAACGACCCTCATGACCGGGAATGCGGGTGCCATCAAAAGATATGAGATCCGACGCGTCATAATGGCGGCGAAAATCGTGAGGATCAGGTCCGGGGCGATGACGCCGAAGAGGATGAGGTAGGGAGGCAACAACCCTGAAAGATGGTAGAGGGTCGGGTCGTGTTCCGGGGACCGAGCCAAAAGTACCCCTGCCAAACCGCTGACGATCGCGGCGGGCACAAGCACCAAGAACATCAGTGAACTGGTCACAAGTTCAAAAACGTACACGCCGACTGCGAACCAAAATTTTCCAAGATGAAAACCATGACGCCTGACCGTTTGCCAGAAACCGAGGGTCCAGCGGCGGACCTGGCGGGTGTAGTCACGAAAATTATCGGGATCCTGTGTGTAGGCGATTGCGGCGTTTGGATGGAAAGCAATCCTGCCCAGTTTTTTGGCGTGGACTTCAAAGGTCATGTTGAAATCCTCGATGGTCAGCCCCTTGGCTGCGATGTCGATGTCGTGGAGGATCCTGGAACGGTACATGCTGGCGAAACCGGGGACGATCGAAACGACGTTGACCTTGGGAGCAGCCTGCCCGAACTTGACCAGCACCTGAACCACCTGATAGAGACGCTCGCGATAGGCAACCAAGATCTTGCCCATGATAGTCGAGGGGGCCGGATCGAGTAGTGTGCGCGCCCGACCGGCAACGGCAACTACCTCCGGGTCGGCAAACATGGGTAGCCCCGTCGTGAAGTAATCCGAGGCTAGCTGGGTATCTGCATCCAACAACATCACCACTTCAAAATGCTTCGCCAGTTCAAAATGATCGATCGCGGCAGACAGCGCTCCGGCCTTTCCACGATTCGGATTCAGGTCAACGACGTTTGCCCCGGCGGAGCCAACTAGCTGGACAGTTGCATCGGTCGAACCATCCGATGCAACGAAGATCTGTGAGGCGGGCAGCAGCGCCGTGGCTGAAGCGATTGTTTTGTTGATCACCAGTTCCTCGTTATGCGCCGCGATGAGTATCGCGACCTGTGAGATATCCGGATAATCCTTTCCCGGCGTGAGGCGCTGACGTTGGCGGAGAGGTGATTTTTCGGTGAGTACCCGGATAAGTCCGACACTCGACCACAAGACAGTAGTGAGCCCAAGGATGAAAATTGCGAAGATAAAGATCGCAGAAGTCATGGTCTCTTCCCCCTTCATTGAGACTGTAAGTTTGCTTTCCACGGTTCACCATATGTACCCGCTGTATTCCAAGCGATGGGAGCGAGGTGGGGTTAACCCTTGCGGTTTTGGTTGGGAAAGGGTTAACCCTCGATCCTCGGCCATCAGCTTTTCATGCTGCTTCCGGGTCCGTCAGTGTTAATGGCGGGGAGGAACCCGAACGTTCCACCCCGCTTGCAAGGTTGAGCGCGATGGCCGGTACCGATCCGGCATTGTGCATAATTCTGCGGGAACAGCGACAGGCGAACACATACGAAAACGTGTGGCTGCCGGCGCGAGATCAGGATTGTACGGACGACATGACTCTACAAGAGGCAAACCTCTTTGGGGCGCGAACCACTCTACCTATTTCCTTGGGGGAAAAGCATGACTGCAAACGCAATTCTTAGGGCGCCGTCGGAGGACGGCGCGGAACAGCTCACGGCACGCGACTCGCTTCCGATGCTCAAGGTGGTGGCACCACCCGAATTTGATTTCGATGTGGCCATCGTTGGCATGGGGTACGTAGGACTTCCGACTGCACTTGCGCAGCATGCAGCGGGCGCAAAGGTATTGGGATTCGATGTGAGCCAGGGACGCTTGGAAGCCATCCGGAATTCAAAGGTGGACCTATTGCCTAGCGACCACGGTCGCTTGGTCGACGCCTTAGCCTCGCAATCGCTGCGGCTGAGCACCGACCCCCAAGACTTGGCCCGCGCTGCCGCCGTGGTGGTCTGCGTTCCGACACCCATTGACGAGTTCCAGGTGCCGGATCTTTCGATCCTGCGAGCGGCAAGCCAGATGGTGGTCGAGCACGCAATGCCAGGACAGCTGGTTCTGATGACATCAACCACCTATGCCGGATGCACGTCCGAACTTATTTCCGAGCCGTTGGCAGCGCGTGGGCTGGTAGCTGGTGCCGATCTCAATGTGGCGTTCAGCCCGGAACGCATCAATCCAGGGGTTGCTGACTTCGAAATTGAAGATGTTCCGCGTGTGGTGGGCGGCGCCACCCAGGCATGCACCGAGGCCGCTGTGCAACTTCTCTCCGGGTACACCAAGGCGGTTCACCGGACCAGCTCCATAGAGGTGGCGGAAATGACCAAGCTGTTGGAAAACACGTTCCGTGCCGTTAACATCGCGATGGCAAACGAATTTGCCGAGGCTTGCCGTGCACTGAACCTACCGGTTCACGAAGTCATTGATTCCGCAGCCACCAAGCCGTTCGGTTTTATGCCCTTTGTTCCGGGTCCAGGTGTTGGTGGCCACTGCATTCCCTGCGATCCCCACTATCTGCTGTGGCAGCTTCGCAGGCACAAGGTAAACCTGCCGTTGATCGAACAGGCCATGAACAACATCAGTCAGCGTCCAACACATACCTCGGACCGCTGCCAAGAAGTGCTCTCAGCTGCCGGCAAGGGCCTGCCGGGGGCACGAATCCTGGTTATCGGTCTGGCATATAAGCCTGACGTTGCTGACCTGCGGGAGTCCCCGTCGCTTGAAATCATTCGCAATCTCGTGGAAATGGGCTCTGAGGTTGCGTTCTACGACCACCATTTCGAAGAACCGATACAGATCCAAGGCAGCTCGATTGCCAATATCACCGATCCACTGTCTTTCTCGCCTGATTTGGTCTTGCTCCACACCCGACACCGAGACGCCGACCTGTCATGGATCCAGGCCGGCACACCGGTGCTTGATGCCACCTACCGGGCCGGCGATATTTCCTCGCGCATCCTGCTCTAGGTTCCTCCTTTTCCAGCGAACCATTCCAAATTTCCCACCATATCCCCGTGGTGTTGCATGTCGCATGGGGCGGCAAGCAGCACTGCAAACCATAAGGACCTCACCATGCGTACAGTAATTACCGGCGGAGCCGGATTTATCGGCAGTCACCTCACCGACTACCTGTTGAAACGGGGCGATTCCGTGACGGTCTTCGATGATCTGTCCACCGGAACCCTCGAAAACCTGACAGAGGCCAGGAAGAACCCGAACTTCAGCTTCATTGAAGGAACCGTTCTGGATAAGGCAGCAATCCACGACGCCATTGCCGGTTCAGACCGGGTGTTTCACTTGGCTGCAGCCGTTGGGGTACAGCTGATCGTTGAACAACCGCTGACTAGCTTGCGTACCAATATCCATGGCACGGAAAATGTGCTTGATGCAGTCAAGGCAGCCGGATCCAAACTGTTGCTGGCATCGACCAGTGAGGTCTACGGAAAGAACTCTTCGGACGCGCTCCACGAGGAATCCGACAGGATCTTGGGAGACGCGCTGAAATCGCGGTGGACCTATGCCGCGGCCAAGGGCATTGACGAGGCATTTGCCCACGCCTATTGGAGCGAATATGGGGTTCCCGTGACCATCGTCCGGCTGTTCAACACCGTTGGCCCCCGCCAGACCGGTCGCTATGGCATGGTCGTGCCGAACCTGATTGGTCAGGCACTGACCGGAACCCCACTTACGGTCTTTGGCGACGGCCAACAGACCCGTTGCTTCTCCTACGTCGCCGACGTGGTCCCGGCGTTGGTCAAGCTAGCCGAAGACGAGCGCAGCGTTGGACAGGCATATAACCTGGGCGGTGCGCAGGAAATCTCGATCTTCGAACTGGCCAACCAGATCGTTGAACGTCTGGAGAGTGAGAGCCTGGTTTCACTGATCCCCTACGAGCAGGCATATGCCGCAGGCTACGAAGACATGCGGCGTCGAGTGCCGGACAATACAAAGGCCAACAAGCTCATTGGATTCGAACCCGAAACCCGAATTCCCCAGATCATTGACTTCGTAGCCGGGGATCTGCGTGCGCGGAACGGACTTGAGGACAGGCTCATGCAGCAGGCCGGATCACTGCTGTCGGTAGCTGTCTAGCCGGTTACTCCCGCCACCTGGAAGCAGGTGGCGGGAAGCCGCTGTTGGGGAGATCAAGAGGAAGAAAGAAGAGCATGAAACATAGGTCCACTGGAGGCCACAAGACCATGCGGATGTTCCTAGTCTTGCTGGCCGGCTTACTCGCGCTGACTGGATGCGTCTCGATGGATGCCGTCATTGCGGCGAAGCCAAGTGCCGTGGGAAAAGACCCCATGGCACCCCAACAAATCTTGTCTGGTGGCCACGTGGCACCGGCGGCAGCTCCGCGTGAAGGCTTTGCCAGGGACAAAACGGTGGTGTCACTGACCTTTGACGACGGAAACGCCAGCCAATACAGTGCGGTGGAGGTGCTCAATTCGCTGAAGCTGCGGGGCACGTTCTACATCAACTCGTCGGTGCTGGGCACTCCCAGCTACCTCACGCGTGCACAGTTGGACTCCATGGTTGAAAACAAGCACGAGATCGCCAGTCATGGCCTGCAGCACAGAAATCTCAAATATCTTGACCTGGACGAGGTTCAACGGCAGGTCTGTTGGGACCGCACAAACCTAATGGGCTGGGGCTATAAGATCACCAGCTTCGCGTTCCCGGAAGCCGGAGCCAATGCCATGGTGGAACAAGCGGTGGAAGCCTGCGGTTTCAACAGTGCCCGCGGGCTCGGCGGGACCAAATCCGTCATCGGGTGTGAAGGATGCCCGGTATCCGAGGATTTTGTTCCGAAGGATCCTTTCCACACCCGGGCACCGGCCATGGTCGATGAAGACTGGACACTGAGGGACCTGCAGAAACTTGTAACCGACACAGAGGAGTCGGGCGGGGGATGGATGCAAATCACCTTCCACCACCTTTGCCCGGACACGTGCAACGAGCTCTCGTTGGACATCGGAATTTTCAAGGAATTCTCACAATGGTTGAAGGCCAGGGAAACAACTCACGGCACGGTTGTGCGTACGGTTGATGACGTCATAGGAGGCGAGGTTCTGCCGGTCGTGGCCCCGAAAATGGCCAAAGCCCGTGAATCCGGAAATCTGCTGATCAACGGAAACATGGAGTCACCGGGTATAACCGAGGAAGTCAAGTGCTGGGAACCGGCTGGGTTCGGCGAGAATACGGCTTTCCATTCGGACGTGCCGGAAGGGGTTGGCGGGTCCGCTGCACTGCGCTTGGACATGGACGAGTACCACGACGGAGACGCGAAGATGCTCCAGCGACTTGACACCGGGGAATGCGCACCCCAAGTCTTGCCGGGCCAGCGATATGTACTGACGAGCAAATACACTTCTGATGCGCCAACGCAGTTTGTCATGTATCTGCGTAGCGAACACGGTGAATGGTTGTACTGGACCGCTTCCGAATGGTTCAAGAGATCCCAGGACTTTACCGAGGCCAGATGGATCACTCCCGAGATCCCGGAGGGATTCACCGGGCTCAGCGTCGGTCTCTCCCTATTCAGCGAGGGAACGCTGGTAGTGGATGACGCCGAGGTTCATATGCTTCCGTGAAGTTAGGGTCGTCAATTACGCAAGGGACGTTGCGAAAGAACCATGTTGGGTTCCTCCGCGGCGCCCCTTGCGGCGTTGAACCAGGGAAATTTTGTGACTGAGGATCAGCGGTCGCAGATCTGCTTGATCTGTGCAATGCACGGTTCATTCTGCAGACTGGTGGTGTCGCCCAAGGCGCTGCCTTCAAAGAGCTGTGTCAGCAACCGACGCATGATCTTGCCCGAACGGGTCTTTGGCACGTCCGGCACGAACACGATCTCGCGCGGCTTGGCAATCGGCCCGATCTGTGTTGCCACGTGGTCGCGCAACACGGCGATGAGCTGTTGCTGCTTGGCCAACGCTTCACCTGAAAGTTCCGTGCCCACCACTGACTTGTCGAAAGGAACCACGAAGGCGGTGGCAGCGTGTCCCGTCTTTGTATCCGTTGTCGGACAGACTCCTGCTTCGACGACGGACGGATGGGCCACCAGGGCGGATTCGATTTCAATGGTGGAGAGCCGGTGCCCGGAAATATTGATGACATCGTCGGTGCGTCCCAGGATCCAGATGTCCCCGTCGGCATCGAAGCGAGCGCCGTCCCCGGCCAGGAACCATCCCTGCTTGGCGTACTTCTCCCAATAAGAGGTGTAATAGCGCTCAGGATTGCCCCAGACCGTGCGGGCCATTGCCGGCCCGGTCTTGGTCAGCACCATGTAGCCCTGCAGGTTCTTTTCCACGGTTTGTGCGGCATCGTCAACGATGTCGACACTGACCCCGGGCAGGGAACGGGTGCCGCAACCGGGCTTGAAGGCGGTGTCCTGCTGGCGGGGCGAGATGATGGTGGCGCCGGTTTCCGACTGCCACCACGTATCGACCATCGGGATGCCGTTTTCCGTGTTTCGTCCGACTTGGCTGCGCAGCCAGCGCCAGGCCTCGGGGTTTACCGCTTCGCCCACGGTTCCGGCCAGCCTGATCGAGGACAGGTCGTATCCGGCGGGGATTCCGGCGGGGAACCAACCCATCAGCGAACGCACCAGCGTGGGCGCGGTGTAATAACTTGTCACACCATAGCGCGCAATGATCTCGAAGTGGCGTCCGGGGTGCGGGGCATTGGGTACCCCCTCATAGATGACCTGGGTGACGCCGTTGGAGAGCGGTCCGTAGATCTCATAGGTATGGGCGGTGACCCATGCCAGATCCGCTGTGCACCAATGGACGTCGTTTTCGCGCTGTTCCGGATCGGGGTTCGAGAAGAGGAGCTCGTGGCTCCACGACGCTTGGGTCAGGTAGCCGCCGGTGGTGTGGACCAGGCCCTTGGGCTGGCCGGTGGTACCGGAGGTGTACATGATGAACAGCGGGGTTTCGGCTTCGAAGGCTTCGGGGACGTGAGTGTTGTCGGCAGTGTCAACCACCTCGTGCCACCACACATCGCGGCCCTCGGTCCACGCGACCTCGCATCCGGTGCGGCGCAGCACCAACACATGCTCGATGTCGTTCTGCCCGAACACTGCCGCGTCGGCATTGTGCTTGACCGGAACTGCCGCACCGCGACGGAATTGGCCGTCGGTGGTGACCAGGAGCTTCGCACCGGTGTCCTCGACACGGAATTTCAACGCCTCGGCGGAGAATCCACCGAAAACCAGCGAGTGCACGGCACCGATTCTGGCGCAGGCCAGGGTGATGACGACGGTTTCCACCAGAACCGGCAGGTAGATGACCACGCGGTCGCCCTTCCCGATACCCAGAAGAACCAATGCGTTGGCGGCCTTGGACACCCGGTCCTGCAGGTCTTGATATGTGACAGTGGCGGTGTCGCCCGGTTCGCCCTCGAAATGCAGGGCGACCTTTTCGCCGCGTCCTGCCTGCACATGCCGGTCCACGCAGTTGTATGCGGCGTTGAGCTTGCCGCCCTCGAACCAGCGCAGCTCCGGTCCCCTGCGGGCAACCGCATCCACGCCGGTGTTGGTGTGGATGGTGTGCCAGTCCTCCGCCCAATCCAGTCGCCGGGCAGCAGCGTCCCAAAATGCGAGGCGCTCGTCTTCGGTCCAGGCGGTGTCGCTGGTGAGGTCCGTTGTGGTGGGGCAAAGGGTTTTAGTCACTGTCTTCTCCATCGGGGCTGGCGGTATCACCGGCCTCAGGCAGGTGGTTGCTGCGGCGTCATGGAACCAAATCTCTCGGCCGCTCGGGAGGGGGTGTTCATAATGCTTGTTGTCGGACGTTTTCGAGGGATCAGGCCCAGCGCTTGATGGCCCATCGTTCGGCCAAACCCACCAAAGCATCCGTGGTCTTGCCCAGTACTGCCAGCAAGATGATGGCCAAGAGCAATCGGTCGATGCGGCCATTGTTTTGTGAATCGTTGAGCAGGAAGCCAAGGCCCATTGACGATGCGATCAATTCGGCGGCGACCAGGAAAAGCCACGCCTGCGCCAGAGCCAAACGGAGACCGGAAAATATGGCCGGAACCACGGCTGGAAGCTGGATGGTAGTCAGTAGCCGGAGGCCCTTGAGCCCAAAGGCCCGGCCGGCCTCGATCAAGTTCTTGTCGACATGGCGAAGCGCCAAATACACGGTGGTGAATACCGGGAAGAAGGCCCCAATGGCAATTAGGGTGATTTTGGAGTCCTCTCCGATCTTCATCCAGAGGATCAGCAACGGAACCCATGCCAGGGACGGCACCGCGCGGAACGCCCCGATGGTCGGGCCCAGCAGTGCATCGGCCAGTCGCGAGAGACCAACCAGAGCGCCGATTGCCAGGCCGAGTACCGATCCAATGGCAAAGCCGACCAAGACCCGCTGGGTGGATATTCCGATATGGCTGCCAAGCTCTCCCCGTCCGATCAGGTCGACTGCGGCCGAGAATACGGACGCAGGGGAAGGCAGCTGGGCCGGGGTCACCCAACCCAGGGTCGTGGCGCTTTGCCAGAGGAGCAGGATGAACAGTGGGAAGACTGTACCCAAGGCGATGCGACCCGGCTTGGCAGTCAGGAATGAATACTTGATTGTTTGGGATTTCGGTGGGGGGTTTCGTACCCGCGTGTCCAAGGAAAGGTCGGTTGACATCAGGAAGCCTTGACCTTGGAAGCATCCGCGTTCTTGGCGAATGAGTCATCGATCAGTGTGCTGAGTGCGTTATCAACCAAAGCCTGGTCCTTCACATCGTGGGTCTCGACAAAGATCGGTCCGACGATGGCCAGAACATCGGTCAGCTTATTGCCCGGTACCGCGGAAACATCCAAGTTGGAGCGCTCAAGGATGACTTTCTCTGCGACAGGTGTCTCCAATCCGGCCACATCGGCGAGAATCGCCGCGGTTTCCTGCTGATTCGCACCTGCCCATTCGCGGGCCTTCTCGTAGGAATCGACTACGGCCTGGGCGATCTCGGGGGAGTCGTCGAGGAAGGATTCGGTTGCGTTCAGGGCGCCGTAGGTGTTGAAGTCCAGGTTTCGGTAGATCAGCGTCGCGCCGTCCTCCTCAGCACCGGCCATGATCGGATCAAGTCCGCTCCAAGCATCTACGGAGCCATTGGCCAAGGCGGCCCTGCCATCCGCGTGCTGGAGGTTTTCCACGGTTACGTCCTCGGGGCCAAGACCGGCCTGTTCCAGGGCCTGGAGTAGAAAGAAGTATGGGTCGGTGCCCTTGGTTGCGGCGACCGATTTGCCCTTCAAATCCGATACCTTTTTGACGGGGGAGTCCTTGCCGACCACGAGTGCGGACCATTCGGGTTGGGAGTACATGGCGATGGTCTTGATCGGTGAACCGTTGGCCCGTGCCAGCAGGGCCGCGGATCCCGCAGTCGACCCGACGTCGACTGCGCCCGCACGAAGTGCCTCATTGGCTTTGTTAGAGCCGGCCGACTGCACCCAGTTGACGGCAACTCCCTGGTCCTTCAACGATGCTTCCAGCCAGCCCTTCTCCTTGAGAACCAAGCTCAACGGGTTATAGGTTGCGAAGTCGATGTTGAGTGTCGTGGTTTCCTTGGCATTTGCATTGCCCGGGCCTTCGCCGGCACAACCGGTCAGAAGTGCGGTTGCTCCTGCCAGTGCAGTGATGGCAATCAGGGCGCGACGAGTGAAGGGGGTTCGGTTCATGATTCAATTCCTAGGGACTGTGAACGCACGCCAATGGTGCGATCGTTCGAAAGTTCGAGTCGGTTTTCGGGAGTCTGGTTCAGTGTCGCTGTGGGTCGACGCCCAGCGAGGCCAGAAGGGAGCTACGCATTCGGCCCAGGGTTTCGTCGTTGCGGTTTCGCGGACGTGCGCCCGGGACCGTGAGGATCTGGGTGACGGTTGCCGTGCTTGCATCGGTTGGACGCCCCAAGACAACGATGCGGTCGGCAAGCTGGAGTGCCTCATCGACATCATGGGTCACCAGCAATACCGTTGTCGGGTAGGCTCCGTGGATGTCCAGGAGGAGGTCCTGCATCTTCAAGCGGGTGAGAGCGTCGAGGGCACCGAAGGGTTCATCCAGCAGGAGCACTCCCGGTCGTCGTGCCAGCGCCCGTGCGAGCGAGGCCCGTTGGGCCATGCCGCCGGATATTTCGCGTGGACGCAAGGTGCTGTGGGCGTCAAGTTCAACAAGTTCCAGAAGCTCTGCCACGCGTGCGGTCCCGGAACGTCGTTCGGTTCCCTGGGGAAGCCCCAGTGCGACGTTCTTTTCCACGGACTGCCACGGCAAGAGGCGAGGTTCCTGGAAGGCAACGCCGCAGCGGGAGTCAAGTCCATTGACGGCCGTTCCGTCGATCAGTACCTGCCCGGCCGAGGGAATATCAAGTCCCGACGCCAACCGGAGCAAGGTGGATTTACCGCAGCCGCTTGGGCCGAGGATCGCCACGACTTCACCGGGAGCTACCTCAAGGTCGACATCGCGCAGAATCTCGCGAAAGTCGAGGCCGGTACCGAATCCGCGACCAACGCTTCTGAAGGCCACTCCAAGCGCAGTGGTTGAAACGCTGGTTGATTTGCTCAGTGTCGGGTGCTCAAGGGTGAAAGTCATGATCTCTCCATCGGTCCTGGCGGTAGCACCGGCCTCAGGGAGGTGGTTGCTGCGGCGTCAATGAGCCAGATCTCTCGGCCGCTCGGGATGGTTGTATATCCAATGTATGGCTGGCGAGCGATAGACGCAAAATCTTCCGTAATATGACGGAATCTTCGAT
>JAUNVO010000040.1:6023-7570 GCA_030540695.1 Micrococcaceae bacterium | reverse complement strand
TGGCGCCTCGACACGTGGCAGCTCCGGCTCGTGGGTACTGCGAACCGTTGAATCGGGGAGTGACAACTCGACCGTGAGTGCGGTCAACGGCGGAGTGGATGCGTCCAGGGAGTCCGGTGCGCCGCCGAGGTGGGGCATGTCCCCCTCGTGGGAGACGGGTGTACCGGTGACGTTTGGAGCTACCGTTCCGGCAGGGGCGGCGCCGTTGGAGGCGGCGCTGGGCTTGTTGCGGGTGATTGCATAGGCTGCCGCAACGGCGAGTACGCCAGCCACTGCCAGGAACGCCGCTTCGCGTGGACCCGTGGTGTAGTTCCCGCTCAGCAACAAAAACGCCGGTATGGTTCCGGTCATGTGGGCCAGGAAGACGGTGATCCAGCCGGTGAATGCCTTGAGTGATTCCTTGCCCAGGGCCTGGATCAGGAACGTGAGGGTCCACAGCAGTGCCCAAAGGAACCAAATCACGCCAAACAACGGATCGTTGAGCTGTGTGAACTGCAGGATGCCGAAGGCAACGGCCAGGCCGGCCACAAAAATGGCAAACCAGCCGAGTCCTTCGCCCGGAAGATCAAAGACGCTATTAAACCCCACGTAGAGGTAGGTGAATCCGAACAGGTACAGCCCAGACGCCCCAAGGATGACGGCGGGATCACCGTCCGCTTGGGCCAGCATGATCGTCGGGAAAACGACCTGCATGCCTCCAACCATGAAGTTCATGACCGCGGCGGACTTGCCGGGGATTTTTCCCAGCAGGTTCAGGCCGTTTATGAAGAGAACGGCACCAACGTAGAGCAAACCAACACTACCCACCAGGTTTCCTTTCGGGGCGGATGAAAGCGGCACATAACAGGGCGACCATAGAACGAAACACGGTGCGCCTACCCTATGTTTCTCGTAGGATACAGCCGGATGCACAACGGGACAAAAGGTTGGTCGCCTTAAGTGCCCAAAAGTACAAATATGAAGCCTTTCGGTTGCGCCTTTCCGCACAACCTTGTAGAAATGTGAACAATAACCATCCAGAGCGGCCGAGAGATCTGGCTCCATGACGCCGCAGCAACCCCTCCCCTTCATTGGGCGGTAGGTGCTCACGCCAGAGTCGATGGAGAACGAATTATGGCTGCCGATGCACCCCTGCATACCTTTGACGTGGAAGCGGACCCCGATATTTTTGGGGCCGTCAACCTCGATGCATTCGTATCCAACACCCCGGCAAGGCATCTGCTTAAACTCACGCCGGGTGTACCGGCGGATGGGCATTATGACGAGCTTGCCGCGGTGTTCCGTCCGGTTTTCATCAAGATCGCGGCCGGAGCCAGCGAACGCGATGCCACCCGGACACTGCCCTTCGAACCGGTTGGGTGGTTGAACCGCGAACGCTTCGGAGCCCTGCGGATTCCGGCCAGTGAAGGCGGATACGGGGCCAGCCTCCTGGATCTGTTCCGGTTGCTCATTGAACTTGCCGAAGCCGACTCGCAGGTGGCCCATCTCTGGCGCTCGCACTTTGGTTTCGTGGAATCGGTGTTGCATCTCGAAGACGACTCCATGCG
>JAUNVO010000040.1:0-5923 GCA_030540695.1 Micrococcaceae bacterium | reverse complement strand
GATGACTGGGACGGCTTTGGGCAGCAGCTCACCGGGACCGGGTCGACCACGTTCGAGGACGTCCCGGTTGACACCATCCTTCCCGATGAGCAACAGGTCAACGATCCAGAATCCGCGATATTCCAGCTGGTCCTCCTCGCGGTGCAGGCCGGCATCAGTCGCGCGGTTCTTAACGATGTGCGTTCGGCGGTCCAGGCGCGAACCCGCAGCTTCAGCACCGGCACCGGCGTTCCCGTGCGTGAGGAGCCCCAGGTGCTGCAGCTTGTCGGCGAGATCTCGGGCACGGCCTTCGCTGTTGACGCAATTGTGCTGGCGGCCGTCGCGGAGATCGAGGTCGCACTGGCCGATCCCTCGCTGAGCCCCGCCGAACGGTTCGCCGTATGTGAACTCGCCGCGGACCGCGCCCAATCCACCGTGCAACCGCTGGTGCTATCGGCCGCCTCCAAGCTCTTTGACGGATTGGGGGCATCCGCCACCTCCCGTGGATGCAACATGGACCGGCACTGGCGAAATGCCCGGACGGTTGCCACCCACAATCCGGCGATCTACAAGGCGCGCATCATCGGCGACTACGAGGTCAATGGCACCCCGCCGCAGCAACTGAACGCGATCGGCGATGTGGGCCCACGTCCTGGCATCCCCCTTTCGTAGCTTCCCCCACACCCCAACACCACTCTGCCGGCCGCCCCGTGGCGAACCGGCAACCATCGACCATCCCCAGCAAAGGACAAATCCCCATGAGCACACCGCCGGCCAAGCGCCAGATCCGATTCAACGCCTTCGACATGAACTGCGTGGGACACCAGTCCCCGGGCCTGTGGAAGCACCCGAAAGACAAGTCAGCGAACTACAAGGACCTGTCCTACTGGACCGACCTCGCCAAGACCTTGGAGAAAGGCAAATTCGACGGCATCTTCATCGCCGATGTGCTGGGCACCTATGACGTTTTCGGCGGATCCAACGAGGTCCCGCTGCGTGCAGGCACCCAGGTGCCGGTCAATGACCCGTTCATGTTGGTCTCTGCCATGGCCTCGGTGACCGAGAACCTCGGCTTCGGCGTCACCGCAGGCACCGGCTATGAGCACCCCTACCCGTTTGCCCGCCGCCTGGCCACACTCGACCACCTGACCAAGGGGCGGATCGGCTGGAACGTGGTCACGGGGTACCTTCCCTCGGCAGCCAGGAACATGGGCCAAGAGGACCAGCTTGAGCACGACGAGCGCTACAACCACGCCGACGAGTACATGGAAGTGGTGTACAAGCTCCTCGAGGGGTCCTGGGAAGAGGACGCGGTGGTGCGCGATGCCGAACGCGGGGTCTTCACCGACCCGTCCAAGGTCCACAACATCAACCACGACGGCAAGTACTTCAAGGTGCCGGGCATCGCAATCACCGAGCCCAGCCCGCAGCGCACCCCGGTGGTGTTCCAGGCGGGTACCTCCCCGCGCGGACTGAAGTTCGCCGCCGAAAACGCGGAAGCGGTCTTCGTGACCTCGCCGACCAAGGAGCTGCTCAAGGAGACCGTCACCAAGGTCCGCGACGCTGCCGAGGCCGTGGGGCGTGGCCGCTACGACGTGCGCATCTACGCCATGCAGACCATCATCACGGACGTGGACAGCGCATCCGCGCAGGCCAAGTTCGAGGACTACAAGTCCTATGCCGACATCGACGGCGCGCTGGCGCTGATCTCGGGCTGGATGGGCATCGACCTGTCCACCTATGCCCCGGACGATGTCATCGGCAACGATGTGAAGTCCAATGCGATCCAGTCCTCCGTGGCGACCTTCCAGAAGGCCAGCGGGGACGCCGGAAATCCGTGGACGATCCGCCAGCTGGCTGAATGGGTGGGGGTAGGCGGCTTCGGTCCCATCACTGTCGGGTCCCCGGCCGAGGTGGCAGACAAGCTCATCGAATGGGTGCAGGACACCGACGTGGACGGATTCAACCTGGCCTACGCCATCACGCCGGGCACCTTCGAGGACATCGTCGAATTCATCGTTCCCGAGCTGCAAGCCCGCGGCGTGTACCCCAACGACTATGTCGAGGGCACGCTGCGCAACAAGCTCTTCGGTCGCGGCGACCGTGTCGAAGACTCGCACCGCGCGGCGAACTACCGGTTCTCCAACGCCGTTCTCAGCTAGGCTGCGGCCGGTCAGGTGGAACCTGGGGGAGTGCCCACGCCATGGTGTGGCCACTCCCCCAGGTCTCTCAGGCGGCAAGACTGACCACCAGGTTGATGGTGGTGGCCAGGATGCCGGTGCCAAAAAGGAACGCCAGCAAACTATGACGCAGCACCGCAGAACGCATCTCGCGCGTGGTGATGGATGTGTCCGAGACCTGGTAGGTCATGCCCACGCTGAAAGCCATGTAGGCGATGTCTGTGTACTGCGGGGGCTCGACCTGATTGAACTCGATGCCTCCCGGTGCGCCGGCGTAGTAGATCCGGGCGTAACGCAGCGTGTAGAGGGTGTGGACCATCAACCACGACATCGCGGTGCAGGTCAACGCCAGCAACGCCAGGGGCAGCCTGCCCGATGCGCTTAGGTTGCTGCCACTGACCATCACCAAAGCCACTGCGGCCAGCGACCCGATGGCGGCCAGGATGATCAACAGATCGCTTACCTGGATCCCCGGGTCTTCTTCCTGGGCGTGGTCGGATGTGCGTGCGTAGTCCATCGGCGCGATGGTCAGCCAAACCGACGTGTTGTAGATCAGGGCCGCTGCTGTCCATCCAACGGCCGGTGCATAGTTCCACTGGCCCAAGACCCCCGCCAGTCCGGCCGCGGTGATTCCACCGAGGAACATCCCCCACAAGCGCACCCGGCGATGCAGTGCACGCAGTGATCGTGTGCTTTTCATGAGGTGATCCTGCCACGTTCCGTTCCTGGGTGCTGGTTTAGGGTCCCTGGTTCGAGCCTCGACCGGCCAGCACGCAACGGTGGTGTCCCGAGCGAATCAAGTACGCAGGGCCAGGGTGCGGCAGCGGTGCCCTGCGGGATGCGCGGGTCGCTGCGCATTCAGCGTGTCTGGCTTTGGCTCTGGCCCTCACCCAGAATCTGAACATCCGCGACGTATTCTCACCATGAAGCGCCCATGACGCAAGATCGGCCGCGTTGATGCGTCACAAACTGCCTTGTGACGCTTTGTGACTCGAATCCACCGCTCGGGGGACTCTATGCGTCGGTTTATTTCACAAAGTCAGGCTTTCGGTTGGCCATATCGAAGAATCTGCAACAGACTTGAATGGTTCGATGGTGGCGGTCAGCCACCCACGAACACACCATCCAGAGCGGCTGAGAGACCTGGCTCGTTGACGCCGCAGCAACCACCCCCGTCATTGGGGACCGGTGCTACCGCCAGGACCGATGGAGATAGCCAAACTCTGCGCCGGTCCACCGCGTACCGTCATGCCCATGACGCTTCGCGGATGACCAGCCATGTCGCGGCATTCCTCGGGTTAGCCGAGAGGGAACACACCATGGGCAATACCAACCCACCAGCCAAGCGGCGTCGCAACGCCGGCATCGGCGTCAAGGTCCTGACATTGCTGGCAGCGTCAACGCTCGCGCTCAGCGCCTGCGGAGCGGGAACGCAAAATCCCGGCAATGCTGCACCGAACAGTCCCACCAGCAATGAGCCGGTGCAGGGAGGGACCTTCGTTTTCGCGGAAGTGGCACCCATCAACAACTGGCAGACACAGGCCGCACGCTTCTACGAGAAAGCGAACGTGCTCAACAGCGTCCTAGACCGCCTGACGTACTTCGATGCCGAATCGGGCAAGCTCGTGGGCTGGGTAGCCTCCGACTTCACCTCCAACAAGGAACAGACCGAATTCACCTTCACGATTCGTGACGGGGTCAGCTTCTCCGACGGAACCGCCCTGAATGCCCAGGCCGTCAAGAAGAACCTGGACGCCCTGGGGCTCGGAATCAAGGCTGCACAGATCGCACCGAACGTTGACTTCGGTGCCTACAAGTCCGCGGAAGTCATCGGGAAGAACCAGGTCAAGGTGACGCTCAAGACCCCCGACGCCAACTTCCTGCGCGCCACCTCCTCCGTAACCGCCGGCCTGGTCTCCCCTGACACGCTCAAGCTCGACAACGCAGGCCAGTCAGCGATAGCCAAGATCGTCGGATCCGGGCCCTTCGTCTTTGAATCCGAAAAAACGGACGAGGAAGTCACCTTCGCCAAGCGCGAAGACTACAAATGGGCACCGCAAGGCGCAGCGAACCAGGGAGCCGCATACCTGGACACCCTTGTGGTGAAGTACCTGCCGGAGGTTGCCCACCGTGCCGGAGCGGTACAGACGGGCCAGGTCGATCTGGTGCGCGGCTTGCAGCCGGTGGATGAACAGGCACTGACGAGCAGCGGTGACAACGTGCTGCCCGCCCAAGGTGTTGACCTGACGACCAACATGGCCGCGGTGCGCATCGGCAGTGGCAAGCTTGCCGATGCCAAGGTCCGCCAGGCGCTCCAAGCCGGCATCGACCGGCAGTCGATCAAGGACACCGTTCTCTCCGAGAGCTACGTCGTGGCCGATTCAGTGCTGAACCACGCGGCGCCCGGTTTTATCGACCTGTCCGCGGATCTGGCCTACGAACCGGAAAAATCCAAGTCGCTCCTCGATGAGGCCGGCTGGGTTGTTGGGACCGACGGCGTGCGCGAGAAGGACGGGGAAAAGCTGGAAGTCACCGTGACCAGCTCAAACAACTCCGTGGTCATCAAGCCCGCATTCGAGCTCATCGAACAACAGTGGCGTGAAATCGGCGTCAAGCTCATCAACCGTGCCTCGGACAACACGTTCCTGGCCACCGCAATGATCGATCCCAACACCGAGTTCTTCGGGACCCGCCAATTCGCATACGGCGGACTCGGCCCGGTCTTCGGCCCAGAGAACAACACCCAGACCCTCAACGCCGACACCGAGCTCAACGCGCTGTTCGCCAAGGAACGTGCGGCGACCAGCGAAGCGGAACACAACGAGCTCATCGCCGAGGAACAGCGCCAACTGGTCACCGAAAAGGCGCTGGCACTGGTGCTGTGGGACGAAGTCCAGGTCTACGGCGGCAACGCCGACGCCCACGTTGAATTCACTTCCGGGACCGCCCCGATCTTCCAGGGCGCCTGGAAGAGCGGAAAGTAGCCGACCCATGACCGCATACATCGCCCGACGCATCGGACAAGCCCTGCTGGTCATTTGGCTCGCCTACACGCTGGTCTTCTTGGCCGTGCAGTTGCTTCCAAATGATCCCGTCACGATTTTCCTGTCGGCCGATGCCGCAGCCGACCCGGCAACCATCGCAGCGATGAAGGCCCAATACGGATACGACCAGCCACTTCTTCTCCAGTACACCAGCCAGCTCGCGGGTCTGCTCCGGGGCGACTTCGGCTATTCGCTGGCCTCGGGCCAGCCCGTCGCCGAACGCATCGGAGCCGTGGTCGGTTCGACGCTGTTGCTGGCCACCAGCGCGTTCGGCACAGCGGTGGTGTTCGCCGTGGTGCTGGTCGCTTCGGCCACCTTGGCTCGCCACGCGAGGTTGAGGCGGTTCATCCTCAACTTGCCACCGCTCTTTGCTGCGGTACCGGTGTTTTGGTTGGGACTGGTGCTCTTGCAGGTCCTCTCGATCCAGTTGGGCGTGATGTCGCTTTTCCCGGACGGTTCCTTCGCCTCCATCGCCGTTCCCGTCCTGGTACTGGCCATCCATGTTTCCGCCCCGATCGCCCAGGTGCTGCTCAAGAGCGTCGAGAACGTCTACGCCCAGCCGTTCGTGGACGTACTTCGGGCCAAGGGCGCTTCGGAAACGTGGATCTTCTTCCGCCACACCCTGAAGAACGCCGCTGCACCGGCCATGACCATCAGCGGCATCACCGTGGGAACGCTGCTGGCCGGCTCGGTGATCACCGAAACGGTGTTTGCCCGATC
>JAUNVO010000332.1 GCA_030540695.1 Micrococcaceae bacterium | reverse complement strand
CGTCGATCTCCGGGCTGAAGTCCAGCAATCCCTGCGTCGCTTCGGCGTAGTCCCCGTGCGTGACATCGACAACCGCTGCTGCCGATTCCTCGGGGGACTGAGGATCCTTCTCCTTGATCGCCTCCACCGCTGCATCAAGGACGAAGTCGGACCCACCAAAGGGGCCCGGTTCTCGCAACAGGTCCTCAACGATGGCTTCCTCATCGCTTTGGTCTGTGTTGGTCGACGAAGGGGTCGGTGAAGACGGGGTCGAAGGCGGCGGAGGCGCGGACGAGACCGAAACGATCGGTGCCGATGTCGCTGTCGTTTCTGGGGTTGGGCCTGGCTCGGTTTCATTCCCGCACCCCGAGACCAACACCGCAGTCGCCACCAGGTACGCCGACAACAGTTGTAGCTTCATGATCAAGGAAAATACCACCGCACCCGAGCATGACCTGGGCGGCTCCACAAGCTACTTCGGAATCACACCGGCTTCGCTGCCGCTTGTGTGCTGATTGAGCGCCTGATCCGACAATGCGACGCTCTCAGTCACTGGGATATGGCTTGAGCGCTCGCTCGGCCGTTCTGACGCTCAAGCCCAAGAGCCGCCAGCCGCAAGACCGGTGTCCTGATCCACCTCACCCCATACAAACACACGTCGACGCCCCGGGAATCCAGGCCTGGTGTATCGCATGCGAAATCGACGAGGAGATCGCGCTCACTGTCGGATACTCCCGCCTCATGGCACACGCCTTCACCGATGCCCTCAAGCCAAGATCCGACACGCAAAGTACTACGCGGATGATCCGTTGCACCGGAACCAGTCTGAGTAACTGCTCCGTAGCGCCCCTTGCGGCAATAGCGTGCGTTTCGTTACAGATCCATGAGTAGCGCCAGCGTCTCGCGGACCTCGCTGAGAACGATCGGGCCGACGTTTCCCGTACGCCCATGAATGCGCGCCGTCGCGACGGAGCGCACATGTTGGCACTGCGCCGACGACAGCGCCACCAGCTGATTGCCCTCGTCGGGGTCAATCACCACCTCAATGCTGCTCTGACGGATCGCCCGGGTTAGGGGTACGACTTGAACGACGGTCGGTTCTCCCCTCAAGACCCGACGCGCAGTCACGACGATGGCCGGCCGCCGAAGTCCGGCCTCACTGCCGGCGGGCGTCCCAAGATCAAGCTCGACGACATCACCCGGCGTCAGCATCCAGCCACTCAGTCTCTTCGTCGGTCAGGTCTGCCGCAAGGTCTCGCGCCATCGCGTCCTGGAGGAGCGCGCGGATCGCCGCGCTCACGGTCTTGTCGATCGTCTCGTGGCGCTCGGCCGCAAGTCGAGTAACTCGTGCATGCGTGTCCCGACTGATCCGGATCGTCGTAGTCTCACTCATCCCACCAACTTAGTCGATGTAGACGTATCCGTCTACGCGGGATCAATGGCATGAGAGTGAGTCCAGTGCGAAAGGCGGCGGCCAGTCGCATACGCCAAGTCGAAGTTCCTCCAGAACTCGGCTGGATCGATATATGGGCGTTTCTGTTGGACCGGACAACAGGCCGCCATAGGCTGATCATGAACCCAGAATGGAGTCGCTCCCGTGCCGATCACGCTTGACTTGGCCTATCCCTTCAACGGTCGATGGTTGACTTAAAACAGCCCTGCGAACCGGGTTCCGAGCCACGGCACAAAGTTGTACGCCTCAACCTTCGCGATTGACTTCGTCCCGGTGGACGGTTCCGGTCGCACCGCTCCAGTCACATTGGCATCGCTCCTGTATCCCGAACCGGCGGAACGCTTTCCAGGCTTTGGCCCGCCCGTCCTGGCGCCGGTGGACGGCATCATCGTCGCAGTGCACGATGCCGAACCCGATCATGCAGCTTTCCGCGGCTTGCCATCGATCCGCTACTCACTCACCCAAGCACGCAGGGCTGCGGCGGGCTGGCTGGCGCTCGCTGGGAATCATCTGATGATCAAGACTTACAGCGGTCCCGTGGTCGCCTTGTGCCACGTGCAGCACCACAGCGTCCGCCTGAGACCCGGTCAACGTGTCGACGCGGGTCATGTGCTTGCGGGCTGTGGGAATACGGGCAACAGCACGGAACCGCACCTCCACGTGCAGGCCATCAGCAGCGCGGACGTGATGAGCGCAAGTGCTCTGCCGATCACGTTTCCTGGAGGCCTGCCGCGGAACGGAACCATCGTCGACGCACGCTGAACTTCGGCCCATGTGAGAGATGCACCGCCCCGCCCGCGGCAGAAGCGTGCGTTTGCGGAGTGTTCAGTGCGCCAAGAAGATGTCCGGTCGCGCGCACTGTGCCGGAACGGTGATTCCGCCCGCCTCGAATTCCCGCGGCTCCACGTCTCGGGATGAGTGCTCCAACAGGTAGCCACCCCTGACCTGAACCTCGTCACCTAAAGCGAACCTGCCGTTTCCAGGGACATTGATCGTCAACGGGCTGTCCTGAACCACC
>JAUNVO010000039.1:15350-18525 GCA_030540695.1 Micrococcaceae bacterium | reverse complement strand
CTTTTCGGCACGCTTTTCCTTGATGGATTTGGCAGGTTTCTTTGCTTCGCTCTTTTGCGGTGACTTCGACATTATGTGCCGTCCTAGCTGGGATTGCCCGGCAATCCCACGATGGAGGGGAAAGTACCCCTACTGACTCAGCCTACGCGCAATCACCGCGGGTTTGGACAGGCGCCGGCGATTCCGCTCATGGCATCACTTCCCGGCCTTGACCACCACGCCAGAGGGTTGGCGGGCAGCAGACGCAACCTCGCGCCAAGGGCTCGCCAGCCAAGGGCTTCCTGGCGTCCGGGACAACGATTTCCGCAGTCAAGCGGCCAATCGATGGTTTTTGGCCCACAGCGCCTACTCTGAGACTTATGCACGTCGCGTCAGCACGATTCAGGTCCCTTCCAAGGGCCCTGCTCCCCCGGCACCCGGCCCAGGCTATCGCCTTGGGTTTCGGTGCCGCCATCGCCGTGGGAACCCTTACCCTGATGCTGCCGCTGGCCAAGTCCGGCCCCGGTGGGGCCGGCTTCCTCGAGGCTCTTTTCACGGCAACCTCAGCCGTCTGCGTGACCGGCCTCGCAGTCGTTGATACCTCCGCCTTCTGGACCCCGTTTGGGCAGGTGGCCATCATCGTGCTGATCCAGCTCGGCGGCTTTGGCGTGATGTCCTTTGCGTCCCTGCTGGGGGTGCTGATGGCCCGGCGCCTGGGGTTGAGGTCGCGGATGCAAACGGCCGCCGAAACCAAGAGCACTGGTTTCGGCGAAGTACGCGCGGTGTTGTTCGGGGTGTTGCGCATCACCGCTGCGACCGAGCTGCTCGTGGCTACGGCATTGACCCTGCGCTTCGCCATCGGACTGGGCAACCCATGGGGCCACTCCCTGTGGCTCGGTGCCTTCCATTCGGTCTCCGCGTTCAACAACGCCGGGTTCGCGTTATTCAGCGACAACCTCGTGGGCTTCGTGGGCGATCCGTGGATCTGCCTGCCGATCGCCGCCGCCATCATCATCGGTGGCTTGGGGTTCCCGGTGCTGTTCGAGCTCGGACGCCACTACCGCCGGCCGTTGCACTGGACGATGAACACCAAGCTGGTCATCAGTGGAACCCTGGCGCTGCTGGCGGCGGGAACCGCGTTCATCTGCGCCCTGGAATGGTCCAACCCCAAGGTCCTGGGCGGGCTCTCCACCGCCGACAAGCTCCTGGCCGGCTTCTTCCAGTCCGTGGTCTCGCGCACCGCGGGGTTCAACTCCGTGGACATCGGTGCCATGGATCCGGCAACCTGGCTGGGCATGGACATGCTCATGTTCATTGGCGGCGGGCCCGCCGGCACCGCCGGCGGGCTGAAGATCACCACGTTCGCCGTGCTGTTCTTCATCATGTTCACCGAAATCCAGGGCGGCGTGGCAGTGAACGTGTTCGGCAAGCGCCTCTCACGCTCGGTGCACCGCCAGGCGATCACCATCGTGCTGCTTGCCGTGGCCCTGGTCATCGGGTCCACCATGGCGTTGATGCTGATGACCGACATCGGCCTGGACCGCTTGCTCTTTGAAACGGTTTCGGCGTTTGCCACGGTGGGCCTGTCCACCGGCATCACCGCCTCGCTGCCACCGGCCGGGCAGGTGTTGCTGGTCTTTTTGATGTTCATCGGCCGGCTCGGCCCGGTGACCTTGGCTTCCGCCCTGGCCTTGCGTTCCCGACCCGTGATGTACGAATTCCCGAAAGAGAGGCCTCTCATTGGCTAAGCATCATTTGTTCAACCCCAAGTCCATGGAACGCATTGCCGAGGCCAACTCGGTGGTCGTCATCGGACTGGGCCGCTTCGGCGGTGCACTGGCGCTGGAACTGGTGGCCGCCGGGACCGAGGTGCTGGGCATCGACCACGACGAGGACATCGTCCAGTCGTTCAATGGCCGGCTCACCCATGTGGTGCGCGCCGATGCCACCAAGGAGGAGGCGCTGCGCCAGCTCTCGGTGCATGACTTCGACCGCGCCGTCGTCGGGATCGGCAGCGATTTGGAGGCCAGCATCCTGACCACGTCCTTGCTGCTGCGTTTCAAGACGCCAACCATTTGGGCCAAGGCCGTCAGCGCGGCCCACGGCCAGATCCTGGAGCAGCTGGGCGTCGAACATGTCATCCGTCCCGAGCAGGACATGGGTCGCAGGGTTGCCCACCTGGTGCGCGGCGCAATGCTGGACTACGTCGAGTTCGCCGACGGCTTCGCCATGGTCAAGACCCGTCCGCCGAAGGAGGCGGTGGGAAAGGCACTGGGTGAAACCGGGATCCGTTCCAGGCACCACGTCACGATCGTGGCGGTGAAGTCGTTGAACCAGGATTGGGACCACACCACCACCTCGACGGTGCTGCAACCGGATGACGAGATCATCGTCGCCGGCGCCACCGCGGCGGCCGAGCGGTTCGCCACGCTGCTCTGAGGCGCATCTCAGGCCCGGACCCTGCGTCTGGTTGATGGCCGGCGAGATGCAGCACCGTGGCTTCGGGGACCGGGGAACTGGTGGGGGTCCCCGGAGGGGCCTATTGGCGCAGGGTGATCGAGTCGATGGCCGTTTGCGCCTCCGCCGCCAGCCCGGCGGGCATCGGGGCGCTCTTGGCCGATTCTGCTGCGATCTGCTGGCCTTCGTCGCTGACGATGTAGTGGGCGAAGGCCTTGATGAGGTCCAGCGAGTTCGGATCGGTGTAGCCGCTGCAGACAATGAAGTATGAAACCAGCACCATCGGGTAGGCGCCGGGCTTGGTGGTGGTGCGGTCAAGTTCCAGGGCGATGTCATTGGCATGGCGGCCCGGAACGCGCTTGGACGCGCTGACGGCGATGGCTGCGGCCTTGCCGCTGACCGGAACAAAAGAGTCCCCGACCTTCAGTTTCACCTTCCCCAGGGAGGCGTCCACCAATGAGTCATCCGCATAGGTCAAGGCCCCGGGGGTACGCGAGACCGTGGTGACTACCCCGGAGTTGCCCTGGGCCTGTTCGGTGCCCAGTCCCCCGGGCCACGAGCCGCTGGGATCGTGGTTCCAGTCTTTCGGGGCCGCAGCTTGCAGGTAGTCGGTGAAATTCTCAGTGGTCCCCGAATCATCGGAGCGGGCCACCACCGTCATGGGCACATCCGGCAAGGACGCCCCGGGGTTCAGCGCCTTGATGGCGGGGTCGCGCCATGAGGTGATGGAGCCGGAGAA
>JAUNVO010000039.1:1247-15250 GCA_030540695.1 Micrococcaceae bacterium | reverse complement strand
GGCGTACTGCACCTGCACCTTGGGGTTCAACGTGCTGAATCCGTTGGTCCAGGCGTTCATGGCCGAATTTTGTGCACTGGACCCGCCGCCCGTGAGCGTCCCGGCGAGGCTGGAGGTGTTGTTCTCGGCGGCGTGCCGCTGGGCCTCGCCCAGCGGGTAGTCGGCGCCGCACCCGGTGAGCAAAAGTCCGGCTCCCAGTGCCACCGCGAGCATCTTGCCCAGCGTTCGCGCAGGAGCAATGCGTACGTGAAGCCGGGTTTTCGCCTGGTGCGGCAAGGAATCCTCCTGGTAAACAAATCAGTGCATGGACCTAGTGAAGAATAGCGCGCACGCGGGCCACCGCCCGAATCCGGGGACCGGCGAAGCGGGCATGCGCCCCGCTAGTTTCCCGGTACCCCGGCAGGTTCGCTCTGCCCGTTCCGGGTCTCGGTGGAACAGCAGGAGTCATCCGGCGGACAATCGACCGCCGGGGCATCGCAGGATTCGGCGCTCTGGGTGGAGCAGACACCGGTTTCCGGAAGCGAGAGTTGAACCGAGTCGGCGGCGATGCGATCGCCGGACAGTGCCGCGGCGATGGAGCGCACCTGTTCGTAGCCGGTGGCCATCAGGAACGTCGGGGCCCTCCCGTAGCTCTTGCTGCCGGCGATGTAGAAGTCGGGTTCGGGGTGGGAAAGCACCGATGCCCCGTGGGCCGTGACGGTGCCGCAGCTGTGGAAATCGGGGTCAATGAGCGGGCCAAGCTCGCGCGGGGCCTCCACCACGTGGTCCATGTCCAGTCGCAATTCGCGGAGCAGGGAAAGGTCCGGGCGGAATCCGGTGGCCGGCACCAGGCGGTCAACATCCATTTTCCGGCCATCGGCCAAGTTCACGCCCAGCCTTTCACCCGATTGAAGGGAAATGACGGACACGTTTTCCACGATGGTGATATCGCCGTTCTCGACCAGGCGGCGCAGGCTGGTGCCCAGCAGTCCACGGGCCGGAAGCTGATCCGCCGCTCCACCGCCATAGAGCTTGCGGGGGTTCGCGGTTGCGCGAAGGCCCCACAGGATCGTGGTTCCGGGGTGCTTCCGCCGTAGCCGGCCGAGGCTGATCAAGGTGTTGGCCGCGGAGTGGCCGGCACCGAGCACCAACACGGTCTTGTTGGCGAAGTCACCAAGTCCCGCACCCAGCGGATCGGGAAGCGTGGAGGAGACGAACCCGCTAACCCGGGCCTCGGCTTCCCCGATGGCTTCGAGCCCGGAGCGGCCCACCGGGTTGGGTGTGTTCCAGGTTCCGGAGGCATCGATGACGGCGCGGGCCACCAGGTCCTCGGTGCCCCGGTCCGTGGCGGTGCGCACCAGGAACAACGATTTCCCGCGCTGCGCACCGGTGGTCTTGTCCACCCCGGCACCGGTGTCCGCGACCCGGGTGATGTCGGTGACCCGGTGTCCATAGGAAATCCTGGGTTCCATGGCAGGGTGGGCTGCCAGCGGGGCAAGGTAGTCGTCAAGGAATTCCTTCCCCGTGGGCAGCCGCGTTTCCCTCGGTTCGCGCCATGGCGCCGGGTATCCCTCCAACGGTGTGAGAAGCAGTCGACGGGCCGCGGCATCGATGTTGTAGCGCCACGTGGAAAAGAGCTTGATGTGGCCCCACCCCCGGATCGCCGAACCGGCGCAGGGACCGGATTCAAGGACCCGCACGTGGCAGCCGCGTTCCAGGAGGTGGGCCGCGGCGGCCAGGCCAATGGGACCGGCCCCAATGATAAGGACGGGGTGGTTCGAACTCATGCTCATCTGGTTTTACTGCCGGATCTCTTGGGGGTTGGCTCTCAGGAGCCGATCGATGAGGCTCTCGATGCGTGCGTGGATCTCGTCGCGGATCGGGCGGACCGCTTCGATTCCCTGGCCGGCGGGATCATCAAGTACCCAGTCCTCGTAGCGTGTTCCCGCAAAGACCGGACAGCTGTCGCCGCACCCCATGGTGATCACGAGGTCGGCGGCCTCCACCGCGTGTGGTTCAAGGATCTTGGGAACCTCGGCGCAGATGTCGATGCCGACCTCCTTCATCGCCTGGACCGCCGCCGGGTTCACCGCATCGGCGGGTGCCGAGCCCGCGGATCGGGCCTCGATCTGCCCGGCCGAGAGGTTCGCCAGCAACGCTGCTGCCATTTGGGAGCGTCCGGCGTTGTGCACACAGACGAACAGGACGGAGGGTTTTCGGTTCATGTCTGGATCCTTGCGGGAAAGAACTTGCGGGAATAGAGAGCGACGTAGACCAGTGAAATCAGCAGCGGCACCTCGATCAACGGGCCCACGACCCCGGCAAGGGCCTGTCCGCTGGTGACGCCGAAGGTCGCGATGGCCACGGCAATGGCCAATTCGAAGTTGTTGCTCGCAGCGGTGAAGGCCAGGGTCGTGGTGCGCTCATAGCCCAGGCCCAAGCCGCGGCCCACCAGCATCGAGACCCCAAAGACGACCACGAAGTAAACGAGCAGCGGGATGGCGATGCGCAGCACGTCAAGGGGTGCGGCCGCGATGTTTTGTCCCTGCAGGGCGAAGAGCACCACGATGGTGAAGAGCAACCCGTAAAGCGCCCAGGGGCCGATCCTGGGCAGGAAGGTGCCTTCATACCATTGGCGGCCCTTGGCCCTTTCGCCCAGCGTGCGACTCAGGAATCCCGCGACCAGGGGGATGCCCAGGAACACCAGCACCGAGAGCGTGATGGTGACAAAGGAGAACTCCGCACTGGTGGTCTCCAGGCCCAGCCAGCCCGGCAGAAGTTGCAGGTAGAACCAGCCCAGCGCGCCGAAGGCGAAGACCTGGAAGACCGAGTTGATGGCCACCAGCACGGCGGCCGCTTCGCGGTCCCCGCACGCCAAGTCATTCCAGATGAAGACCATCGCGATGCAGCGGGCCAAGCCGACGATGATCAGCCCGGTGCGGTATTCGGGCAGGTCAGCCAGGAATATCCAGGCCAACACGAACATGAAGGCCGGGGCGAGGACCCAGTTGATCACCAGCGAGGTAATCATCAGCTTCCGGTCCCCCAGCACCCGGCCCGTCTCGTTGTAGCGGACCTTGGCCAGCACCGGGTACATCATCACCAGCAGTCCCACCGCAATGGGAAGCGAGATCCCGGCGACCTGGACCGAGTCCAGTGCTCCCCCGATTCCGGGAACCACCTTGCCCAGTGTCAATCCCACGGCCATGGCCGCCAGGATCCATAGGGCCAGGTAGCGGTCCAGGGTCGATAGCTTGGAGGTCAGGGCCCTGCTGTCGGCGGGCGCGAGGCTGGGGTTCACGTGCGGTTCTCCGGGAAAGGGTGACATCGACGGATGTCGATGCCTCGAGTATGGTTGCAGATATCGATGGATGTCAATCTGCCATCGGGATGGCACGATGAATGCGAGGCGCCGAACATGTCCACAGGAGCAGATGCACCGGGCATCGAGGCGCTGTCCGCGCGTTTCAAGGCGCTCGCCGACCCGAACCGGCTACGCATCCTGTCTTTGGTCTCCGGGTCCGCTGCCGCGGAGACCTGCGTGTGCGATATCACCGCCCCGCTGGGGTTGGGCCAGCCGACGGTCTCGCACCACCTCAAGGTCTTGGTGGAGGCCGGGCTGCTCCATCGGGAGAAGCGCGGGGTCTGGGCCTACTACTCCTTGGTCCCCGGGGCGTTGGAGGAGCTGGCCGGGACGCTCCTTCGCGCCGGGGACCTTCGGTAGCCGCCTGGGCCCCGATGCTACTTGATGTTTGCCGCGGCGCAGGCCTTGGCGTAGTCCGCGGTGCAGATCTCCTCGACGGTGTAGACGCCGTCGCTGATGACGGTGCCCATGATGTTGCCCCGGGTCACGACCTTGGGAATAAGCAACCGGGTGGGGACACCGCCGATCTTGGTGGCCGTCGGAGGGGCTTGGCCGCGGGCAAGCTTCGCGGCGACGCCCGCGGCAAGTTCGGCTTCGGCCCGCACCGGCTTGTAAATGCTCATGTACTGGCGCCCGGTGATGATCCGCCTGATGGCCTCCAGATCCGCATCCTGGCCGGTGACGGTCGGCCACGGCTTCACCTCCGCGGCGGTCAGCGCGGCGATGGCCCCTGCGGACAGCGAGTCCTTGGCGGCGTAAATTCCATCGATCCGGCCCGGGAAACCCAAGATGCGCTTCGCTGTCCAGTCCTGCACCTGCCCGGGATTCCAGTCGGCGGCGTCGAGCCCTGCAAGGATCTTCACGCTGGACTTGTCGATCACCGAGTGGGCACCCTTGGCCAGGAGCTCCGCCTCAGGATCCCCGGCGGGCCCGTTGACCATCAGGATCCCCGGGTTGGCGACCCCGTCGCTGCGTAGCTTCTGGACCAGGGAGTTGGCCTGGAGCACGCCTATTTGTTCGTGGTCGAAGGAGATGCGGAAGGCCAGGCCGGGATTGCCGGATCCAAGGGAGTCGTAGGAGATCACCGGCACGTCCTTTTCCGCGGCCGCGGCCACGATCTCATCCGTTGCCTTCGCGTCGACCGGATCCAGCACCAGGACGCCGGCCCCGTCGGCCAGCGCGGACTGCGCCTGCTTCACTTGTGCCGAGGCATCCTTGCCGGCATCGGAGGCCACCACCTCGAAGTCACCCAGGGTCTTGATCTTGGCCTCGAACACGGGGATGTCCAATGCCTGGTTCCGTGCGGTCTGGGTTCCGGGGAAGAGCAAGGCGATGCCCGGCGCCTTTCCGGGATCAGCGGTGCCACCGACCCCATCGGATCCTGCTCCACCGCATCCGATGAGTCCCATCGCGATCACCAGGATCCCGCTGGCGACAGCGATGGGCTTGCGCCCTGGTTTCTGCATTGACATCTGCCTCCACGTGGGACGAAAGGTACTGCGGCGTCTCCAGTGTGGCCCCGCCGCGGCACGTATTCAACTTATGTTCCGCGCCCGGCCCCCGATTCAGGCGAAGACCGGGGGCCCAACGGGCTCCAACCGCACGATCAGTGACTTGGAAATCGGGGTGTTTGAGCCTTCGGCGGTGGCCGCCAGGGGAACCAGCACGTTTGCCTCGGGAAAGTAGGTGGCGGTGCAACCCTCGGCGGTTGGATAGGAAATGATCCGCAGCGCGCGCAGGACACGGTCCACCCCGTCACCGGCCTCCGAATGCACATCCACGTAGGAACCATCGGCCAGGTCCAGTGCCTCAAGGTCCTTCGGGTTCACGAAGAGCACGTTGCGGCCCTTGCGCACCCCGCGGTAACGGTCGTTGAGCGAGTAGGTGGTGGTGTTGAACTGGTCATGGGAGCGCAGGGACTGCAGGATCAGCCTCCCGGGCGGAAGAGCCAGGGCCTCAAGCTCGTTGACAACGATCACCGCCTTGCCGCTGGGGGTGGGGAAGACGCGCGAGTCCCGCGGCGGGTGGGCCAGGATGAACCCGCCAAGCACCCGCACCCTCTCGTTGTAGTTCTCGCACCCGTCCACCACCGCGGCAATGTGTTCGCGGATGCTGTCGTAGTTTTCCGCAAACCCCTCCCAGGCGAAGGGATGGTCCTTGCCCAGCACCCGGCGGGCCATCCGGGCGATGATCGCGATCTCCGAGAGCATCTTCGACGAGACCGGTTCCACCCGTCCCTGGGATGCGTGGACCGCGCACACGGTGTCCTCAACGGTCACGAACTGGACGCCGCTGCGCTGCCGGTCGATGTCACTGCGGCCCAGCGTGGGCAGGATCAGCGCCGCGTCCCCGGTATAGGCGTGCGAACGGTTCAACTTGGTGGAGATCTGCGCCGAAAGCCGGGTGCGCCCGATCGCCTCTTGCGCCACGGTGGTGTCCGAGACCGCGTGGACCAGGTTTCCGCCCAGCGCCACCAGCACCTTGATCTTTCCCTGCAACATCCCCTGGATGCTTTGCACGGAATCCATGCCGTGCTCCCGCGGCGGATCGAAGTCGAACTCCGCCGCCAGCTTGTCCATGAACGCCTCGGGCATCTTTTCCCAGATGCCCATGGTCCGGTCCCCCTGGACGTTGGAGTGCCCGCGGATCGGACACGGACCGGCACCGGGCTTGCCGATGTTCCCGCGCAGCAGCAGCACGTTCATGATCTCCTGGATGGTGGGCACCGCCTTCTTGTGCTGGGTCAGTCCCATCGCCCAGGTGATGATCACGTTCTCCGCATCCAGGTAGCGCCGGGCCAGCTCGTCGATCTGCGCGCTGTCCAGCCCGGTGGCCGCCAACACGTCGGCCTCGCGCAGCGTGGAGAGGTGTTCGCGGTATTCGGCCAGCCCGATGCAGTGCCCTTCCAGGAAGAGGTGGTCCAGCACCGATCCGGGGGCGGCGTCCTCGGCCTCGAAGACGCGCTTGGCCAGCGCCTGCATCAGTGCCATGTCCCCGGCCAGGCGGATCTTGAGGTACTGGTCGGCCAAATCGGTGCCCTTCCCGATCAGCCCGCGGGGCCGCTGCGGGTTCTTGAAGTTCATCAGCCCGGCCTCCGGCAGCGGGTTGATGGCAATGATCGAGGCACCGGCTTCCTTGGCCTCCTCCAGCGCGGTGAGCATCCGTGGGTGGTTGGTGCCGGGGTTCTGGCCCATGATGATGATCAGGTCCGACTTGGCGAAGTCCTCGTAGTGGATCGCGGCCTTGCCCACCCCGATGGACTCCTCCATGGCCTTGCCCGTGGATTCGTGGCACATGTTCGAGCAGTCCGGCAGGTTGTTGGTGCCAAAGGCCCGGGCAAAGAGCTGGTAGGTGAAGGCCGCCTCGTTGCTGGCACGTCCGGAGGTGTAGAACGTGGCCTCATCGGGGGACTGCAGGGCGTTGAGTTCACGCCCGATGATGCCAAAGGCGTTGTCCCAGGAAATGGGGCGGTAGTGATCGGCCCCGGCGGGCTTGTAGACCGGCTCGACGAGCCGCCCCTGGGACCCGAGCCAGTATTCGCTCTTGGTCTTGAGCTCGGAGACCGGGTGCAGCGCCCAGAACGATTGCGCCACCTTCAACGTATCCGCCTCCCACGCCACCGCCTTGGCCCCGTTCTCGCAGAACTCCGCGACCTTGCGGTTCGGCGGATCCGGCCAGGCACAGCTGGGGCAGTCGAATCCGTCTTTCTGGTTCATGTGGCGCAGCGTCTTGAGCGTGCGCACGGGACCCATCTCGTTGAGTGCGAGCGGGATCGAGGCCAGCAGGCTGGGCACCCCGACCGCACTTTTCTTCGGTGCCGAGACCACCAGGTCCTTATCGGTGGGATCGTGTTCCAACGGTTTGCTTGCCATGCCCTGCACCCCTTCGTCCTGATCCCGGCGCACGGGGCGTGCCCGATCGCCGGAGCTGCATTGCCTCCTGTCTAGCACCGGGGCCGATGGCATTCAAGGGCGCAGCCGCGGGCGGGGATGTGAAAGACTGTAGGGCGATTCGGGAATGACCCCGATTCTGTCAAGAAACGTGAGCGGGGAGCCTGAAGAATGCGGGCACGTGCGGGATATCCGTCAAGATCGCTGCTGGCGATCCTGCTGCTGGCGGTGGGCATCGCCCCCTTGCTGAACTACGGGCTCAGCGCCATTTCCGATTTGGTGATCACCGACCTGGGGATCTCCGAGGCGCAGTTCGGCCTGCTGGCCACGGTCTGCTTCGGCGCCGCGGCCATCGGCAACGCCGCCTTTGGCAGGTTCACCGACCATCAGCCCGACACCCGGCTGATGATGCTCATCTTTGCCCTGGCGGCCCTGGCCCTGGGGCTCGCGGCGATTCCCGGGGGCTATGTGCTGCTGCTGGTCGCCTCCGCGGTTTCCGGGCTCGCCCAGTCCTTCCCCAACGGCGTCACCAACCGGGTGTTGTCCCAACGCGTCCCGGAAAAACAACGCATCGGCTGGATCGGCATCAAGCAATCGGGGGTGCAGGTCAGCCAGTTGGTCGCCAGCCTGGGCTTCCCGGCCTTGGCCGCCTGGATCGGCTGGCACGGGGCCAACGCCGTGGGCGCCGTCGTCGCGCTGCTGCTGGGCGTGGCCGCGGTGCGGGTGCTCAACCAGGTGCCCCACCTGCCCACGGCCCCCATCGAGGTGGGCCCGCGGGCCCAAGCGGCGGTCCCGGCTGCGGCACCGAGCATCAAGTTCCTGATCTGGGCACTGGCCGCCTTCGGCTTCGTCAACGGGATGGGGGTCCAAGCCACCAACGTCTACCTGGCCCTCTTTGCGGTGCGTGAGTTCGACTTCTCCCTGGTCATGGGCGGGATGACCGCCGCCGCGGCCGGGGCCATCGGCGTCGCCGCCCGCGTGGGCTGGGGACGGATGATGTCCAAGGGAATGGCAGCCCCGCCGCTGCTGCTGCTGCTGGCCGTGATGGCGCTCGCCGGGGCCGGGGTCTTCCACCTGGCCGGCACCACCGGGGAACCGGCACTGCTGTGGCTGGCCGTGGCCCTGCACGGCGCCTCGGCGCTGGGAGTCTCGGTGGTGCTGATGGCCGCGGTGGTGCGCAGCGTGCCGGCCTCCTCCATCGGGATGGCCAGCGGGATGGTCAGCGCCGGGCAGTTCGGCGGGTTCACCATCGGCCCGCTGGCCATGGGCGCGCTGATCGGTTCCCCCGGCGGGTTCCCGCTGGGTTGGAGCGCGGTCGCCGGGGTCTACCTGTTGTGTGTCGTGCTGGCCCTCTACCTGGTGGTGCGCCGCCGCCGGCGCAACCGCGCCACACCGGGGAACTAGGGGCGCACTCAGGCGTCGATGACCAGGTCCGAGGAGGGCTTGGAGCAACACAACAGGATCTTCCCCGCGGCGATTTCCCTGGGCCTGATGCCACCGGCGTGGTTCATCTCAACGCTGCCGGCAAGCAGCGCGGACTTGCACGTCCCGCACATCCCCAGCGTGCAGTTTGAGGGCACCGCGATCCCTGCGGCCAGCGCGGCTTCGAGCACAAAGGAGTCAGCCGGGCACTGGATCGTGCGGCCACTGGCCGCAAACTCCACGCTGAAGACCTTCGTATCGGGTGTGGCGCACGGGCTCGCCTGGGCCGGGGCGTGTGCCGCGATGTCGTAGCTTTCCACATGCAGGCGCTCGCTCGCGCAGCCGGCTAATTCCAGCATGCCGCGCACCGCGGCCAGATAGGATGCAGGGCCGCAGGCGAAGACCTCCCGCCCGGCGGCATCGGGCACCAGGGCGGCCAGCGCCGCGGCGTCCAGCCGTCCGCGGCCCCCCGGTCCCCCGGTGCTGGGCAGCAGTTCCACCCGGATGCCGCTGGAGGCCTCGATCCCGCGCAGCTCGGCGCCGAAGATGGCATCGGCCGGGGTACGCATGCTGTAGAGCAGCACCGCATCCACCGGCGCCCCGCTGAGGCGCAGGGCCCGGGTGATGGAGGCCAGCGGCGTGATTCCCGATCCGGCCGCAAGGAACAGGTACTTCTGCCAATGCCCGGGCTCCGGGGTGAACACGCCCTGCGGCCCGTGGGCCTCGAGCAGTCCGCCGGGGAGGAGGCAATCGTGCAACCAGTTCGAGACCGGTCCGCCGGGCAGCGCCTTGACGGTGATTTGAAGCCCGTCGGCGGGGATCGAGCTGATCGTGTAGCAGCGGGCGGCCGGGCCCTGCGCGGTTTCAAGGTTCACCGTCAGGTATTGGCCCGGCAGCCAGCCGAATTCGGCCCCGGTGGCTGATTCGAGCATGAACGTCTTCACGTCGGCGGTCTCCTGCCGGACCCCGGTGCAGCGCAGCAACCGCGCCGCCGGGGCCTGCGGCAGCGCCATCGCCCCGGGGCGGACCTGCGGTTCCAGGGTCATGGCGTGTCCCGCCCTTCGGTGCCGGCACGCAGCCGGGCGATGTACCAGGAGACGAAGTCCTCGACCTGGTATTCGTTCGGCGCGTAGGGGCCGGGCAGGTAGGCGGGGCTGGAGATCCCGAGCTGGGCCCGGGCCACGAACGTCCCGTCCTGCGCGTTGGTCTGGTGCCACACCCGCTTCAGCGCCTCAACGTCGTAGTCCCGGCCCTCCATCGCGTCCTGGTGCACCAGCCACGTGGTGCGCAGCGCCGTCCTGCCCGCCGAGAGCGGCAACACCGAGAAGGTCACCGCGTGGTCGGAGAGGAAGTGGAACCAGGCGTTGGGTTGCAGGTGCATGGACAACCGGCCCAGCCTGGGCTCGGCGAACCCGCCGAGCAGCTTGGTGCACACCACCTTCCCGTCGGGGCTGAAGGATTCCCCCGCCCCGTCCAGCGGTTCGCGCTGGATGCGGAAGGCGGTGGCCCCGTCGCGCAGTTCCTCGATCCGGGCGTAGGGCAACGCGTGGTCCTCGCTGGTGCGTTGCAGCTGGGCCTCGGCCGCGAGGTAGCGCCCGTAGGCCGGGCGCAGCCGCGGCGGCAGCGAGTCGGCCTCATATCCGTAGGTGGGAAAGAGCGAGCAGGAGAGCTCCGGGTGTCCGTCGCAGTGGTAGCACTCCCGGTTGTTCTCCATCACCAGCTTCCAGTTGCCCTCCTCGATGATGTCTTCCTGCGCGGCGATCTTGGTGCCGGTTAGGGCATGGGGAGCGATGTAGGGTTCGATCCGTGTGGCGTACGCATCGAAGTCCTCCGGAGGATCATTGGACAGGCAGATGAACACCAGCCCGGCCACGGTGCGTACCGCCACGGTGCGCAGCGAAAATGCGGACCGGTCGAAGTCCCCCGGTTGCGAGTCGGCGTGCAGCAACGAGCCGTCGGCGGCATAGGTCCAGTGGTGGTAGCCGCAGACCAGGTTGCCCACCGATCCGGACGCATCGTTCAGGATCCGTGCCCCGCGGTGCCGGCAGACGTTGTGCAGCGCGGACACCAGACCGTCGTCATCGCGCAGCAGGATCACCGAATGGGGACCGACGTTGATGGTGAGGTAATCCCCGGGTTCCGGGATCTCGGGCTCGGTGGCGACGAAGATCCAGTGCTTGGCGAAGATCTCGGCGACGTCCATCTCGAAGGCCTCCGGCGAGGTGTAGAACGGCGCCTCGAGGCTCAGGCCCGGGACCCGCCGTGCTATCAGTCCGGACAGCGCCCCGGAAGGCGTGTGCGAGGCCGGCAGGCGGTGGGTGCGGGCCGGGTTCATGGTCATGGCGGTTCCTTTCACGGGCGGGTGGGGGCGGTGCTCGGCGGGCGCTCTCTCACATGGGCGCGCACAATCGCAGGGCGTCATAGATCGCGGCGTGGATGTTCCTGCTGGCCACCGCATCCCCGAGGCGGTAGAGGGCGAAGCGCCCCCGGAGGTTTTTCCCCGCCGGCTGCTTCACGCCGGCCAGCAGGGCCGTGTAGTCCACTTCCCCGGCGTTGGTCGAGTCATCGAGCAAATCGACGTACAGCTCATCGTTGGGCAGGGTGCCGTGCTCGATGACCACCAGCTCCACGGTGCGGCTGGTTTCACGTCCCGAGTACTCGCTGCGCAACACCGCGGTGAACCGGCCATCGGGTTCCTCGGTGACCGAGCGCAGCCGTTGGGCCAGGGTGATCACCACCTCGTGCTCGGAGAACGCACGCAGGTAGGCCGGGGAGTTCATGGCACCGACCTCGGGGGCGAGCATCCGCTCCGGGGTGATGATTTCCACCCGGGCCCCGGCCTTGGCCAGCTTCTCCGCGGCGTCCATCGCCGGTTCGGCCCCGTTGTCGTCATACACCAGCACCGTGGCCGGGGTCCTGGGCAAATGTCCGAGCACGTCCCAGCAGTCGGCCGCCAGCTCCCCGCCTTGGGGCAGGAAGTCGTGGTTCGGGGTCCCCCCGGTGGCCACCAGGACCACATCGGGGTTCTCTTCCAGCACGGTGTCCCTATCGGCGAAGACGCCGTAGCGGATCCGCACCCCGGCCAGCAGCGCCTCGGAGACCCTCCAGTCGATGATGCCCATCAGGTCCCGCCGGCGCGGGGAAGCCGCCGCAAGGCGCACCTGGCCGCCGGGTGCGTCGGCGGCCTCCAAGACCAGCACCTCGTGTCCGCGTTCACCGAGCACCCGGGCGCATTCAAGCCCGGCCGGCCCGGCGCCGATGACCACCGCCTTTTGTCGCGCACCCGTGGCCGGGCGCACGCGGTGCGGCAGTGAAAGTTCACGTCCGGTGGCCGGGTTGTGGATGCATTTGGCGTCCCCCGAGGCGTAGATCGAGTCCAGGCAGTAGTTCGCCCCCACGCACGGCCTGATGCGTTCCTCCTGGCCGCCGGCCAGCTTGGCCACCAGGTAAGGATCGGCGATCTGGGCCCGGGTCATCCCCACCAGGTCCAGCAGTCCGGCGGAGAGCGCATGGCGTGCGGTGGCGACGTCGGCGATGCGCGAGGCGTGCATCACCGGGATCGGGATCTGCGCCTTGATCGATCCGGCGAAGTCCAGGAACGGGGCCGAGGGTGCGCCCATGGAGGGGATCACCTTGGACAGCGCGGCATCGGATTCGATGCTGCCCTTGATCACGGACAGGAAGTCGATGCCCTGCCCGATGTAGCGCTGCAGCGCGGCTACCGCCTCGGTGCTTCCCAGCCCGCCGGCCTTGTCCTCGTCCATCGACATGCGGATCCCGAGGATGAAATCCTTCCCGACGGCCTCGCGCACCGAACTGATCACCAACAGCGGGAAGGCCAACCGGTTTTCAAAGCTGCCGCCCCAGGCATCGGTGCGGTTATTGGTGGCCGGTGAGAGGAAGGCGTCCATGAAGTGCCCGTAGGACTGGATCTCGATCCCGTCCATCCCGGCATCGCGGCAGCGCCGTGCGGCGGCGGCATAGTCCGCGGCGATCCGGTGCAGGTCCCACTCCTCGGCGACCTTCGGAAAGGCCCGGTGCGCCGGTTCGCGCATCGCGGAGGAGTAGGGCACCGGCAGCCAGTCCCCGGCGTAGTTGCTGGTCCGCCGGCCCAAGTGGGTGATCTGGCACATCACCGCAGCGCCTTCGGCGTGCACCTCTTGCGTGAGTTTTTCCAGCCAGCCGGTGATTTCCCCGCGGTGCAGCTGCAGGTTGCCGAAGGAAGGCGGGCTGTCCGGGGAGACCACCGCGGAACCACCGATCATCAGCAGCCCGGCCCCGCCCCTGGCCCGCTCCACGTGGTAGGCCCGGTACCGTTCGGTGGGCAGCGAATCCTGCGCGTAGGCCGGTTCGTGGGAGGTGCTCACGATCCGGTTTCGCAACACCAGGTCCCTGATCGCAAAGGGTTGGAGCAGCGGGTCCCCGACGCTCATGTACATCTCCCCTTTCGCCCCATGGGTCCCCATACGACGGGGATCATGTGCTTCAAGTGTCGGACGGCCAATTGCTGAAGACCAGCAAACGAAATCGTACGATACCGTGTAATCTTCGTGCATGATCGATTCGAGGCTCCATGTGCTCAGGATGCTTGCGGCGCACGGTACCGTCACGGCCACGGCCCGGGCGCTGCACTACACCCCCTCGGCCGTCTCGCACCAGCTGCGCACGCTGGCCGAGGACCTGGGCGTGGTGCTGTTGACCCCGCAGGGACGCGGCGTTCGGTTGACTCCCGCGGCGCGTATCCTGCTGACCCACATCGATGGTCTTTTCTCCAGCTGGGAACATATCCTGGGGCTGCTGGCGGCGGAGTCCGGCGGCTACGCCGGTTCGTTGCGGCTGTGCGGCTTTTCCACCGCCGCCGCGGCCCTGCTGCCCCCGGTGGTCAGCGCGTTCAAGCTCAGCCGTCCCTCCATGGAGGTACGGATCATCGAGGCGGATCCGGCGGATTGCTTTGACCTGCTGCTGGCCGACGACGCGGACTTGGCGGTCATCACCGCCACCGAGGCCAGTCCCCCGACGGCCGACAGCCGATTCGACCAGCAATTCCTGCTCGATGACCCGCTGGAGCTGCTGGTCCCCGATGGACATGCATTGGCGGGCCGTTCGGCGGTGCCGTTGGGGGAAACGGCCGACCAGCAGTGGATCGTGGACCGGCCGGGGCGCCCGCACCGAGAATTGGTGTTCAGTTCCTGTGCGGAGGCGGGATTCACCCCGATGGTTGCCCATGAGGCGGCCGAGTGGGACACCGGCGCAGCCCTGGTCGCGGCAGGGTTCGGGGTATGCCTGATTCCCCGTCTGGCCCGGGTGCCCTCTGGCTATCCGATCACCAGGGTCCCGCTGCGGGGGGA
>JAUNVO010000039.1:0-1147 GCA_030540695.1 Micrococcaceae bacterium | reverse complement strand
TAGGCTGGGATCATGAGCACACCACACGGACACCAGCACCACGGGCACCACCACGGGGACTGGTCGGCCATGGCCGAGACCCTTGACCTCGATGCGTTGCTGCTGGAAGGGCATTTCGGGAACATCTTCGACTGGATCGCCTCGCAGTCCGCGGACCCGCGCACCATCGTCGATCTGGGCGCGGGAACCGGAACCGGTACCTTTGGCCTGGCCCGCACATACCCCGGAGCCAGCATCGTGGCCGTCGACCAATCGGAGTCCATGCTCGAACTGCTCGCCGAGAAGGCCCAAGACCGAGCGCTGGGCGGACGGGTCTCGACCATCCATGCGGATCTGGACCAGCAATGGCCCGAGCTGGGCGGGGTCGATCTGATGTGGGCGGCCACCTCGATGCACCACTTCGCCAATCCACTGGAGGTCTTTGCCCATATCCGTGACTCGCTGTCCCCCGACGGGATCCTGGTCGTCGTGGAGATGGAGGCGTTTCCGCGCTATCTTCCGGCGGATCTTGGTTTCGGAAACCCTGGATTCGAAGAGCGTTGCCACCGAGCGACGGAACCGGAGGACTTCAACCCCCACCCCGATTGGACGCGCGAGTTGGAAGCGTCCGGGTACGCCGCGGTGCTTCACCGCACCTTCGACTACTGCGAATCAAGTGACCAGGAACTGCTCGCCCGCGCGGCCAGGCTCTCCCTCTCCCGGCTGCGTGAGCACTTGCCCGACGGCTTTCCCGCGCAGGATCTCGCGACGCTCGAGGAACTCCTGGATCCGGATTCCAGCCGCAGCGTTGGGCATCGAACCGATCTGGTGATGCGTGGCAGCCACAACGTCTGGGTGGCGCGGGTGCGCTAGGGCTGGCCGACTAGACCCCGAAGGCCACTTCGGCGGTCGTGGTCACCGCCGCCGTGCGGCCGGGCGCACCCTGGAACTGCCAGTAGAGGTTGATGTGGGAGATGGCCACCTCGGGCGCCGGCGCACCCCACTGGGTCATGTCGCTGGTGGTGTGGGCGTCGGAAACCAAGGTCACGTCGTAGCCGCGGGTGAAGGCACCGTGCACCGTCGAGCGCACGCACGCATCGGACTCGGCGCCCGAGACCACCAGCCTGCCGACCCCGGCCGTGGCAAGGACCTCCTCCAAGGTGGTGTC
>JAUNVO010000331.1 GCA_030540695.1 Micrococcaceae bacterium | reverse complement strand
AGGCTCAAGGGCGAGTTTCCCCACCTCGTTGAGCAGTCAACCGGAGAGCTGCGGATCGGGCAGGCCATCATTCCGGTGTGGACGTTCGACAGCGGCGCCGTCACGATCCCGACCATCATCAGCGCAGAGGTGTCTCGTGGTGAAAACACGCGACTGGTCAGTTCCATCTGGACCTACGGAAGCTACCAGGTAGCCACAGACGGTGAATACGCGATCACCAACGCCATCGAAAAACTGGCGCGTGGCTTGGAAGGCAATGGATATATCACACCGGATATCAATGGGAAGCTGCTGTTCTGGCTCCTGGCCTCATCCATGGCGATGGCCTTGGTCCTCCTGGCCCAGATCCTCACCTTTGGCGGGGCCGTATCGATGAAGCTGGGACGATTCGGGCGCAACTCCGCAGCCTTGCGCAGGGTTCGAAAGGACCTGGACTCCTTGGCGTTGGGCTTGGACGACTCCCGGCTGAACACCGTGGCGGTTCTGGGTTCGGGCTCTGCGTCGACCTATGCCGAAGCGGACCAACGAATCTTCGAACGTGCCCTGGCCATGGCATGGAGGATGGCCGACGAGCTGGCCGCCCGCCCGCTTGCAGCGCGCCTCGGCGCCGACTATGTCGCGCAGATCGAGCGACTGGGGGTGTTGGTCTCCACGTTGGGAATCCGGGATTCCGATGCCCAACGCCGTACCGACGAATTGATGCAAGTAACCCTTGGACTGGCAACGTCCAGATGAGACCGGTAAGGACACCGGCCCCCTTCGGAGTAGGCGCGGACCGGGCCTTCGCGCATCCGGCCGGCGTGCAGGCCCATTGGATTCTGCCGGTTTGTGGTCCAAGGGGTTTCAGCGCGTTTCCTCCCTATCCTTCCGGAGCAGGGGAGTCGGCTGTCGCCTTTTTGGCGTGCGGCGTGGGGTCGGGGGTCAGCGCATGACGCTTTGCGGCGCGTATGTGGCAGAGGCGTCCGTACGGTTTGCGCGCCCGCGATAAACTGGGGTTGTGACCAACTATGTAGGCCCCCAGACCTTTTCCGCGCTCCAGGAGCTCGACCTGCGAGGTGCAGCCCTTGACCATGCGAGCCTCAAGTCGGTGCTTCCGCGCCCCGAACTGAATTTTGCCACCGCCGCGGAAGCCGTCGAAACGATCATCCATCGCGTACGCACCGAAGGCTTCGCCGCACTGTCGGAGCTGGCCAGAAAGTTTGACGGCGTACAGCAATCCCACACCCGGGTCCCTGCCCGGGAACTGGAACGTGCGCTGGAGGACCTGGATCCAAGGGTCAGGGCGGGCCTTGAGGAGTCGATTTCCCGCGCACGGGCCTTTGCCTCGGCCCAGGTGCCCGCCGATACCCGGGTTGAGTATGGAACCGGTGCCACGGTGACCCAACGATGGGTTCCGGTGCGCAGGGTGGGACTATACGTGCCCGGCGGGTTGGCCGTATATCCCAGTTCCGTGATCATGAACGCGGTCCCCGCGTTGGCCGCCGGAGTCGGTTCGCTGGCGATCGCCTCCCCGCCGCAAAAGGAATTTGGTGGGCTGCCGCACCCCACGATCCTTGCAGCGGCCCGGCTGCTGGGCGTTACAGAGGTCCACGCCGTCGGCGGGGCACAGGCCATCGCCGCTTTAGCCTACGGTGTCCCAGCAACAGGGACCATGGATCCGGCGCTGGCCATCGAACCGGTCGACGTGGTCACGGGCCCGGGCAACCTCTTCGTGGCTACCGCCAAACGCCTGGTCAAGGGCGTGGTCGGCATCGATGCCGAAGCAGGGCCGACGGAGATCGCGATTCTCGCCGATTCCAGCGCGAACCCCGGTTTCATCGCCGCGGACATGATTTCCCAGGCCGAACACGATCCGAATGCTGCCGCGGTGCTGGTGACCGATTCCCCCGGGCTCGCCGAAGCCGTCCGCGCGGCGCTCGAGGAGCAATGCCCATCCACCAAGCACGCCGAACGGGTTCGTACCGCGTTGGGCGGCAACCAATCCGCCATTATCCTGGTGGAGAACATGATCGCGGGAATAGCCGTGTGCAACGTGTATGCCGCGGAGCACCTGGAAATCCACACGGCCAATGCCGGCTCCGATGCCTCGGCGATCACTGCTGCGGGTGCCGTGTTCGTGGGGCCGAACTCCCCGGTGAGTCTGGGTGACTACTGCGCAGGTTCCAACCACGTCCTGCCGACCAGCGGCACCGCAGCCTTCGCCTCGGGCTTGAACGTCAACACCTTTCTCAAGGCCATACAGGTCATCGACTACGACCGCGCGGCCCTGTCAGCAGTGGCACCGCACGTGATTGCGTTGGCCAACGCCGAGGACCTGCCGGCGCACGGCGACGCGGTCGCCGCGCGTTTCCCCTAGCAGGTGCCGCCGTGCCGCCCTCCAGTACCAAATTCCGGGTCTGACCACAACATGTGGTAGTTGCAATGTTGTGATTATGAGCTGCGTGGCCCTAAACAGATCCCGGG
>JAUNVO010000330.1 GCA_030540695.1 Micrococcaceae bacterium | reverse complement strand
CCTGGAGGGAGGAAAAGTGTCCCATCTGCCGGAACCGCGGCGAAGTTTCCTGCCGCTGCTCAAGACGATCGCCATCGAGGTGGCCGGCTGGCTGTTGATCGTTCTGGGCGTGGCCGCCCTGGTCCTGCCTGGTCCCGGGCTGTTGTTCCTCGTCGCTGGATTCGCGATGCTTTCCCTGCGCTACCGGTGGGCACGAAGGATCTTGCGGCCGGTGCGGTCCAGAGCTTTCCACCTCGCGGCCAAGGCCGTTCAGAGCTGGCCGCGGATCGTGCTGGGCCTCTTGGGCGCGCTGGCCGTGGCAAGCGCGGGCGTCCTGTGGGGCATCGGATTTCCCGAACCCGCATGGTGGCCCGTGTCGAGCCGTTGGTGGTTGCTTGGAGGATGGGGAACCGGGGTCACCTTGATTGCCTCCGGTGCCCTGGCCCTCGGTTTGATCGCCTACAGCTTCCATCGGTTCCGCGGGCATCGGGAATTCGACGCGGATGCCCCACCCTTGGGCCGCCTGCGCTGAATGCGTGGTTCCGGATCAAGGGGCCTGCACGCGGTTCCCGTGACCGATGTGTGCCCCCCGGGGGATCACCGTTTGCCGCGTCGGATTCCTGAGCGCGCAAGGACCGCCAGGCAGAGGAACATCAGGCTACGGGCCGCCGGGGAAGCCGCCCGTCTGTTGGCGCCGCCGGATCCCGTGACCCGGCATGCGGCCCTCGCTGACATGATCGAGCCCAACCCCAGGAACGACATCACGCTGCCGGCGCTCAGCGCACTGGCGACGCTGAAGGCCGAAAACGCACTGCCGATCGACGCAATGGAACCGACGCTACCAATCGATCCAATGGATAACGTCGAGGAGCGGCTGCAGATACTGAGCATCGAGTCTTGCGATGCAATTGACCACCGTGATGACATGACAGTCAGTTTGCCACAACAATCCGCTCGTGTATGCACTACCGGCCACGGGGTCCAGAGACGTTCCGCAGACACGCTGCGTGACGGGATCAAGCACCACGTCGTGGGCAATCTGCACACCGTTGACCTCGGTGCCGACTGAATATTCGACGTCGGGTGAGGTCGCTGGGAGGCGAGGCCAAAGCGCTTTTCCTCCGCCACCGCAACGAAGTACCGTGTCTGACGCACTTCCACGTCACCCACCCTTCCCCTCAACGGGGAACCGATGCGCCCCACTGATCAGATGAGAACGAAAAAATTATTTACGGGAAATACCTGTTTCGATTCGATTCAGAGCTTGGTGATACCAATGATCGAAATGCCTAATCCTGCGTGGTGGACTCCGAGCGTGCCGCGGCAATGAACTTCCGAATCAGATCGACGTCCTTGGTGCCACGGCTGGACTCGACCCCGGATGAGACATCGACCCCGGTTGGAGCCAATCTACGCACCAGCTCGCCAACGTTGACCGGGGTGAGGCCCCCGGCCAATATCCAGGGGGCGGCAGGCGGGGACGCCAGCAACTCCGAGGCATCGAAGGTGAGCCCGGCGCCCGGCTCAATGGCGTCAAGCAGGATCCGTCCCGACTCCCAGCGAACGCGCTGGGCTGCCTCCAGCGCCCGGTACCCATCGATGGGGAAAGCCCGCAGGGACCTGAACCCCTCGGAGTGCAGTGCTTCGACGTCGGAATAGGGTTCATCGCCATGGAGCTGCACCGTGCCCACGCCCGACCGCCGTGCCATGTCAAGGACTGTTTCAAGGGGCTGGTTGCGGAAGACTCCGACGGTTTCCACGCGTGCCGGAACATTGGCCACCAGGGCCCTGGCCAGCTCGGGGGTGACGGTGCGCGGACTGCCGGGGGCAAGGACAAAGCCGACCGCACTGGCACCGGCTTCAACGGCAGCGGCCACGGTCGCGGGCGTGCTGAGCCCACAGATCTTTACGTACAGCCCGTCCATAAAACGATTTCCTTGTCTCTTCCGGGAGCGTTGCCCCCTCCCCATGCTACGTCTGCGCCCGCACGCTGAGCATCAGCGTGCGCAGCTGGCGATATTCGTTGCTGCGCATGATCGCTCTGGCGTCTTCGAGACTCACGTGGTCCTCGTCGTAGCCAAGCATCTTGGGGAATCCGTCGGTGCTGGTCAGTGAGCTGGTGAAGTCACCGCGCGAATAGAAGACACTCCACATGGGGCGTTCGTGGCGCCGGTTGGTCGATGCGGTGTCGTTGAGCATCAGCAAGACCTTTTGCCGTTCGTCCTGGCCGGTGACATCGATGGCCATGTGCTCGAAGACCACCTCGGCGGGCTTGGCGAACCCGGATTCCATCGGGGTCCGTTCAAGGACGGTACGGGTATGGAGTCCCTTGTGGCGTTCCTCGTCGTCCTGCAGATCCATACGGAACTGCGCAATCATCAGGCCCTTCGCGATGTGGATGCCCCACGTGGCGTGGCGGTCGTCCTGCTGCCTGCATCCGCGGCAGGGGCGCGCCCTGATTTCCCAGTCGGCCGGGTACTTGAA
>JAUNVO010000329.1 GCA_030540695.1 Micrococcaceae bacterium | reverse complement strand
ACTGCTTCTCCATGACGCCGTAGGTGAAGCGGGCCTTCTGCTTCTCCTGCAGCTGGAGCAGGTACTCGCTCTCCTTGATCCGCGCGCGGCCGTGCTGGCCGGGCGGGTAGGGGCGACGCTCGAAAGCCTGGTCGCCTCCGACAAGGTCGACGCGCAGACGACGCGACTTGCGGGTAACGGGGCCGGTATAACGTGCCATTTTTTATGCTTTCCTTTCCCGCTAGACCCGACGCCGCTTGGGCGGACGGCAGCCGTTGTGCGGCTGGGGGGTGACATCGGAGATGGTGCCGACCTCCAGGCCGGTGGCCTGGAGCGAGCGGATCGCGGTCTCACGGCCGGAGCCGGGGCCCTTGACGAAGACGTCGACCTTCTTGACGCCGTGCTCCTGCGCCTTGCGGGCAGCGCTCTCGGCGGCGAGCTGGGCGGCGAAGGGAGTCGACTTGCGCGAGCCCTTGAATCCGACGTGGCCCGACGACGCCCAGGCAATGACGTTGCCCAGGGGGTCGGTGATCGAGATGATGGTGTTGCTGAACGTGCTCTTGATGTGCGCGTGGCCGTGCGGGACGTTCTTCTTTTCCCTGCGACGGGTGGCCTTCTTGGGGCCAGTGCTGCGTGACTTGGGTGGCATTGCTTACCTGGCCTTCTTCTTGCCGGCGATGGTCTTCTTGGGGCCCTTGCGGGTACGCGCGTTGGTCTTGGTGCGCTGGCCACGCACGGGCAGACCACGGCGGTGCCGCAGGCCCTGGTAGCAGCCGATCTCCATCTTCCGGCGAATGTCGGCCTGCACCTCGCGGCGCAGGTCACCCTCGACCTTCAGGGAGTTCTCAATGTAATCACGCAGCTTGACGATGTCCTCGTCGGTGAGATCCTTGCTACGCAGGTCCGGGCTCACGCCCGTTGCGTCGAGGATCTCTTTGGACCGGGTACGCCCGATGCCGTAGATGTAGGTAAGTGCAATCTCCATTCGCTTCTCGCGAGGAAGATCAACACCTGAGAGACGTGCCATGTGGCAATCCTTGTCGGTGTGCGGAGGTCTGCTCCCAGCCCGTCCCCCGTGTTGGGGCCCCGGCCTCCGAACCGGGGGTGCACCACTCGCGTGTCGAGCGGATGGCGCTGGGAGGTCTTCTTTGTTGCTTGTCTAGCTCTGGCAAGCCGATCGCGTTAGTGCGGTGGCCGGTGCGCTCTGGTTAACCCTGACGCTGCTTGTGACGCTGGTTCTCGCAGATCACCATGACCCGGCCGTGACGCCGAATCACCTTGCACTTCTCGCAGATCTTCTTGACGCTCGGTTGCACCTTCACGTCTGTCTAATCTCCTGAAGTCACGTCCACCCCAAGGCTCAAGCGGGATGGAACTGTTTCCCCCCGGCCGGGATCGACCGGGAAAGTCTCTACTTGTAGCGGTAGACAATCCGCCCACGTGTGAGGTCGTAGGGCGAAAGTTCCACCACCACGCGGTCCTCCGGCAGGATGCGGATGTAGTGCTGCCGCATCTTGCCACTGATGTGGGCGAGAACCTTGTGTCCGTTTTCCAGCTCAACGCGAAACATTGCGTTGGGCAGGGGCTCGACCACGCGTCCCTCGACCTCGATGGCGCCTTCCTTCTTGGCCATGTCCTCCGCGATCCTGGCGCCGGCCGGGCTTTCGCACTCCGAAGAGTCCGGCTACCGGGGCTGACGCCTACTCGTCTACCTATTGGGCGGCGCACGCCCCGCTGGCCCGGCTAACGGCCCTAGACGGGCGCAAACCGGCGCGCAGCACGCACCAACGGACCAGCATACACCGACTTTGCCCATACACGAAAAGTCCGGGGCAGGTTGCCAAAGGCCAGGCAATCCGATGGAATCGAATATGATCCCTTGACCCCGCCGCCAGCCCGCTGCGGGCCCAACACTGTGGAGTCGATATGCCTCAAAGGTTTGGAGATTTCGCGACCTGGACCGGGTCCATCGGCACGGTGGCGGCCTTCAGCATCGCATTCCTGCAGGTGCACAAGGAGCGCAAGCACCGCATCGCCCGCGAGCTCGACGACCGCCTGCGTGCCCGGCGTGAACACGCGGACCGCGTCACCGCCTGGTTCGTCGAAGACGAGGTGGTGATCGCGAACCGCTCGGGTCACCCGATCCACGACGTGAAGATTGCTTTGCCGGCGCTTTCCCCTGCGGCTGAGCATCGCGGAGAGCCAGACGCCGCGCACACCATCGTCCTGCCCCACGTGATCCCCGGCGAGACGCGCGCGCCCACCACGGTCCGACACGAGAACCGGCCGCCTATCCTGACCTTCACCGACGCACGGGGCGACCGCTGGCGGCGCGAGCCCGGCCAACCGCCCACCCACCACCTCGAGGGCTAGGCCCGCCGATGCGTGTCGTGCTGCAGCGAGTGCGCTCCGCCTCCGTCACTGTCGCCGGCGAGGTGGTCGCCGACATCGACCCCGAACCCGGACAGGGGCTGGTCGCCCTAGTGGGGGTGACGCACGGCGACGAG
>JAUNVO010000038.1 GCA_030540695.1 Micrococcaceae bacterium | reverse complement strand
GCTGTGCGTGGAAACGTACTTCAGGAACCAGCCAACGATGAAGAAGCCGACGACGAAGGCGATCACGGTCGCCACCCCGGTTTGCGGCAACGTGTAGAAGCCCGGTTCGTCGAATGACTTCACCAGCTTGTACAGCCCGGAGGCGAAAACCGCGGGGATGGCCAGCAGGAAGGAATAACGGGCCGCGGCCTCGCGGGTGTACCCCATGAACAGGCCCGCGGTGATCGTGCCGCCGGAGCGCGAAACACCGGGGATCAAGGCGAGTGCCTGGGCGAGGCCGAAGAGGACGCCGTGCTTGGGCGTGAGCGTACTTAGCTCGCGGGTCTGCTTGCCGTAGTAGTCGGCGACGGCGAGGATCAAGCCGAAGATGACCAGGGTGGTGGCCACGATCCACAGTGAACGGAACGAGGTGTCGATCTGGGTCTCGAAGAGCAGTCCCAGCACGGAGATCGGGATGGAGCCAAGGATGATCAGCCAGCCCATTTTAGCGTCCGGGTCGCTATGCGGGATCCGGCCGCGCAGCGCGTTGAACCAGGCGCCGATGATCCGCAGGATGTCCTTCCAGAAGAACACCAGCACCGCGGTTTCGGTGCCCAGCTGCGTAATCGCGGTGAACGCGGCGCCGGGGTCCGCGGCGTTGGGCAGCAACTCCCCGACGATGCGCAGGTGGGCGCTGGAGGAGATGGGGAGAAATTCCGTTAGACCCTGGATAAGCCCCAGGAAAGCCGCTTCAAACCAATTCACGTACCGACACTACTTCACCGAGGCGCACCGACGCCCGTTGGCACTCCCTAACGAGGCGAAGATAATACCGTGGTGTTTCCTTCCGCTGCGCGCAAGGTTGCCCAGCTCTACCGGCTGCTTCGCTCCTGCGGATCGCTTGCGTCGTAGTCCTCGTCATCGTCCCCGTCGTCGGCTACGGTCAGCGGCAGGAATTCCTCGTACGACTCATAGAGCGCATCCTCATACTCCTCGTAGGCGTCGGCGACGGCCAGGAACGCGGAGCTGATCGAGGCATCGGCGGTGCCACGCTTCGCGGCGACCGCCGAAAGGTGTTCTTCGAGGCAACTGATCAATACACTGAGGGCAACACGTGGGTCTGTACTCATGTGTCCGACGTTACAGGCATAAGCCACACTATGGACAGGGCCATGATCGAAAAGAAAATCCCGGCGGCTAACCCCTTCGAGACGATGCCCGGGGACCCGGAACATCGCTTCGAATACCTGATCATCACCGCGCGCCCCGGCGAGCACCGGTCCATTGCCCGGGCCGCCCTCCGCGAGCACTCCGAATACGGCAAATGGGAACTGGTGCGTAGCTGCCTGTACGAGGGCGGGGGCCAAAAGTACTGGATGCGTCGGCGCATCATGCGGGTCAGGCAGACGCTGAACATCCGAACCTAGGGCGTCTCCGGGCCCGCTGATTCCCCTGAGCTACACCTTGCCTTGTTCCTTGACCGGCCCCAAGAGCCACGACGCGACGGTCGAGTGCGCCGATTCGGCATCCGAGGGGTGGTACAGGCTGGCCAGCGCATCGCGGTAGAGCCGTTCGATCTCCGAGCCGCGGAAATACTGCCCGCCGCCGGAGACCTTCGCGGCGATGTCGACGCAGCAGCGGGCCGCATCCCCGGCCTGGGTGCGCAGGGTGACCAGCCGCGGGAACCAGGAGCCGCCGTGGTCCACCAGCTCATCAAGGTCCCTGGTGCTCAGGCGCAGCATCGCGTCGAGCTTGAGCACCTCCATTCCCGCGTTGGCGACCTGCCAGCGGATGTCCGGATCCTGGTCGTAGGCACGCCCGCCGTTCTTCAGCGAGGTCCGCCTGGCGGGGATGGCCGCCGCGAGCTCCATGGCCCGTTCGGCCAGGCCGACGTAGACCGAGGCGGTCAGCGCCAGGAATGAGGCGAAGATGCCGAACACCAGCAGGTCCGCCACCGGACCCACCGGCAGCTTGGTGTGGATGTTTTGTGCCGGGACCGGCGCATCGGTGAGGATCGTCGTGTTCGACTGGGTGGCGCGCATTCCCAGGGTGTTCCAGTTATCCGGTATCTCGATGCCACCTGCATCCCGGGCCAGGAAGCCGTGGACGAGTTCGCCGTTCTCGACGCTTTCGTCTTTGCCAAAGATCCCCAGCCTGGTCCACACCGGGGACAGCGAGGTGAACACCTTGGTTCCGGTGAATGCATAGGACCCGTCGGCGGCGGGAACCGCGCGGGTGACCGAGTCAAAAAGCACCTCGTCGTTGCCGGCCTCGGAAACCCCGAAGGCCATCACCTCGCCGGCCTCGACCCAGTCCAGGACCATCTCCAGTCGGTGATCCCCCCGGGCGACGAGCAGCGCGGCGACCCCGGTCCAGACCAGATGCATGTTCACTGCCAGTGCCGTGGCCGGCGCGTAGGTACCGAGCAGCCGCTGGGCCGACGTCATCATTTCCATCCCCCAGCCCAATCCGCCCCGGGATTCGGGGAGCATCGCCTTGAGGTAGCCGGCGTCGGCGAGTTCGGCGAAGTCCTCGGTGCAGAACGTGTTCTCGAGGTCATATCTCCCGGCGCGGGAACGGAAGCGCTCCAGCATGCCGGTGCCGAGCACCTGGTCGATGGTTTTCATGTGGTTGTGGCTTCGCTTCCTGTTGCTGGGTGCGGCGCCGTGCCCGAGAGCCTGCCGGCGCCTTGATGAAGTGTGCGGTGATCAGTAGTTGGTGAGCAGGTCGCGCAGCACCCGGGTGCCGAACTTTAGTGACTCCACCGGGACACGCTCGTCGACGCCGTGGAACATACCGGTGAAGTCGAGGTCCGCCGGGAGGCGCAGCGGGGCAAAGCCGTAGCCGGTGATGCCGATGCGCGCCAGCGACTTGTTATCGGTGCCACCGGAGAGCATGTAGGGAAGCACCACGGCGTCGGGGTCCTCGCGGCCCAGCGAGGCGACCATCGAGTCAACGAGGTTCCCGGCGAATGGCACTTCGAGCGCCCGGTCAAGATGCACCGAGCCGAGGGTGACGTGGGGGCCGGCAAGCGTACGCAGGGTTTCCATGACCGCATCGTGCTGGCCCGGCAGGGTACGCACATCCAGCAGTGCCTCGGCCGCACCGGGAATCACGTTGTGTTTGTAGCCGGCCACAAGCGCCGTGGGGTTGGCGGTGTTCTGCAGGGTGGCCCCGACGAAACGGGCGACGTTGCCCAGTTCCGCCAGCAGGACCTGCGGGTTGTCCTCGGTGAATTCGATCCCGGTCATCTGCGAGACTCCGGCCATGAAGGCCCGGGTGGTGTCGGTGTAGGAAATGGGCCAGTCGTGTTCCCCGATGCGGGTGATCGCCGCGGCCAGGCGGGTGACGGCATTCTCATCGTTGGTTTGCGAACCGTGCCCGGCGCGCCCGGCTGCGGTGAGCTTGAGCCACGCGATCCCCTTTTCCGCCGTCTGGAGCAGGTAGGCGCGCTTGCCGTCGATGGTGGCGGAGAATCCCCCCACCTCGCTGATGGCTTCGGTGGCGCCGTCGAAGAGCTCGGGGTGTTGCTCGACCATCCAGGTTGCCCCGTAGTCTCCCCCGGCTTCCTCATCGGCGAAGAAGGCGAAGACCAGGTCGCGGCGCGGGCGTGTCCCGGTGCGTTGCATCTCGCGCATCACGGCAAGGATCATGGCGTCCATGTCCTTCATGTCCACCGCCCCGCGGCCCCAGATCATCCCCTCCGCCAGTTCCGCCCCGAAGGGGTCCACCGACCATTCGTCCTTGAATGCCGGGACCACGTCGAGGTGCCCGTGCACGATCAGCGCCGGCAGCGTGCTGTCGGTGCCCTCGATGCGGGTGAGGACATTGGCCCGGCCCGGGGCCGATTCCAGGAGCGTGGCTTCCAGCCCAACCTCGTGGATCAACTCCGCGACGTACTCGGCCGCCTTGCGCTCTCCCGCACCCTCGTTGTTGCCGTAGTTGGTGGTGTCGATGCGGATCAATGCCTGGCAGATCCCGGCGACCTCGTCCTCGGCGCCAATGATCTGTGGTGGCTGCTGGGCAGCTGGCATAAAGCGACCTTCTTCTCATGGGGTAAAGGAACCTGGTGCCCTTACCCTATCGAGCATGCGGTGGCTGGCAAGAGCGTCCGGGTACGAGAAAACCCCCGACCTGACATATGTCTGGTCGGGGGTTCATCTGTGCGAAGGAGGGGACTTGAACCCCCACCCACTTGCGTGGACTAGCACCTCAAGCTAGCGCGTCTACCATTCCGCCACCCTCGCTGGTGTCCTGGACAGCGTGAAAGTTCGTGAAGAACTTTGTTTCCGTTGTCCGCGGCGAGATAAGACTCTAGCACGGGTTTGGGGCGCACTTCAATTCGGCGCCTCAGTGCACCCAAAACCCCGCGTTCATCAGCGTATTTGCGCCATCCGACGACAGGATTTCCGCATTGGCGACACTTTTGTGAGCAGGCTCATATGCACGGGGGTCCGATCGGGGTTTCGGAAGGGGAGGCCTCGTGCGGGAACAGGGGCGCCGGCGCCCGTTGTTGCATAGGATGAAGGTGCTCGCCCCCGCCCGGTGGCAATCACCGGTGGCCGGAGCGGGCATGAGTCCGATTCTTTTAGCCCGTGTAGGTGGTCGAACAACGATGAGTGAACCAACGGTCCTTCCCCGACGCATAGCGATGATTTCGCTGCACACCTCACCGCTGGAGCAGCCGGGCTCCGGAGACGCCGGCGGAATGAACGTCTATGTCCGGCACCTGGCCCTGGCCCTGGGCGAGCTCGGGATCGGGGTCGATGTCTTTGTCCGCGGCGCAGCGGAACCACGGGCCGTCGAAATGGCCCCCGGGGTGTTCTGCCACGAGGTGCCCGCCGGCCCCCCCGGCAAGCTCAGCAAGGAGGACCTGGCCGATCACCTCGAGGAGGCGGCTCGGGCGATCCTGGAATACGCCACCGGACTCGGCCCCTATGACGCGATCCACTCGCACTACTGGCTCTCCGGGGTCGTCGGGCTGCGCTTGGCCGACGCCTGGGGCGTGCCGATGGTGCACACCATGCACACCATGGGCAAGGTGAAGAAGCTTTCGGCGCAGACCGAGGAGTCGGCGGCACGCATCCACGCGGAGCTGCTTTTGTGCCGGGAAGCGGACCGGTTGACGGCCAACACCCCGGCGGAGGTCCAGGAGCTCGTCGATCTCTATGGGGCCGAGCCTGAAATCGTGGACGTCGTGGAACCCGGCGTGGACCTGTCCTGCTTCCATCCCGGGGTGTGCGAGCAACGCCAGGGCCCGGTTGGCTCCTTGCGCGTGGTCTTTGCCGGTCGCCTCCAGAAGCTGAAGGGCCCGCAGATCCTGGTGCGCGCCCTGGGCATCCTGGCCCGCGAACGACCGGAGCTGGATGTCAAGCTCTCGATCATCGGCGCGCGCTCCGGGGCCAAGGAACTGAACCTGCAAAAGCTCGTGGAGTCCGAAGGCGTGGAGCACCTGGTGCGCTTTTCACTGCCGATGCCCGCCGAGCACCTGGCCAAGGCCTTCCGCTGTGCCGACGTGGTCGCCGTGCCCTCCTACAGCGAGTCTTTCGGCCTGGTGGCCTTGGAGGCACAGGCCTGCGGAACACCGGTGCTGGCCCACCGCGTGGGCGGGCTGCCACACGCCCTGCGGCACGGACGCACGGGGATCCTGATCGACGGGGCCGAACCGGCCTCATGGGCGGCGGCACTGGCGATGTTGGCGACCGATCCGGCGTTGCGCCACTTACTGGGCACCCAGGCGGCGGTGTTTGCCGCCGGGCACGGTTGGGAGCAGACAGCCAATGCGGCGATCACATCCTACCGCCGGGCAATGGATCGATGCGCGGCCCTCGCTTCGGGCACCACCCCCGCGGCCTGAGCCGCGCAGGCGGGGGTGGTGCCCCGGGGTCTAGCCTTGGGCACCGGCCTCGTCGTTCACCGTGATGTTGCCGCTGAAGTGGGGCTTGTTGCTGCGCGCGCCCCACCCGGAGAACGCGGTGCCCGTGGCGTGGTCCCGGAAGGACACCTCCACGGTGGAGGGCAGCAGGACCGGGGTGGCGAACTCGATGTCCCAGTCGTAGCCGTCCCCGTGCGGCGCGGCACCTGCCAGCGCGCGGCCGGCCAGATACATCCCGTGGGCGATGGCCCGTTTCATGCCCAGCGCCTTGGCGCTGGCCGCCCAGAGGTGGATGGGGTTGTAGTCCCCCATCACCGCGGCGTAGGCACGACCGGTATCGGCGGCGAGCTTCCACGATGCGGTGCGCACCGGGGCCGCAAAGGCCGCACGCGGCTCTGCCGTGGACCCTGGCTTGGGACCCTGCCACACTCCGCGCGCCAGATAGGTCGAGACCCCCCGCCACACCAGCTCCTTGCCCTCACGGACCTCGGCGACGACATCAAGTGCGGTGCCCGCCCGGTGCTCGCGCAGCCCGGTGGCGTACGCGGTCACCGACAGCGTGGCCCGTGGTGAAATGGGCCGAAGGTGCTTGACCTTGTTGGCCAGATGGACCATGCCCAGCAACGGCAGCGGGAAGTCCTTCCGCACCAGCACGGACATCGCCACCGGGAACGCCAGGCCGTGCACGAACACGCTGGGCAGCTCATCGCGCACCGTGTCGCCCATCAGCCGTTGGTAGGCCACCAGGTGTGCCGCATCGATGTCAAGTGCTTCAAGGTGGTGTTCGACCATAGGCAGTCCGCCGCCGTCGGGTTTGGACCCCGGGAGCATGGCACGCACCCGCGCACCGGCCGCCTTGGCGTAGAGCGATCCGAGCGAGGGCGCGACACCGAGCACCTCGGTGGGCCGCGGGCTCATGCCCCCACCATCGACTGCCCGCACACCCGCAGGGTCGACCCGTTGATCCCGGCCGCCGCGTCGGAGGCCAGGAACCCGATCGCCTCGGCGACGTCCCCGGGCAATCCGCCCTGCATCAGCGAGGGCATCAGCATCCGTGCCACCGCGCGCGTGGCAACCGGGATCTTTGCCGTCATCTCGGTTTCGATGAATCCCGGGGCGACGGCGTTGATCCCGCCGCCGTTGGCGGCAAAGTCCGGGGCCGAGGCGCGCACCATGCCGATGACCCCGCCCTTGGAAGCGGCGTAGTTGGTTTGTCCGCGGTTCCCGGCGATCCCGGAGGTCGAGGCCAGGGAGACGATCCGCAGGCCAGGCAGTTTCGCGGCCAGGAAGGCCTCGTTCATGGCCAGTTGCGAGGCGAGGTTCACCGCGATGACCGAGTCCCAGCGTGCCGCGTCCATATTGGCCAGCAGCTTGTCGCGGGTGATCCCGGCGTTGTGGATCACGATGTCCAGCCTGCCGTGGCGCGCAAGGGCGTGTTCGATGATTTTCGCCCCGGCGTCGGCCCGGGTGACATCGAGTTGCAGCGCGGTGCCGGTGACCTCGTTGGCCACCGCCGCCAGGGCATCCCCGGCCGAGGGGACATCGACAAGCACGATGGTTGCCCCGTCACGGTGCAACGTGTGGGCGATGGCGGCGCCGATGCCGCGTGCTGCGCCGGTGACCACGGCTACCTTGCCGGCCAGCGGCTTGTCGAAGTCGGCCGGCAGCGTGCCGTCGGTGGTCTCGATGTGCAGGAACTGGCCGTCCACGTAGGCACTGCGCCCGGAAAGCAGGAAGTGCAGCGCGGCCAGGGCGGAGGGCGCGGTGGCGGTGGCCTTGGGGCCAAGCACTATCCCGTTGGCGGTCGCTCCGCCGCGCAGTTCACGACCGAGGGAACGGATGGCTCCGTCGATTCCCTGGCGCACCGCGGCAACCGCCGGTGCGTCGGATTCCATGGCGGGCCGGCTAAAGCTGACAATCCGAGCCCCGGGGGCCAGGTCGCGCAGCGCACCCGCCGCGGCGAGCATCGGGGCGGAGAGCTCCCCGGGGGCGCGGAGCTCGTCCAGAAGCAGGATGATCCCGCCGAGCTTCTCCCCGCCGGCTGCGTGCCGACGCACGTCCAGTCCCCAGCCCAGCAGCGTGTCCGCGACGCCTTGGGCCTCGGCGGAGTCCCCGAGCAGCAGCACGGGTCCGGGCAGCAACGCTGCCCCCGGTGCGTATCGGCGCAGGATTGCCGGCCGGGGCAGTCCCAGGGTCTTGGCGAGTTTCTTGGTGAAGCCGGAGTTCACGAGTTCCAGGTACTTGTCGGCCATCTCTAGCGTGCCTCCACGATCGCGACGACGCCTTGTCCGCCGGCGGCGCACACCGAGACCAGGCCCCGGCCCGAGCCCTTTTCATGGAGCATCTTCGCCAGTGTGGCCACGATGCGCCCACCGGTGGCGGCGAACGGGTGACCGGCCGCCAACGAGGAACCATTCACGTTGAGTTTGGTGCGGTCGATGGATCCCAGGGCGGCGTCCAGACCCAGCTTGTTCTTGCAGAAGTCCGCATCCTCCCAGGCGGCGAGGGTGGAGAGCACGGTGCCGGCGAAGGCCTCGTGGATCTCGTAGAAGTCGAAGTCCTGCAGGGTGAGGTTGTTGCGTTCAAGGATCCGTGCCACCGCATGGGTCGGTGCCATCAGCAGGCCCTCGGCCCCGTGTACGAAGTCCACCGCGGCGGCCTCGAAGTCAACGAAGTTCGCCAGCATCGGCAGGTCGTTGGCCCGCGCGTACTCCTCGGAGCCCAGCAGCACCGTCGAGGCGCCGTCGGTCAGGGGTGTGGAGTTCCCCGCGGTCATCGTCGCCTCGGCCCCGAGGTTCTTCCCGAAGGCCGGCTTGAGCGAGGCGAGCTTTTCCAAGGTGGAGTCCGCCCGCATGTTGGTGTCCTGGGCAACCCCGGCAAACGGGGTGATCAGGTCGTCAAAGAAGTTGCGCTCGTAGGCGGCCGCAAGGTTCTTGTGGCTGGCCAGGGCGAGCTCGTCCTGGGCCTCGCGGGTGATGTTCCAGGCCTTGGTGGTGATGGCCTGGTGGTCCCCCATCGACAATCCGGTGCGTGGCTCCCCGGTGCCCGGTGCGTTGGGCGCCAGGTCGCGCGGGCGGAACTTGCTCAGCGCCTTGAGCTTTGCGCCGGTGGAGCGGGCGCGGTTGAGCTCCATGAGCATCTCGCGCAGTCCCTCCGAGACGGCGATGGGTGCATCGGAGGTGGTGTCAACGCCGCCGCCGATGCCCGAGTCGATTTGCCCCAGCTTGATCTTGTTCGCCAATGAGCCGATGGCCTCCATGCCGGTGGCGCAGGCCATCTGCACGTCGTACGCGGGGGTGTGGGCCGAAAGGGAGGTGCCCAGTACGCATTCGCGCACGAGGTTGAAGTCCTTGGAGTGCTTGAGCACCGCACCGGCGGCCACGGCCCCGATGCGCTGGCCCTGCAGGCCGAAGCGGGCGATCAGGCCGTCAAGCGCTGCGGTGAGCATGTCCTGGTTGCTGGCCTTGGAGTATGCGCCGTTGGAACGTGCGAAGGGGATGCGGTTGCCGCCGATGATGACGGCCGGGCGGATGGCTGGGGACTTGTCCGACATGCTGTGCTGCTCCTGGGGGTCAGGGGTGAGGTGGGTTACTGATACCCAGCGTACCTGATACGCTGGGTATCGTGAAGAACCAGCAGACACCCGACACCCCGGGCACCGAAGCAGAGAACACCGGCGACGGCCGTTCGGCGCGCTGGGACTCCCACCGCGCCGCCCGCCGCCTGGAACTGATCAAGCTCGCCCGGCACACCATCCACCGTCTGGGCCCGGGAGCCTCGATGGAGGAAATCGCCGCGCAGGCCAACACCTCCAAGTCCGTGTTCTACCGATATTTCGGGGACAAGGAAGGCCTGCGCCAGGCCTTGGGCCAATACATCATCACCAATTTCCGTACCCAGGTCATCGGTGCCGCACGCCAGGGGGACGGGGAGGCCGACGCCTTGCACTCGATGGTCCTGGCCTACCTGCAAATGGCCGCCACCTCTCCCAACATCTATTTCTTCGTCACGTCCAACCCGCACACCGACGTGCTCACAGACCCCGCGGCACAGTTGAACCCCGACTCGGGAAGCGGTGTGCTGCACGACTTCTTCGATGAACTCACCTCCATGATGCGCACGCGGATGCATTCCTACATGGGCATCGGCCCCGGGCAGCTCGCCTCGCCCGCCCTCGAACTCTGGCCGCGCGCCTCCATCGGGATGGTCCGGGCCGCCGGCGAGCTCTGGCTGCGCGCCCCGGAAACCGCAGAACGACCAGGCATCGAAGAACTCGCCACCTCCATCACCTCCTGGCTCACCCACGGCGTGGCCCAGCGGGCCGCTTCCTAACTTTCACGCCGCACCCTTCACTTCCACCCGTACAACCACCAGCCAAGCCCCACCGAAAGGCAGATACGCCAGTGACTACCGAACAACTCTCCACCCAAGCCCGCGAGGCGACCATCGACGTGGCAGCCCTCGGCGAACAGCTGCTCGGTCGCTGGGCGGACATCCGCAAGCAGGCCCGGGCCCTGTCGGGCAGCGAAGCGGTGCGCGGCACCCCCGGGCTCTCGATGGACGGGCATCGCGAACGTGTGCTCTCCCAGCTGCACGACCTGGTTGACGCCAAGGCCGTGCACCGCGCCTTCCCCAAGCGGCTGGGCGGGGAAGACAACCACGGCGGGTCCATCGCAAGTTTTGAGGAACTGGTCACCGCCGACCCGTCCCTGCAGATCAAGGCCGGCGTCCAGTGGGGCCTCTTCGGTTCCGCAGTGCTGCACCTGGGCACCGAAGAGCACCAGGACAAGTGGCTGCCGGGCATCATGAACATGGAAATCCCCGGCGCCTTCGCCATGACGGAAATCGGGCACGGCTCGGATGTGGCCTCCATCGGCACCACCGCCACCTATGATCCCGGCACGCAGGAATTCAGCATCAACACCCCGTTCAAGGCGGCGTGGAAGGAATACCTCGGCAACGCCGGACTGCACGGCAAGGCAGCGGTGGTATTCGCCCAGCTCATCACCGCCGGAGTGAACCACGGCGTACACGCCTTCTACGTCGACATCCGTGACGAAAACGGCTTCCTGCCCGGCGTCGGAGGCGAAGACGACGGTCTCAAGGGAGGTCTGAACGGCATCGACAACGGCCGCCTGCACTTCACCGATGTGCGCATCCCGCGCACCAACCTGCTCAACCGCTACGGCGATGTCGCGGTCGACGGCACCTACTCCTCCCCCATCAACTCCCCCGGCCGGCGCTTCTTCACCATGCTCGGCACCCTGGTCCAGGGCCGCGTGTCACTTGACGGTGCGGCAACCTCCGCCTCGAAGATCGCCCTGCAGATAGCGGTCACCTACGGCAACCAACGTCGCCAATTCAATGCCTCCTCGGACACCATCGAGGAAACGCTCATGGATTACCAACGCCACCAGCGCCGGTTGATCCCCCGCCTGGCACGCACCTATGCGGCATCCTTCGCCCACGAGGAGCTGCTGGAGAAGTTCGACGGCGTCTTCTCCGGGGCCACCGACACCGATGCGGACCGCCAAGACCTCGAAACCCTGGCAGCCGCGTTGAAGTCGCTGAGCACCTGGGATGCGCTGGACACCCTCCAGGAGGCACGCGAGGCCTGCGGCGGCGCCGGCTTCATCGCAGAGAACCGCCTCACCGGGTTGCGTGCGGACCTGGATGTCTACGCCACCTTCGAGGGCGACAACAACGTGTTGCTGCAGTTGGTCGGAAAGCGGCTGCTCACCGACTATGGGCAGGAGTTCCGCCAATTCAATGCCGGGGTGATGGCCCGCTACGTCGTCAAACAGGCCGAAAACGTGGCCTTGCACCGCACCGGGCTCCGCTCGGTGGCACAGTTCGTGGCCGACACCGGGGACGAGCGCAAGAGCGCGAACTTCTTCAAGGAGACCGCGAACCAGCGTGCCTTGCTCACCGACCGGATCAAGACCATGGTCGCCCAGATCGCCGACGAGATGCGCGGGGTCGACCCCAAGGATCGCGGCGCAGCCGCCGCGGTGTTCAACGAAAACCAGAATGCGCTGATCGCCGCGGCCCGCGCGCACGGCGAACTGCTGCGCTGGGAGGCCTTCACCTCCGCGCTGGAGAAGACAGCCGACGCCGGAACACGCACGGTGCTGACCTGGCTGCGCGACGTCTACGCGCTCTCGCTGATCGAGGAGAACCTCGGCTGGTACCTGATGAACGGGCACCTGTCGATGCAGCGTGCCCGCACCCTTCCCGGATACATCAATATCCTGCTGGCGCGCCTGCGCCCACACGCGCAGGACCTGGTTGATGCCTTTGGCTACGGCCCCGAGCACCTGCGCGCGGCCATCATTGCCGATGACCGCGAATCCAAGCGCCAGGACGAGGCCCAGCAGTACTACCGGCGCTTGCGCGCCAGCGCCGATGCCCCCGTCGACGAAAAAGTGCTGATCGCCCGGCAGAAGGCAGCCAAGAAGGCTGCCCAGCACGGAGCCAAGAAAAAGTAGCACCGCTAGCCGCACGCGCAACCGCGCAGGTGGAGCGGGCGCCGAAGGCCATGTTGGCTTCGGCGCCCGCCCCACGCACCTTACGGCTTGGCGGCAATGCGTGCTGCCAGGCCCGAAACCCCCTCCCCGGCCAATAGGCCGCTTCGCACCGGTCGGCCGCAGACCGCGAGCAGCAGATCAATGCCACGCCCGCGGACTTCCGGCCCCGCACCGTGGCTGAACTCGACGTCGGTGCCCACCAATCGCGATCCTGCGACCGGTTCCCTGGCGCCGCCGAACTTGACGCTCGTCTTGAGTTGGTGGGCCAAGGCGATGGCGACGTGGGTTGGCGGGTAGTTGCGCCTGATCAACAGCGGACGGCGGATGTCCTCCCCGTGCGCAAAAGCCTCCACCAGCCGGGTGGCCAACGGGGCCGGCGGGGTGCTCGTGCGTCCGAGTACCGCCGCGAACGCGACCAGCGTTTCCTGCGGGTCCGAACGCAATTCCCTGGTGAGGCCCACCGCATTGTCCTTGTCGAAATCCAGGCCGGAAGCCACCATCCGGCGGATGAATCCCCGTCGGGTCGTGCCTGCCGCATCAATCAAGTGGGCCAACACCTCATGCACGTCCCAGCCAACACACAACGAGGGGGTCTGCCACTTCACGGGTGCCAGATCCTCCAGGTCCCGCAGCAGGGCCATGCGTTCGTGATGCACCACGGGCCAGACGGAACCGGCATTTCTCAGCCTCATGGAACCACCCAAGCACCACTGCAACGCGCTGGCAAGGTGTCGACCGTCCCATGGGGATGCCCGGCATGCCCCGATCCCGCTCCGCCCAAAAACAAGGGCCCGGATGCATGGCCCGGAACCAGCAGGACCGAACCCCGCACCAGTCCGAGCGGCTTGTCGTCCCGGCCGGATAGACCCCCGGCGGAGAATCCGCGAACATCCTCGGGCCCTGGCCCGGGGTTCGATCCGGCGCGAGATTGCCATAGGGTTAAGGCAACGCGGCTTACGAAAGGGCAACGCTCACCCCATGAAGAAGAACTCAATTTTTGCTCGCCTGTTCGGAATCGGCAGGGCAAACGCCAACGCCGCACTGGATGCGCTGGAAGACCCGCAGAAGATGCTGGACCAGAACGTGCGAGATTACACCGAGAACATCGCCAAGGCCGAGACTGCCGTCGCGCAGACCATCGGCAACCTGCGGATGCTTGAGGACGACCACAAGACCGCGGTGGAAGATGCCCGGCAGTGGGGCACCAAGGCGCTTGCCGCCTCGAACAAGGCCGAGGAGTACGCAACGGCCGGCGATGCCCCGAACGCCGAGAAGTTCAACAGGCTCGCCACCGTGGCTATCCAGCGCCAGATGGCCAGCGAGAAGAAGGCTGCCAACGCCGAACCAAACATCGTTTCCCAGCGCAAGGTCGTCGAGCAGCTCAAGACCGGGCTGAACACCATGTCGACCAAGCGGCAGGAATTGGTTTCCAAGCGCGATGAGCTGGTGGCGCGTGCGCGCAATGCAAAGACCCAGGGCCAGATGATGGATGCCGTCAAGGCCCTGGACATGAGCGATCCGACCTCCGAGATCGGCCGGTTCGAAGCCAAGATCCGGGCCGACGAGGCAAAGGTGCGCGGTGCGGCCGAGCTCGCCTCGTCCTCGCTTGATGCACAGTTCGCCTCCCTGGAGGATCTGGGTGAAACAACCGAGGTCGAAGCACGCTTGGCCGCGATGAAGGCTGAAAGCAACATCCTCGAGCAGTCATCCCCCGATCCGGCGATCGAGGAAGCCCCGGCTGCCTCCGACATCGAGGCGCGCTTGGCGGCATTGAAGGCGGAGAACCAGTCCTAGCCCTGGCCGAGGCCATCCCGGCCTTCAACAGGCTCCACGCGTCGCGGCCTGGCGGGTAGGGGCAATCCCGCCCGCCACGCCTTGGTGGCGTTTCGTCCCCGGATCCAACCACACACCATTGCTTCCCACTTGCCTCGGACCGGGTTGATCGGGAATGGCACTAATCCGCCGGCGTTTGCGTTTCGCGGACGGAATCCTTCCTGGCCCGGAGCCTCTTGCCCCCTGGTGAGCTCGTCGGAGCGGACCTGGTCGTTCACGGGACGCAGGGCGCCTGGCTTTCTGGATGCCACCGTGGCCCGCCCCACACATCCATTCATCGCGATCGCACCGCGGTCCGTGGCCGCGGACTCCCCGAGCGCCCCTGTTCCCATCTCCGGTTCGCTGCGTGTGGCCTGGATGCGTGCGTGGCACCAAGGCGATGAATGGGCGTGGGATTTCTCGTACGTGAGTGCTTCGCGGCCCAGCTGCCGGGGAACGACCATCACAGACCTCGGACGTCGGGCATCGGGCATCGGGCATCGACCAACCACCGCAGCATCCCGCCCGCTCTTCGATGCCCTGGTTCCGGGGCGGGAAAAGCACGGCCGCCACGGGTGGTTTTCCGGGACGCCGGCTTGAACCGCGGCCCATCGACCGGCGTGCACCGCACGTGCCGCAGGGCCCGGTGAATCGGTGCCATCGGCCCATGGATCGGCCGGTAGACTTGACGGCGACATGACTGAGAATTTTTCGCAGGCCGCCCAGGCCGGCACCGAAGCCCCATTCACCGCTGCCGAACTCGAGGCCGCCATCAAGGTGCTGGGCCTGGTGCACCAGCTCGAACCCGAGGACGAACGCCACATCGCCGTGCGCCGGGCGACGGGAAAGATGTTCAAGGCGGCCAAGCGCCACCGCAAGAACGAGAAGCGTTCGGCGATCAACGCCGCGGACCGGGCCGTCGTCGAACGCACGGCCACCGGCTCCCCGCAGCGCCTGGATGACGAGACCCTCGGCCTTGACCTCAGCACGCCCACCGAGGCACACACCGCCGGGGAGTACATCAAGCCCCGGGGCTGCTACATCTGCAAGCAGCGCTACACCACCGTCGACGCCTTCCACCATTACCTGTGCCCCGAATGCGCCGCGGCCGGTCGGGATCGCCGCGACGCCCGCACCGACCTGTCCGCAAAGCGTGCGCTGCTCACCGGCGGACGCGCCAAGATCGGCATGCACATCGCCCTGCGCCTGCTGCGCGACGGGGCCCACACCACGATCACCACGCGTTTCCCCCGTGATGCCGCCCGCCGCTTCGCCGCCCTGGAAGACTCCGCCGAGTGGATCCACCGGTTGCGCATCGTGGGTATCGACCTGCGTGACCCCTCCCAGGTCATCTCCCTGGCCGACCGGGTTGCCGCCGAGGGGCCACTGGATATCTTGATCAACAACGCCGCCCAGACGGTGCGTCGCACCTCGAACTCCTATCTGCACCTGATCGAGTCCGAGAACCAGCCACTGCCGGCGGAACTTGAATTCGCCCACGGGGGGCCGGAGGTATGGGGCCAGAGCAGTCCGCCCTCCGAGCACCCGCGCGCCCTGGCCAGCGCTTTCCGCCTCGAGGATTCGGCGCTCTTGGTCCCGGCGACCGAAACCAGCTACGACGCGCAGTCCGTGGCGGACCTGGCCATGAAGGCGGGTTCGGCCACGCTGGAGCGCATTGCCTCCGGCACGGCCATCGACGCCGGCGGGATGGTGCCCGATGTCGTGACGGAGAATTCCTGGACGCAGATCCTGGGCGATGTGGATGCGCTGGAAATGCTCGAGGTCCAGTTGTGCAACGTCACCGCCCCGTTCCTGCTGGCCTCGAGGCTACGTCCGGCGCTGGCTGCCAGCGAAGCGCACCGCAAATACATCGTGAATGTCTCTGCCATGGAGGGCCAGTTCTCCCGCCGTTACAAGGGCGCCGGGCATCCGCACACGAACATGGCCAAGGCTTCGCTGAACATGCTCACCCGAACCAGTGCCGAGGAAATGCTGGCCACGGACCGGATCCTGCTCTCCGCGGTGGACACCGGATGGATCACCGACGAGCGTCCGCACGATTCCAAGGTCCGCATGGTTGCCGAGGGCTGGCATGCGCCGCTTGACTTGATCGACGGCGCCGCCCGGGTCTACCAGCCCATCGTCGACGGCGAGCGTGGCATCGACCTCTTCGGCTGCTTCCTCAAGGACTACGAGCCCTCCCCCTGGTAGCAAGTCCCGGGCCCCGTTGCGGTCCGCCCCGTCGGACACCCCGCAAGGGGTGGCCTCGTTGCCCGCGGTCCGCGTTGGCGCCCCGCCACGACCCACGACTCTCAAACGCTCGTTTCATGTTTGAATGGTCTGGTGGATCACATGCAAAGAATCTCAGGCCCAAACGAAAACCTCTCCCGCGACGAAGCAGCGTGGCGCGCACAGACCCTTAAGGTGCTCTCCTACCAGGTGGAGCTCGACCTGGGCCAGGCGCAGGATGCGGCCGTCACCGGGTACCGCTCCACGACCACCCTGGTCCTCGAGGCCCACGGCACCGGCGCGACGTTCCTGGACTTCATCCACGAATCCGTGGAGTCGGTCACGCTCAACGGGGCGGCCGTTGACCTTGCGCAATCCGTCGACGGCTCACGTATCTACCTCGACGCCCTGGTCCAGGGCGCTGACGCGGTGAACACCGTGGTCATCGACGGGCATGCGAAATATTCGCGAAGCGGCGAGGGGCTGCACCGCTATGTGGATCCCGCCGACGGACAGACATACTGCTACACCCAGTTCGAGCCCGCCGATGCGCGCCGCGTCTACGCGAACTTCGAACAGCCCGATTTGAAGGCGCCGTTCACCTTCATCGTGCGAGCACCCCATGACTGGCACGTCGGCTCCAACCAGGAAGCCGCCGAGCGCCAGGACCACGGGGACGGCACGGCGACAACGCGTTTCGCCCCGACCTTGCCGATCTCGACCTACATCACCACGGTGCTGGCCGGGCCCTACTTCGTGGCGACCGATTCCTACAGCCGCACCCTGCAGGACGGGACCGAGCTGGTGGTGCCGTTGAACGCGAGCTGCCGCGCCTCACTTGCCGAGCACTTCGACGCGCAGAACATCCTGGATCTGACCAAGAAGGGACTGGACTTCTTCCACGAGCTCTTTGACTACCCCTACCCGTGGGGCAAATACGATTCGGCGTTCGTCCCCGAATACAACCTCGGCGCCATGGAGAACCCCGGACTGGTGACCTTCACCGAGTCCTACGTGTTCACCTCCCGGGCCACCGAGGCGCAGCATGAGCAGCGTTCCAACACCTTGATGCACGAGATGGTGCACATGTGGTTTGGCGACCTGGTCACCATGGCCTGGTGGGACGACCTCTGGCTCAAGGAGTCCTTCGCGGACTACATCGGTACCCTGGCCAACGCCGAGGCCACCGAGTTCACCACCGCGTGGACCACCTTCGCCAACCGCCGCAAGGGCTGGGCCTATGTCGCCGACCAGCTGCCATCGACCCACCCGATCGTCGCGGACATCACCGATCTGGAGGCCGCGAAGCAGAACTTCGACGGGATCACCTACGCCAAGGGCGCCTCGGTGCTCAAGCAACTGGCCGCCTACGTGGGGGCCGACGCCTTCCGCGATGCCGCCCGCAGCTACTTCCGCGCCCACGCCTACGCCAACACCACGCTCACCGATTTCCTGATCGCCCTGGCCGAAGCCTCGGGCCGCGACATGGGCGCCTGGGCCGATGCGTGGCTGAAGACCGCCGGGGTGCCGCGCCTGGGGCTGGAGCTGAAGATGTCCGATGGCACCATCACCGCTGCAAGGCTCACGCAGTCCGGCACCGATCCGATCACCGGTGCGCCGATCGAGCACCCGCACGTGCTCAACGTCGGCCTGTTCGACCTCGTCGAGGGCAACCTCACCCGCACCGCCAGCCATCGGGTGGAACTCACCGGCACCGGCATCGAGCTGCCCTTCCTCACCGGGGCGGCACGCCCGGATCTGATCCTGCCCAACGACGGCGATGACACCTACGCGATCCTCGACTTCGACGAGGTTTCCCTGGCCACCCTGCTTGGCCATCTGGGGACGCTGGCCGATCCGCTGGCCCGCGCCACCTGCTGGGCGGCCCTGTGGAACATGGTGCGTGATGCACGGCTCCCGGCGCCCGAATTCCTGGCCGCGGTACGCGCGCATGCCGGCTCCCTGACAGAGGTCTCGGTCTTCGCCCAGGTCCTGGCCCAGGCAACCACGGCCATCACCCAGTACCTGCCACCGGCCCAGCGCGCCCTTCAGCGCCAAGCGCTGGCAGACTCCATCACCGGCTGGCTGGAGCGTGCCGAGGCAGGTGGCGACGGGCAGATCGCGGCCGCACGGGCCCTGGCGGTGCTGGCGCGCGGCGGGGTAGCCGGCCCGATCGTCGACTCGCTGCTGGCCGGGGAGACGCGTTTCGCCGGCCTGGTGGTTGACGAGGAACTGCGCTGGGCCCTGTGGGCCGCCAAGGCCGCCACCGGAGGGCTGGACGACGAAGCACTGGCCGGCTTGGAAGCCGACGCCGCGGCCCGTCCCTCGGCGGTGTCCACCGCCGGACGCCTGCTCGCCCTGGCCGCACGCCCCGAGGCCGACGTCAAGGAAAAGGCCTTCAACGCGGTGCTTTGCGGGCACCACGCCGACGGCTCCGCCCTGTCCAACGAGGCGATCT
>JAUNVO010000328.1 GCA_030540695.1 Micrococcaceae bacterium | reverse complement strand
AGGGGCCACCAGACTTCGGGAGGGATGACCGGCGTCGTTAGTTCCCCTCTGTTTTTTTGCCCGGACACGACCAACGTGGTGGCGTCTCCCCAGGGGCGAAACGTCATCCCGCCGCCGGTGAGGACAGTTGAGTATTCGTGAAGTTCGCGGATCGCTGCAATACACATGCGCGTTGTTGACGGGCTGGTGGACTGCTTTAGGTGGGTTAGGAATTCGTCGAAGTCATGTTGTTGGAGGGACTGCAGGTCGTTCCCTCGTGTGGTTGAGGTTAGCCAGTCGACGAACCTTCGGAGTGCATCAATTTTCATGCGGACCGTTTTGGGATGCGCTGGTACTTTGTTTCGGAACAGTCCTGCAGATCTCAACGCCGAGTGGGTTGGGTTCAGCATGGCCATGGAGATTTCCCGGGCGCGCAGGTTCCATATCCCGGTGTAGTCGTGGAAATTGACGGCATGTGTCTGTCGACCGGTGTTGGGGCTCCAGCCAAGAGCGCGGAGGTCCCACTGGCTGGTGTCACCGAAGGACGGGACTGGGTGGTCGTTCTCCAAATATTGACCCTGAATGACGGATTCGTGGTCGTCAAAGATATCGCTCCGGCGGGCTGCGGAGTGGCGGAGCGGTGAAGGGCGGCTCATAGGTGTGTTCCTCTCTGAGACAAAGGGATGTGGATCTTGGGGAGCGACGATTCAAGGATGGTGTTGGCCTGGGCGATTTCCTCGGCGGGAAATTCGCCAAGAATCCGATCCAGATTTCTCAGCTGTTGACCATGGCCTGCAGCGAAGACTGTTGGGGGCATTTCGCGCTGATGGGTTTCGAGAATCCCTCGGTAGGCGATCAGCCTGGGCAGGTGGTCCGAGAAGACAATGGCGTTCGGACAGGCGAAACACATGGTGGGCCGAACCTGACAGAGCTGATTTTCGTTGCCATAAGGGGACGAATATGGATCGCTGCATTGGGCAACGGTCATGCCTGCGTCGGCTTCCGCCTCCGTGGCCACTTTTGACGCCGCAGCTTGGATGTCTGTGGGGAATCCGCCAGCCAGGGCTTCTTTCGCCGGCAACGGGATGAACGTTGGCCCACGGGTTGCTCGCTCGAATACTTGTTGCTGGGCCGTTGTTACGGCGTTTGCCGCCAGGATATGGACGGTGGTGGACTGGGCGTAATGGCGTTGGAAGACAGCGATTGTGTGGTCATCGCCGGCGGCGGCGGCAGCGCTTTGAAGAACAGCTGCCCGGGCGGTTTTAACCGTCTTCCGCAGTCTTCGCGGATCATAGGGACGTGAGATGGAAGTCGGCAGGGTATTGACCAATGAGGAGAAGTTGACGCTTTGGAAGTGCTCCTGATGCTTTGTGATGACGCTGCCTGTTCGCCGGGCGACGGGGAACAGTGAATCGATGTCCTTCCCGAGCAGTTCTTGTGTCAGCCGCATCGCGCCGAGAAGTCCATGAACCAAGTCACCTCCGCGCCAGCCTTCCCGAACTTGAGCATTGTTCCCGGAGGTCTTGAGCTTGGTTCTTCGCGTTCTATGGGCTCGGTTCTTGTGGAGCGCGGCGTGGATTGAGCCGTCATGCCATTGAAGCTCACTGGGCTTTATGTCCGTAATCTCCTCGGGTGCTGCACCTGTTTCAAGTTGGAGAAGTGCCCTGTAGGCATTGAGGTCCAGGGCTGTTGGGTAGAGCAAACTCATGAGGTTTCGGACGATGTGAAATGATCTCCCCTTTCCATGGGGGTGAGGACCGCCGAGCTCTCCCTGCTCAGACTCGCTCAATGCATCAAAGGACTGTGAAATGTCGTTAAGGATGCTGGGGATACCTTCCGTGGCGAGATGATGCGTCCCCCAGACCATGTTCGAGAGACTCGACCAACCATGCACTCTGGGGTCCCGGCCAGCTTCCAGGAGGCTGCGTCCACGTTCAAGTCGCTGTTCCATGGTGCGGATGCGAAGTCGGCATCCGTCCCGGATGCCGAGGCGTTCTGCGTTGGAGAACTCGTCCAATGGCCGGTCAACACCGCCCTGGTGGAGATTGCTACCCAGAGCCCACCGCTGGGCATGGGCCGAGGTCGGTTTTCCCGTATCGAGACGGCGGCGGACCAAGCGACGGATTACCGTGGGGAATTCGGCCGGCAGGTGACTCGTAGGACGGTATTTTTCGCCAAGTTCAACTTCCCACTGGTAGAAGGCGTCGACGACGGCAGCATCGTTGGTTTCCAGACTTGAAGATTTCTTCAGGGACACCGGCAAAGCATTCAAGAGGCTGAGAAGCGCTTTTCGGTGGTTGTATATCGTCCCGTGAGCGAGGCCCAACGTCAGGAACATCCCCAGATATTCATCCGCCAACTCTGCTGCCAACAATGGTTGAGGAAAATCGGCCGGCCTAATCGAACCATCTAAGGAGGTTCCACGAAAGTTGAGGTGAACGGTTCGTGGTGTGAGATCCAGAATCTTCACGCGTTTGTCCTTTGCACCGCAATGTAGTTGCTGTAGTCCAGCGTCTC
>JAUNVO010000327.1 GCA_030540695.1 Micrococcaceae bacterium | reverse complement strand
GGGGGGGGGGGGGGGGGGGGGGTGGGGGGCCGCGGCCCCGCCGGGTCCCACGCCGCTGTTTTCTATTTCTGGGTGGCGCCGCCTTCACGTTGCTTGTGGGTGTGTTGGCGCATGTTTGGTCCGTCGAGCTGGATGATCTCGCTGGTGGAGACGATGCGGTTGAGGATGGATTCTGCGATGACGGTGTCGTGCAGTGATTTGTACCAGTCCTCGGGGTCGAACTGGGAGCTGACGACGGTCGAGCCGCGGTTCTCCCTGGCAGCGAGGATGTTCAGTAATTCACTTGCCGTTTCCGGGGTGATCGGCGTGGTCAAAAAGTCATCTAGGAAAAGAACATCGCAGTCGTGCAGGGTGCCTAGGAATGCCAGCCGCTCCGGGTCGGTGTGGTGGTAGACGGCCAGTGTGTTCGCTAGGTCATCGAGTCGGTAATACCGTGCGGTGTAGCCGCGGCGGCAGGCTGCGTTGACCATGGCCTGGGCCAGATATGACTTGCCAACACTGGATTTGCCGAGAATGACCAGGTTCGTGGCGTTCTCGATCCACCGGCAGGAAGCGAGCCGTTCGATGACGTTGCGGTTCAGTGTCCGATCGGGAAGGTAGTGGATTTCCTCAACACAGGCAGCCAGATTCGGTGTCTTCGATTCCTTGAGCAGCTTCAAGATCCGCCGCTGTGACCGGGCCGTGGTTTCCAATTCCAGCGCGTGCCGGACCTTCTTGGAAAACGTCCAGGTGTCACAGGCAGGATCGTTGGCGATATCGATCACGGCCTGCCCGAACGCGGTCATCCTCAACCTCGTGAACAAGCCCATGTCGTCTTCAGTGAGGTGGTTATCAAGCACGGCTACCCTCCTTCCCATCCGCGGTACCGGTGGTGCCGGTCAAGGCCTCCAGACTGAACTGGGATATCCCACCCAGATGTGCTCCCCGGGTGTCCCGGCGACCCAGCGCCGAGGCCGCCGGTAGTATGCCGGGACCGTGCGCAGGTGGGCCTTGCACCAAGGGGCGACCGGTACGGGATGCCCGCTCCAGGCTGATCTGGTGCTTGATCGCCGTGTAGCTGATCAGCCTCACAGGTTCGTGGGTGCACAGGGTCCGGCAGGCTGCCTCGAGGAAGGCTGCGGTTATTGCCCTTGCCCAGGCCCAGGATGTTCATGCAGGAGCGGTACCCCTGAGCCTCGATCTTCAACCGGTCCAACAACTGCGTCAACGCCTGCACCGTGTAAGGGCCAACCTTGCTCGCCTGCCGCAGGAAGTAGGCCCTGGTCCACAACAATGACGTGTCCTCATACCCGGCCGGGGCATGGGAAGCGTCGGTGACAAAGCTGTTGCGCCGGGCAGCACGCTGGTGGGTGGCGACAATGTCCCCGCCGGCCAGGATCGTGACCTGCTCACCAACAATCCACACATCCAACACCTGCCCGGCGTGCTCGTGCGGAACCGAATATTTAGCTGTATCAACCTGCACATGCCAGTCCCGGGAGACCTTGGCCTTGCGCCACTCCACCTGCTGCCACCGCTGCGCCGGCAACTCCATCAACTCGGCCCGTTCCATCTCTTCGAACCAGGCCCGGCGGGATCGGGCCTCACCACGGAACGGGGTCCGTTCATTGATGACTTCCACCTGTTCGGCGACGGCCTCGTTCAACTCATCAAGGTCCGAGAAACGACGATCAGCCAGGTAGTGAATGACCTAGTTCGTCACGACCTTCACACCAGCCTCGACGTTGCCTTTGTGCTTCGGTGCAGCGGCTTGGGTCGGGGCGGCCGCGCACTGGTAATACTCCAAGAACGCGGCATAGGACTGGTTCACGTCCCTGACTTTTTCATACCGGCTGATCTGGTTCGATGCCGTCGATGCGTTGTCAGGCACGATGACTTGGCAGACCCCATCAAAGTACTCAAAGGCACGCCGGTGCGCGTCGCACCATGCCGCCATTTTCTCGTCAAGGAAGCCGTGGGCAAAGATCATCCCTGAATACGGCAACGACGCCACGAACACCGAGACTTGCCTCGTATCCCGCGTGATCGGGTCCGTCAGCGCCATCCGTGTCCCAGCCCAATCGACCTGCATCGTGCGCCCCGGCGCGTGAGTGATGGGACTGGTCAAATCATGAGCACGCACATGCTCCGCCACGATCTCGCAGAACCGGTCATACCCATAAAACCGTGCCGTCCCAGCCACCGGGTTCTCGAGGTAGCGGGCCCACAACACCTTCAACGGCGGCTTCTTACGGCCAATCCTGGCCGCGACCACCGCCTCGATATCGATCGGGACGAACTCACCAGACGCTGCCTTACGTCCGTCCGTGAACAACCGGTCCACGTCCTCCGCCGTCAACGCCTTGATCTGCTCCTCGGTCGTGAACACCTCAACCCCAAGGATCTGGCGGGCCTTCGCGATCGTGCGATGCGAACACCCCACCAACGCTTGGACGTCCCGATAAGAATAGCCCCGCACCAGCAGGGACATGATGTGTCGGTAATCAGCCATTACAGTCGGTTTCC
>JAUNVO010000326.1 GCA_030540695.1 Micrococcaceae bacterium | reverse complement strand
GTGCATCGACCGAACCGACCGAACGTTCCATCACCATCGCCCCGGTGGACATCAAGAAAGCGCTGATAATGAAGATGACAAACAGCGATGCGTTGACGCCCTTGTTTCGGACCAAGTCGTTATAGGCATATCGAAGGTACAGGGAATCCTTCATTCGCGGTCCCCACGGCCCGCCGACACCGTCAGCTGCGGCGCAGTCGCGAAAGCGATGCTCATGGAAGGCTCCTGTCAGGTGGTTGCGATTCAGCCTATGCCCTTGCTCTCCCGTCCGGTATCAGGGGAAGCCCTGGTCCTTCCCCGAGGTAGCCGGGCCGGTCCCCGAGATCACGGCGAAGCACGGCAGTCCGGGCCACTGGCCCCGCTGCCGCCGGCCAATAGCCCGTCGGCACGCGCCAACTAAATGGGGATAGGCTAGAGGCCGGACCCATCCGCAACAAAAACCAGTCGCCCCGTGGGATCCGACGCAACTTTCCGAGGATCCTCTTGCCATTCACCCTGGCCCACCCGGCCGCCGTCCTGCCCTTCCTGCGCCAACCCTTCGTGCCGATCGCCTTGGTGGCCGGTGCGATGGCGCCGGACCTCCCGTATTTCGCCATGGTGTCCTCCACCAGCGATGCTTGGTACGAACCGATTCTCAACGGCAGCAACTCGCATGACTTGACGCAGATCCTTTCCGTGGGCCTGCCGTTGGCCCTGGTTCTCTGTGGCTTCCTGTGGTTGGTGGCGCGCCCCCTGCGTTGGGCAACGCCCGATTCGTGGGTGCCCGCCAAGACCGAGCCCGCGGGGCGCAAACCCAGCAGCGCACGCATTGCGTTGTGGATCTTCTATTCCTTGATGCTCGGACTTTTCACCCATATCGCATGGGACGCCTTCACCCATTCCCATGGCTGGGTGGTCCAACAGCTCCCCTTCCTTGGCACCGAGGTCATCAGCGGCTTCCCGATCTACCGGATCCTGCAGCATCTCAGCACCGTCCTCGGACTCTTGATCATCCTGCGGTGGTATCTCAAGCGGCTAAAGGCGACCCCGGTGCCTGTCCAAGAGCAACGCACTCAGGGCGTTGCCCTACGGGCAACGCTGGTCGGAGCGCTGCTGTTGGTGCCCACGCTGGTGGTGGCGGGACTGGCGGTGGCCGGCGGGCTTTCCTCGGATGCCGGGCTCAGCGTCGAATCGTTCTTGTGGATCGCCATCACCCGTGGCGGGGCTGCCTTGATCATCGTGCTGGTGGCCTACGGTCTCGTTTGGCAGGTCGCGGCACTGGTAAAGACCCTGCGCACCGCGAACCGGACACGGCCCTAGGACTACGCCCCTCCGGCCGGGGTTGAAATGACCGCCGGCGTTCGAGGGCAGCTACGGACCTCCACGGTCTGCGCCGCGATCCCGTAGGCACATCGCCAACTGGACCAGGACCAAAGACCATGGACCGGTGCAGTGGAGCGTGCCTAAAGTATGGGCATGGCAGCATTGGAGCCGCTGGGTGGCGGCCTGTTCCTGTGTGACGGCCCGGTGGTCCGCGACATGGGGATGCATTTCGAGACCCGCATGTCGGTGGTGAAGCTCGGCGACGGATCGGTCTGGATAGCCTCACCGGTTCCGGTGCCGTTTGCAACGCTTCGGGACATTGCCGCTCTCGGTCCGATCCGGTATCTTCTCTCCCCCACACCCCGACACTTCTGGCGGCTCAGCTGGTGGCATTTGCTTTTCCCCGAGGCTGAATTGTGGTCGAGCCCGATCACCCCGATCACGTTGAAGAAGGGGGACCTCCCCTTGGCCGGTATTCTCGATGGCACTGGCCAAGGGCGCTGGGCGCCGGACCTTGAGCACGTCATGCTGCGCGGCAGCCGCTTGTTGAACGAAGCGGTTTTCTTCCACCGCGCATCGGGCACGGTGCTGATCGAAGACGTGATCCAGATCCATCAGCCGCAACAGGGCCGGCCCCTTCGAAATGCACTGATTGCCCTGGGTGGGGTGGGTGCTCCGTGGGGCGGCACCGCGCGTGACATCCGGCTGTCCTTCCGGGACAAGGCAGCAGCCAGGGATTCGGTCGAACAGATCTTGGCGTGGGACTTCGACAAGGTCGTGGTGGCTCACGGACCGGTCACCAAGCACGGCGCGAGGGAAACCATCGAGCGGGCCTTCTTCTGGCTTCGCGACTGAGCCGGACGTTGGCCGCAGGTATCCCGATGTGTTTTGCTGGGAGCATGCGCCTTGAACTCGATGCCGGAAACCTGCCGGCCCGAAGTGTCTACCGACTTTTGACCTCACTGGTCATCCCGCGACCGATTGCTTGGGTATCCACGCTGAACGACGCGGGCGTGGCAAATCTGGCCCCGCACTCATTCTTCACGGTTGCTTCCTCCGACCCCGGAATCGTTCAGTTCACCTCGGTGACACGCAAGGACACCTTGCGAAACATTGAATCCACCGGCGAATTCGTGATCAACTTCGCGCCACGCGCTCTGATGGAACAAATCAACGCCACTTCCACCGAGTTCCCCAGCGATATCAGCGAGT
>JAUNVO010000325.1 GCA_030540695.1 Micrococcaceae bacterium | reverse complement strand
CCGTCAACCACGTCGATGGTGAGCTTGGTGTGCTTCCAGTACTCGAACTGTTCCTTCGACATCCAGAAGTCCAGGTCCCCGAGCACCGCGCCGTCCGCGCCGGGCAACGCGAAGGTCCCCAGCAGGATGTCCGAGTCCCCGGTCTTGAACTCCCCGTCGGGGAAGCACATCGGGGAGGATCCGTCGCAGCACCCACCGGACTGGTGGAACATCAACGGACCGTTGCGCCCCCACAGCGTGGCCAGCAGCTCACCGGCCGCCGGTGCCAGTGCCACCCGGGAGAATTCCTCTCCCTCGATCACGGGCCTGGATTCAATGACACCGTCCATGGTCTTGCTCCCCTGTCTTCGTTCTTGCCTTTGGTTCCACGAACACCACCGCCCGGCACCGTCTTGAAGGTCCGGTGCCGGGCGAAGGTGTGGAACCCGTTGCTGCTCCTCCCGCCCGTGTTCCAGGCAAGGCGGGAGGGGTCTTTGGTTACTTGCTTGCGTAGTCGATGACCACGCGGCCATCGATCTTCGCGTGGACCATCTCATCGAGGATCGCGTTGATGTCCTCGAGCGGACGGGTGCTGAAGGTCGGCTTGATCTTGCCGGCCGCATAGAACTCCAACGCCTCGATCATGTCCTGGCGGGTGCCCACGATCGAACCGCGGATCGTCAGTCCCTTGAGCACGATGTCGAAGATCGGGGCGGGGAAGTCCCCCGGCGGCAGGCCGTTGAACACGATGGTCCCGCCGCGCCGGGTCATCGAAATCGCCTGGCCGAACGCCGCCGGGTGCACCGCGGTGACCAGCACGCCGTGGGCGCCGCCGACGGCCTTCTGGATGGCCTCCGCCGGGTCCTCGGCGAAGGCGTTGACGGTGACCTCGGCGCCGTGGCTGCGGGCCAGCGCCAGCTTTTCCTCGGCGACGTCGACGGCGACGACGCGCATGCCCATGGCCACCGCGTACTGCACCGCGATGTGTCCCAGGCCGCCGATCCCGGAGATGACGACCCATTGCCCGGGCTTCACCTCGGTCTGCTTCAGGCCCTTGTATACGGTCACGCCGGCGCAGAGCACCGGGGCGATCTCATAGGGGTCCGAGCCCTCGGGGATGTGTGCGGCGAACTTCGCCTCGACCAGCATGTATTCACCGAAGGACCCGTCCACCGAGTAGCCGCCGTTCTGCTGGGACTCGCAGAGCGTTTCCCAGCCGGTGCGGCAGAATTCGCAGCTGCCGCAGGCGTTGGCCAGCCAGGCGTTGCCGACCAGGTCCCCGACCTTGACCTCGGTGACGCCCGGACCGATCTTTTCCACGTGGCCGACGCCCTCGTGGCCCGGGATCAGCGGAAGCTTCGGCTTGACCGGCCAGTCGCCGTGGGCGGCGTGCAGGTCGGTGTGGCAGACGCCGGAGGCGATGACCTTCACCAGTGCCTGGCCCGGGCCCGGCTCGGGGATCTGTGCCGTGCCGACGGTGAGTTCGTCGCCGAATTTTTCGACGATGGCTGCGCGCATGGTGCTCATGGGGATGGTTCCTTTGCTTTGGACCGGTGGCGCGGAAGACCGGGCGGTGTGCTTGGCGCACACCTGGCCCATTCCCCACGCCACCGAAGAAGGGTGGAAAGGGTGCTGCGTACTTGGGGTACCGCGTGGGGGTTGAGGTCGGGGATGGATGGTTGGGGGGCTCGGGGGTGGCGCCCGGGGGGGGTGCCACACCCGAACCGGTGGGTGTTTAGAAGAAGCCGAGCTTGTCCTCGGAGTAGGAGACCAGCAGGTTCTTGGTCTGCTGGTAGTGATCCAGCATCATCAGGTGGTTCTCACGTCCGATGCCCGAGGACTTGTAGCCGCCGAACGCGGAGTGCGCGGGGTAGGCGTGGTACTGGTTGAACCAGACGCGTCCGGCTTGGATGTCGCGCCCGGCACGGTAGGCGGTGTTGCCGTTGCGGCTCCACACACCCGAGCCCAGGCCGTAGAGGGTGTCGTTGGCGATCTCGATGGCATCGTCGTAGCCGGAGAACTTGGCGACCGAAACGACGGGGCCGAAGATCTCCTCCTGGAAGATGCGCATCTTGTTGTGGCCCTCGAAGATGGTCGGCTGCACGTAGTAGCCGCCGGCCAGGTCCCCGCCGAGCTCGGCACGACCGCCGCCGGTGAGCACCTTGGCCCCCTCGGCCTTGCCGATGTCCAGGTAGGAGAGGATCTTTTCCAGCTGGTCGTTGGAGGCCTGGGCACCCATCATGGTCTCGGTGTCCAGCGGGTTGCCGGCCTTGATGGCTTCGGTGCGCTTGACCACGTCGGCCATGAACGAGTCGTAGATGGACTCCTGGACCAGTGCGCGCGAGGGGCAGGTGCAGACCTCGCCCTGGTTCAGCGCGAACATCGTGAAGCCCTCCTGGGCCTTGTCGTAGAATGCGTCGTCCTTGGCCGCAACGTCCTCGAAGAAGATGTTCGGGGACTTGCCGCCGAGCTCCAGGGTGACCGGGATCAGGTTCTCCGAGGCGTACTGCATGATGAGCCGGCCCGTGGTGGTCTC
>JAUNVO010000037.1 GCA_030540695.1 Micrococcaceae bacterium | reverse complement strand
GAGGCGGCGGCGGGTTTGGAAGTATGGGGATGTGCTCACCACCACACTCTATGTGCTGGAGGGGCACCAGGTTCGCGGGGCTCGCAACGCTTAGTACACCCGGGGTTGGGCAAAGGGCATGGGTGAGAGTTTCGCTCGCTGTTTGATCAGGTCAAGCGCGTGCGCATCGAGGCGGTGATCCTCTTCGCTGCGCAGTACCGCCTGCGGCACCGCAGAGGCGTGTCCGGTGGCATCGCGTGAGACGAAGATGCTCATGCATTGGGTGGTCTCGCGCCACTCGGACGCACACGGGTCCTTCGCCCGAACGTGCACCGCGATGTGCATGGAGTGCGGTCCGGTGTGGATCAGGCGTGCCGCAAGTTCCACGATGTCCCCGATGTGGATCGGGGCCAGGAAATGGATTCCCCCGGAATAGACGGCCACCGCATCTTTGCCGCACCAGGCCATGGCGCAGGCCCGGGCCACCTCGTCGATCCAGCGCATCACGATCCCGCCGTGCGCGTTGCCGCCCCAGTTCACGTCCGAGGGGGCGGCCAGGAACCTGAAGGTCTCCCGCTGCAGGGTTCCTGCGTCCGTATATTCCTGCGCACGCATGGCATCGCGGATCCCAGCACGGCCGGCGACACGATCTGCCGCTCCCTGTGCCAGCTGGGCGGTTTCGTCATCGGTTGGTTCATAGTTCGGTATCGGTTTAGGACGCCGGTCCTCGTCCATCGCGACGAAGACCAGGATGCAGTCCATGGCCGGGCGGAAGATGCGTTCTCGCACATCGGCGGCGTCGACGGTGACGACCACCTGCATGCTGCTGCGTCCGGTGTGGACCACGCGGGCGGTGACCTCGATGAGGTCGCCGTTTTCAATGGGCCTGGTGAAGTGGACGTTGCCGACGTAGGCGGTGACGCAGTATCCGCCGCTGTAGCCCACGGCGCAGGCGTACCCGGCCTTGTCGATCCACTCGAGCACCCGGCCTGCCTGGACCGTGACCCCGTCTTCGGAGACATCGGTTGGTGCGGCCAGGAAACGCAGCTTCATGACGTCGTTCATGGCTTCATCCTAGATAAGGACCCGCACCGGAACCCGTAGATGACTACGGCGCGACGCACAGTCGGAACCCGGGCATGGATCCGGGCGGGTCTTTTCCCGTGGGAGGACGCCGTGCGGGCGCCTCAAGCCGTGGATCACCAACCCTTTCTCGGCCGTGACCCATCGTGGATATGTGTATTTCTGTCTTTGTGTTGTTATCTGTTGACATTGTGTGGTTTCCACATCTAAAGTCATATGAACACAGATCGTCGTGACTCGCGTCACCTAGCCAAAGGTCTACATCTTGTTTGCCGAAGAACGCCACCGAATCGTCACAGAGCAGCTTGCTGCGCAGGGCAAGGTGGGTGTCGCGGAGTTGTCCGAACGCTTCGGCATCACCCGCGAAACCGTCCGCCGAGACCTCGCCCAGCTGGAACATGTTGGAGTCCTGCGACGGGTCCATGGCGGTGCGGTCGCGGCCACCAACACCAGCACGGCGGAACAAAGCCACACGGCACGCGCCACCCAGAACCTGGGCGCCAAGCAATGCATTGCCGCAAAGTCCATGGAGTTGATTCCCCGCGGCGCGACGTCGATCCTGCTCGACGCCGGCACCACGACAGAACTGCTTGCCGGCCTCTTGGCCCAGGAACTTACCCCTCAACGCCGCGAGGAGCTGCTGGTGATCACCCACGCCCTGCCTATCGCACAACGCGTCTCACCCGCGCTGGAACTCGAACTGATCGGCGGAAGGATCCGCGGCCTCACCAGCGCGGCCACCGGCCACCACACCCTGGCCCAGCTCGATGCCCTCCGGCCGGACATCGCCTTCATCGGAACCAACGGGATCGACGCCTCCTTTGGGCTGAGCACACCGGATGCGCTCGAGGCCGCCGTCAAGACCGCCATTGTGCGCGGCGCGCGTCGGGTGGTGCTGCTGGCTGATTCGAGCAAATTCGGCGAAAGTACGTTGGTGCGTTTTGCTGCCCTGTCGGACGTGGACACCCTGGTGACCGAGCAAGAACCGAATGCCGGACTCCTCGCGGCACTCGAAATCGCGGATGTGGAGGTGGTGTTGGCATGATCATCACGCTGACCATGAACCCCAGCATGGACCGCACCATTGAGCTGAGGGACGCATTAATCCGGGGCGGAGTCCAGCGCGCGGACTCCGACACCTCGCAATCCGCAGGCAAGGGCATCAACGTCGCCCGGGCCCTGGATTTAGGTGGTGTGCCAACCCTGGCCATCCTTCCGGGGGACCCGCACGATCCGGTCGTCCGTGGGCTGGCAGATAGCGGGCTCGACTACCTGGCCCTACCCCTTGGCCAGCCGCTGCGCAGCAACCTGACCCTGGCCGAGGCCGACGGCACCACCACCAAGATCAATGCCCCGGGCCCCTTGCTTTCCCGGGAGAACCAGCGTGCCCTCATCGACGCAGTGCTCAGCAATAGCATCGGAGCCGACTGGTTGGTGCTGGCCGGATCCCTGCCACCCGGGGTGGACGAGGACTTCTACGCCACCCTCGTCTCCGAAGTCCGCTCCAGGCTGGGGCCAAGCGCCCCGCGCATTGCCGTGGACACCTCCGGGGCCCCGCTGGTCGCGCTCTTTGACGCCGGTCAAGACAGCGTCCCGGACCTCATCAAACCCAACGCCGAGGAACTGGCCGAACTCACCTCCCGCGAGAGCGAGGCGGCCTTGGAATCCGACGCCGGCCTGGCCGCCTTGACCGCGCTGCGGCTGGTTGGGCTCGGAACCAGTGCCGTGCTGGCCACCTTGGGGGCGAACGGTGCCGTGTTGGCCACTGCGGCCGGAACCTGGCACGCCACCCACCCGCCCGTGAGCGCCCGCAGCACCGTGGGTGCCGGGGACTCGGCCCTGGCCGGATACCTGCTGGCCGAGGTGGCAGGCTCCGCACCCGCCAGTTGCCTGGCCCAGGCCGTCGCGCACGGATCGGCTGCCGTGGCCCTGCCCGGCTCGACGATCCCGACTCCCGGGCAAACCACCCCGCACTCCGTCACCCTCTTAGCACTTCCCGCTCCGCTACCCACAGAAGGAACGCCATGACCAGCCTCATCACCGAAGAGCTCGTCCTGCTCGATACCCATCTGGGAGATACCAGCACCCAGGTCATCGCCGCGCTCGCCCACATGGTGGTGGATGCCGGCCGCGCCACCGACGTCATCGCCCTGCAGGGCGACGCGTTGGCGCGAGAGCAAAAAACGGCAACCGGCGTACCCGGCGGCATTGCCATTCCGCACTGCCGGTCCGCCGCCGTCACGCAAGCCACCCTGGCCATGGCCCGGCTGGCACCGGGGGTCGACTTTGGAGCCAAGGACGGGCCCGCCGATCTCATCTTCTTCATTGCCGCCCCCGAGGGCGCCGACCAGGAGCACCTCAAGCTGCTCTCCAAGCTGGCCCGCTCGCTGGTGAAAAAGGATTTCACCGCCGCGCTGCGCGCAGCATCGGGCCCCGGTCAAATCGTCGAGCTCGTCAACGAGGCCATCCGCCCCGCTCCTTCGGCGCATACAGCGTCCCCGGCACAGGCTGCAGACACCGCACCCACGGCAGGTTCTGCGGCCAAACGCCGCCTGGTCGCGGTGACCGCCTGTCCCACAGGCATTGCCCACACCTACATGGCAGCCGATTCCCTGGCGGCAGCCGCCCTCGAGGCCGGGGTCGATCTCCAGGTCGAGACCCAGGGATCATCCGGGGCCACCGCCCTTGACCCCTCCGTCATCGCCGCCGCCGAAGCCGTGATCTTCGCCGTGGACGTGGATGTGCGCGACAAGGCACGCTTCGCAGGCAAACCGCTGGTCTCTTCCCCGGTCAAGCGCGGCATCGATGAACCCGCCGCGATGATCGCCGAGGCCCTGGCCGCGGTGGAGGATCCGAAGGCCCGCCGCGTACCCGCGGCCGGCGATGCCGCGGATCCCGCCTCCGGCACCCCCGCCGGCAAGGAAAGCGCGGGCGCGGCGCTCAAGCGCGCGCTGCTCACCGGGGTGAGCTACATGATCCCGTTTGTCGCCGGAGGCGGCTTGCTCATTGCGTTGGGTTTCCTGCTTGGCGGCTATGCCATCACCGACGTCGCCGACGATGTGCTGGGCGCCCACACCTTGTTCAACCTGCCCGGCGCAGAGATCGTGAACCAGATCGATGCACCCCTGGGTGCACTCGGCGTCTATCTCGGAGCCGTCGCGTTCAAGATCGGCGCCCTGTCGATGAACTTCCTGGTCCCGGTGCTTGCCGGATACATCGCCTACGCCTTCGCCGACCGACCCGGGCTGGCACCTGGCTTCACCGCCGGTGCGGTGGCAGGTTTCATGGGAGCAGGGTTCCTCGGCGGCATCGCCGGCGGCCTGATCGCCGGGCTGGCCGCCCGGTGGATCGGATCCTGGAGCGTTCCGCGCTGGATGCGCGGCCTGATGCCGGTGGTCATCACCCCGTTGCTGGGTTCGATCATCGCCTCCGGCTTGATGTTCCTGGTGCTGGGCGGCCCGATCGCCGCACTGACCACCGCGCTCAATGGCTGGCTTTCGGGCATGTCAGGGGCGGCCGCCGCCCTGCTGGGCCTGATCCTTGGCCTGATGATGGCCTTTGATCTCGGCGGACCGGTCAACAAGGTCGCTTATTCCTTCGCCGTGGCCGGCCTCGGTGCCGGAGCGGTGGCCAACCAGGCCCCCTGGGAGATCATGGCGGCCGTCATGGCCGCCGGCATGGTCCCGCCGCTGGCGATGGCCCTGGCCACCACGTTGGACCGCAGGGTCTTCTCCCCCGCCGAGCGCGAAAACGGCAAGGCCGCCTGGCTGCTGGGAGCCGCATTCATCTCCGAAGGGGCCATCCCTTTCGCCGCCGCCGACCCACTGCGGGTCATCCCGGCCTGCATGCTCGGCGCCGGAGTCACCGGCACCATGATCATGTCCCTGGGAGTCACCTCCCAGGCACCGCACGGCGGGATCTTCGTCTTTTTCGCCATCGGCAACTTCGCGCTCTTCGCCCTGTCAATCCTTGTGGGCACCGTCATCAGCGCCCTCGCGGTCCTGGCACTGAAGCGCTACGTTCGGAAGGCTGCAGCCGCAAGTACGGCTCCGGCCAAGGAGACGGTGGCGGCATGAGCCAGCTATTTTCAGGGGTCGGCGTCAGCGCCGGTCGGGTCATCGGCCCGGTCCGCCGCATGCCCGAACCCATTGCCGCCCCCGCCGACGGGGCCCCGCTGCCCGCCGGCGCAAGCATCGAATCCGAGTCGGCGCGCCTTGCCGAAGCCACTGCGGCAGTAGCAGCGGGGCTGAAGGCACGGGCCGCATCCGCAACCGGCGACGCCGCTGCGGTACTCAAGGCCACGGCCCTGATGGCCTCCGACCGGACCTTGCTGAAATCGGCTACGAAGCTGGTGGCCTCGGGAACCTGCGCGGAATCCGCAATCTGGGAGGCCGCCGATGCGGTGGCGACGCAACTTGGCGCCCTCGGCGGCTACATGGCGGAGCGCGCCACCGACGTGCTCGATGTCCGGGCCCGGATCGTCGCCCACTTACGCGGCACCCCGGCACCGGGCATCCCCGACAGCGATGAGCCGTTTGTGCTGTGCGCGGTCGATCTGGCACCGGCGGACACCGCCACGCTGGATCCGGCGCGCGTGCTGGGTCTGGTGACCAGCGACGGCGGCCCACAGTCGCACACCGCGATCATCGCCCGCTCCCTGGGCCTTCCCGCGATCGTCGCGGCCCGGGACACCACATCGCTCGTGGACGGGGATCTGATATTCATCGACGGCATCGACGGCACCGTGGTGCGAGACCCGGGCACCGAGGAATCCGCCCTGGCCGAGTCCTATGCCTCCCGTGAGGCCCTGCCCGGATTCGATGGAAGCGGCGCACTTGCCGACGGCCACCTGGTCCCATTGCTGGCCAACGTCGGCAGCGGCGCCGACGCCGTGGCCGCGGCCGCCGCCGGCGCCCAGGGTGTGGGTCTGCTGCGCACTGAGTTCTGCTTCCTGGGCCGGGACATCGAACCGTCCCACCAGGAGCAGGTGGCGGCATACGCCGCGGTGTTTGACGCCTTTGACGAGGCAAAGGTGGTGGTCCGGACCCTGGATGCCGGGGCGGATAAACCGCTGCCCTTCCTCACCGATGACACCGAACCCAACCCGGCCCTCGGGGTGCGCGGGTACCGCACCGACTCCGCAGTGCCCGGGGTGCTCGCCCGCCAGCTCGATGCCATCGCCGAGGCCGCCGCCGGATCGGGCGCCGAGGTCTGGACCATGGCCCCAATGATTTCCACACCCGCCGAGGCAGCAGCTTTCGCCGCCCTGTGCACCGCGGCCGGGCTGAAGGTTCCCGGGGTGATGGTGGAGGTGCCCTCCGCCGCGCTGCTAGCCCGCGCGCTGACCTCCGAGGTGGCTTTTGCCTCCATCGGGACCAACGACCTGACCCAATACACCATGGCAGCCGACCGCCAGCTCGGCGCCCTGGCCGAACTCAACGACCCATGGCAACCGGCCGTCCTGCACCTGGTCAAGGCCACCTGTGACGGGGGCGCCGCCGCGCGGGGCGGGTTCCGGCCCGTCGGGGTATGCGGGGAAGCAGCGGCCGACCCGGCGCTGGCCGTGGTCCTGGTGGGACTCGGGGTCACGACCCTTTCGATGAACCGCCGCGCCCTGCCTGCGGTTGCCGCGATCCTCAAGACCGTCGATCTTCCCCTGGCCCGGCGCCTGGCCGAGATCGCACTGGATGCAGACTCAGCCGAGGCGGCGCGCGCTGCGGTCCGAACCGCCTTGCCCGAGCTCGATCTCTACGGACTGTGAAGTCCCGTCCCTTTTTTTCACCACCACAGCACACCACCACGAACCAAGGAGAAACACCATGGCAGAACGTATAGCCACCATCGCCAGCCGCGTCGGCCTCCACGCCCGCCCGGCCGCCATCTTCGCCGAAGCCGCCGGCGACCAGCCCCTCGAGGTCACCATTGCCTTGGAGAACGAGCCGGCCGAAGACGCCCTCGATGCCTCCAGCATCCTCTCCCTGATGGGCCTTGGTGCCGCACACGGGACCAAGGTGGTGCTTCGCGCCGAAGGTGAGGGTGCCGAAGCCGTACTGGAAACCCTCGCGGGGATCCTGGAGACCGACCACGACGCGACCTAGACACGACCTTGGCACCAGGGGAATCCGCTCTCGGGTTCCCTCGGTGCCGGAGTGGCAAAGCACTTACTGCTCAGCCGCCGGGGACCTCCGGAAGCCGCAACTCGCCAAGGTACCCAGGATCTCCAACGGCGAGCTAATGCATGTGATGGCCGGAAAGATCAGACGCATCACCGAGTTGCGGGTCTCGAGGTACGCGGTGCGCAGGTCCCCCGACAGGTCAGTCTTGGTGTCAGTGCCAAGACGTATGGCTGGCAACAGAAGGGCGAGGGCGGGTGCCCCGGTTGTCTCCCGGGCGCCCGCCCTCGCCGTGGATGCGACCGTCTACTTCACCTTTTCGGCAAAAGTCCCATCGATGTACTGTTCCTGCGGAATCGCGGTCTTGTACTCCAGGGCTCCCGCGTCCATCCAGACGGATTCCATGTCGGCAAGCTGCTCCGGCAACGGTGCCAGGTTTGGCAGCCAGGTGTATAGCGGCACCGACTTGAGCTTGTCGACGTCCTGGTCCGTGGCCTCGGCAATCATCTTCAGGTTCTCGTCCGAGTATCGGGCTTCACCCTGCAGGTCTTTTGCTGCCTTGGAGATGGCATTGAAGAACTTCTGCGCCGAATCCGTATCCGCGAACTTATCACCAAAGATCACACCGGTTCCCGAGGTGCCTGCAGGCGGGACGCCCAGGGAAACCCCGGTGCCGTCACCGAGTGCCATGGTCGAGAACGGTGCCGAGATCAGTCCGGCGTCAAGGCTGCCGTTCTTGATTGCCGTCGGCATGTCGGGGTTACCCAGGTTCACGATTTCCACGTCGTTGATGCCAAGTCCCGCTTCCTTCAGCGCCAGTGAGGTCAGGAAGGCTCCCGTTCCTCCTACGCCACCGGCGGCACCGACCTTCTTGCCCTTGAGGTCCGCCACCTTGGTGATTGTCCCGTCATCGAACAACGCCTTTGACACGACGAGGTCCGTGGGGCTCTTTTCGGTGTTTCCGTCGGAGACTCCCATGGAACCAACGATCTTGATATCAAGGCCCGTCTCGATGGCCGAGAACATGCCGGCAGAGAAACCGGCGGCCACGACGTCGAGCTTGCCGCTGGAGGCCAGCGGAATCGCGTCCGAGCCTGACTTCACGGTCTGCAGGTTGACGGTGAGGCCCTCATCCTCGAAGTAGCCCTTGGCCTGGGCCACGTATATGGGGGCAAAGATCGGCAGCTGAACGATGCCCACTTCCACTGTCGCCGGTTGGTCATCGGTTTTGGCAGCTTCCGTTGCCGAGCATGCCGTCAAGGCCAGACCCGAGATCGCAAGTGCTGCGACGAGCTTGAGCTTCTTCTTCATTTGCTTGCCTTCTTTCTGCGTTTGTTTGAGTATTTCCAGGGAATAAGCGCCCGCTCCAGGAGGATGATGAGGCCGGTCACCAGCGCACCCAGCACCGAGACGACAATGAGGCCGACATACATCTTCGAAGGCTGGAAAAGCTGCCAGGAGTTCCATATGAGGTAGCCAAGACCATCGTTGGAAGCCACGAACTCCACTGCCGTGATCACGATGACCGACATGCCCGCCGCAACGCGCAGCCCGGTCATCACGGAGGGCATGGCCCCGGGCAGCAAGACGTGGCGGAAGAGCTTGGTCCCGGTCGCCTTGTATGCGCGGGCCGCTTCAAGGATCCGGTCATCGATCTGGATGATGCCGGCCAGCGTGTTGATCTGGATCACGAAGAACACGGAGATGGCCACGGACAGGATCTTCGGGGTTTCGGTGAGTCCGAAGATCAGCAGCAGCAGGGGAAGGATGGCGATCTTCGGCAGTGCATACAGCGCGGTAAAGGTGGGGCCGAGAGCAGCGCGCAGTGGCCTGGACACGCCCATGAGCAGACCGACGAGGATGCCTGCGGCTGCGCCGCAGGTGAATCCGATCAGCAGCCGGGTGCCGGTCGCCGCGATGTGTTTCCAGAGCTCACCGCTTACCGTCATCTCCCAGCCCTGGGCGGCGATCTGGCTCGGAGGAGTGAACAGCCTGGCGTCAACGAGTCCGGTCCGCGCGGCGATTTCCCACACCAGCAGAAGGACCACGGGGGTCAGGACCGCCAGGGACACGTCGCGCGCACGCAATCCCTTCTCCTTGCGACGGTTTCTCTCGATGGCTCGGTCAAGTTCGGGGTTCTCCGTCGCGGGGGCATTTCCCGGAACGGAAGCTTGGGTCATTTGGGTCATTTCAGGCGAACCTCAACGATGCTTGTACCTCGTCGCGCAGGGAATCCCAGATGTCCTGTTTCATTCGCGCGAATTCGGGGGTTGCTTCAACTTCCATGCTCCGGGGGCGGCCAAAGGGAACGTCGATGATCTCCTTGATGCGGCCGGGCCGCGCCGACATCATGACGATCCGGTCACCGAGCAGCAGAGCCTCCTCGATGGAGTGCGTGACCAGGACGACCGTCTTGCGCTCCAACTCCCACAGTTTGACCAGTTGTTCCTGCATCAGCATGCGGGTCTGTGCATCAAGTGCCCCGAGTGGCTCGTCCATCAGAAGCGACGGAGAGCCCGTGGCAAAGGCCCGGGCAATGGCAATCCGTTGCCTCATGCCTCCGGAGAGCTGGTGCGGGTACGAGTCCTCGAATCCCGACAGCCCTGCCTCGGCGATCCAGTGTCGGGCCCGTTCCTCGCGCTCACGCTTGCCGACGCCGGCCATGTGCTCACCGAACGCGACGTTCTGCAGGACGTTGAACCATGGGAAGACGCCATGCTCCTGGAAGACGAAGGCAGCTGTCGGCACCTTCTTCGCGCTCAGGTTGTTGACTACTTCCCCGGATGTGGCCTCCTCGAGGTCTCCCAAGATCCTCAGCAGGGTGGACTTCCCACAGCCCGATGGACCAACAATGCAGGTGAAGGAACCCTCCGGCAGCTTCAAGTTGATATCTGTCAGCGCATGAACGGTGTTTGCTCCGGTAAAGACCTTGTTGACGTTGCGTGTTTCGAACGCGTACCTGGGCTCCGCTCCGGTTTGGGAAGTCGTCATTTCATGGATTCCTCAGTTTGGTGTGGCTGTGGGCTGTCTGCTGGATGTGGTTGCAAGGGCGGCTCATCGGAGGAGAAGACACCCCCGAGATATTCTCGGTCCCACATGGTCTCTGCCGCCAACGGGTCGCTCTTCGCTGCTTCGGATATCTGCTCGGCGAACACCTCGGCGTCATCAAGGGCATGGAAGCCGATGGCTTCTCCCGCTTCCGCCGACAGATACCCCCGGGTATTTCGCGACACGCCCCAAATGGTCCTGAATCCGGTGGCCAGGGGCCCAAGCGCCGCAATGAAAAGGCGGCCCGCGTCCTCGGGAGAAAGCCAGGTGCTGAGCATCCGCACGTTCCGGGGCTCGCTAAACCTCGAGGCGATACGCAGGCAGATGACGTCCATGGCATGGCGATCGTGGTAGTAGCTGCCGAGTGCCTCCAACGCGGCTTTCGAAACACCGTAGAAGGTGTTCGGACGCATCCGCACATCCGCCGGAACGGCTTCATCCGCGGGTATTCCGACGAAACCCGTGGCGTGGATCGAACTGGCCAGCACCACCTTCTCGACCCCGGCGTGTAACGCGGTATCCAAGACCGCTTGCGTTCCATCGATATTATTTTCGAGAATTCGTTCCCACTCGTCTTCCAGCGGAATGCCTGCGAGGTGGATAACGGCGTCGCAGCCAACGAAAGCTGTCTTGAGTTCCTCACGGTCAGTGATGGAGCACAGGCGCCATTCCAGGCCCAGGTCCGTCGTGGGGTTCGTTCGATCCACGCAGACAAGCTCCACGCCGACTTCCAGAAGCGCCGGAATGATGTCGGCGGCGAGACTTCCGGCAGCCCCGGTGATTGCCACCCGCATGCCGCCGACAGCGGATCCGGCCATGTCGAACTCGGACGTTTTGCTCATACCAGTGCACCCTGTTCGCTAAGCGCTGCCCTCAATTTGGTGATGTCCACGCGTCCGTTTTCTGCGTGGGCTGCCGCTGCCAGCCCCGCACCATGACCGGTGGCGAATGCCGTCCCCATCACCCGTAGCGAAGCGAAGGCGCGGTTGTCCGCACTCACGAGTCGGCCACCGGCCCAAAGGTTGCCGATATTGCGCGAGGTGATTGCCCCGTAGGGAATGTGGTACCACTTGTGGTCCCTGATTTGGCTGTACGAGGTCTCGCCGGGGACTGCATGATCCTCCATCGGCCAACCGCATCGGGCGATGGCTTCCTCGGGCCGTTGCCGTGCCTCGATGACGTCACTGGCTGACACGGCTTCCAGCCCAATCATCCGCCGCGATTCGCGGATGCCGACCTGCGGTCCGGTCGAAGCGAGGAAAGCTCCATCCCAACCGGCAAGAGTGCCCTTGAAGGCTTCCAGATAGTGTCGCGCCAGCACCCTGCCGTCGATCTCGGCCCGGGTCAGCTCACGGGCATCAAGGGCATCGACATGCTGATCCACCAGCAACAGCATGATCTCCCGGGAAATCGGCATCCGCACACAGGTCCCGTTGCTTCGTTGCAGCCGGGTTCCGGTCTTCGTTCCATAGGAGTCCAATGCCGCGTCCATGGATTCAACGCTGGTATCGGCTTCTTCGGCGACACCGCCGACGCGCATGACCAGCGTGCTCGCCTGGCGTTCACCAACATCGGAGAGATGCGTTTTGGCCTGTGCCGCCCGCAACAGTGCTCCGTCGCCACTGCAATCGACGAATGCCTTGCCCTTGACCCTCACAATGCCCCCGCGATGAATGAGATCGACGCTTGCTATGGATCCTTCGTGCACTTCAGCAGCAAAGACGGTGCTGTGGAGCAGCAGGTCCACTCCCGCGCCCCGGACCATTTCATCCAATGTCGACTTGGTGGTTTCCATATCCAAGACAACCACGGTGTTTCCGGAGTTCTCGAATGTTTCTAGGCGATAAAGATCCTGGCGGCTCAATTCATCCAGGAAGTCCTGTCCGATGCCTTTGACCACCTGCTCTTTTGTTTGGTCAAAGAACCCGCAATAGGCCAACACCGAGCTATTCGTGGCAGCGCCGCCCAAGAACCCGTATTGCTCGATCAAACACACGCTGGCCCCTGTGCGGGCCGCGCTGACGGCCGCGGCCACGCCGGCGGCACCCCCGCCAACGACCACCACGTCAACCTCTGTAACTGATACGTCAGAGACCATAACGGTAAACTTCCCTCTCCCCTGCAATTCAAGAATTTGTTAGATCAATCACTATTCCTTGCCTACTATCCTTGTGTGACCCAGGGCATAACACAAATACTAAAAATTGATGTGTGCCATACGGAATGTGCATATGATGCAAGGGTGGAAGTTCGTCACTTGGAAACCCTAATCAGCGTTGCCGCAGCCGGTTCGATCAGCGCTGCTGCGATTGACCTGCGCACCTCCCAGCCCGCTCTCAGCCGCCACATCGCGGAACTGGAACGCCGGGCAGGGGTTCCCCTGCTGCTGCGCACCCCGCGTGGCGTGGAACTCACGGCTCCCGGCGTGGCACTGCGGGACCATGCGCTGGGCATTCTTGGCCAAATCGACAAAATACCCGAGTTGGTACGCAAGGCCGCCACCCAACCCCAGCTGCTTCGCATCGGGCTACCACCTGGAATGCCCCATTCGTGGTTCCGTGCCGCGGTGGCCACGTCCGGGGAAACGCAGCCACAGATCAACTTTGCGCTCACCGAAGCGAACAGCAACGAGCAATGGGCCTTGCTCCAAGCGGACTTCATAGACCTTGCCCTGATCCACAACGAGCCACGGGAACACGAGTCCAGGCTGGTGCTGCGCCAGGAAATCGGGGTCGCACTGGCACCGGGCTCGGAGCTGCAGGACAAACCCGCCATCAGCCTCTCCCAACTGGACGGGAAGGTGGTCATGGCTCACGAATCCGGTGAAGTCCGCCGGCAAGAGGCTCGCCTGCGGATGGCCTCCGAATCAGCCGGAATCAACGTCCACTGGGTTTTCAGGAAGTTTGCCCAACACAGCGTGCTGATCGCCGCCTTGGCCGAAGCCGACGCGGTATTGACCACGGCCCCTTCGGCACGAATCAATTTCCCTGGTTGGACATGGCGCCCGATGGAGGACACCAAGACCCCAGGTCAGGACCTAACAGTCAAGACGTGGGCGGCCTGGAAGTCCGGCGCCCCCCGAATCACTCCCGGATTCGTGAAAGTCCTCTCAGAAACTGGCTCACCCTGGTTGCGCCACTGGGACGACCATGACGCCGCACCCGGGCGCTGACGCCCTCCCCCAACGAACCCGCCGAGAGGATCCAAGGCGCACCCACAGCGGTTCCAGCTACGTCCAAAAAGGCACGCGGATGCCCCCGGACAGGAAGGCATCACGGGTCGGTCCTTGAAGCAGCCGACTGTCGGCTCCGGCGTCCGGGGCCTCCCGCCCCCGGGCCACCTTCTCGCCGTTGGCGAACACGTGCCGCCTTGAATCGGCGTCGGGAATATCCTGTTGCCACCAGCGTTAACTTGAGTCAATGGCACTCAAGTATCCACAGGAGGACACATGCCTGCATTCTTTGGCCCATCGGACGCCGGAAACGGATCTTTCGAGGATTTTCTGGCGCGCTACTTGCAAGGCCAGCGCACCAGCCGGTTCGGACGCCCGGTAGACATCACCCGGCTGCTTAGCCGCCACACCCATGAGGTGCTGGCGCGGGCAGCGCAATTCGCCGCCGAACACGGCCACACGGACCTGGATGCCCTTCACCTGCTCCGGGTGATGCTCGACAGCGAGCCCATCAACGAGGCACTGCGCCGCTCCGGTGCCGATGCCACGGCCATCGCCCGCGATGCCGAGCGGCGCCTGCCGGAAACCGGGCCGCAGCGCACAGACCCAGCCCCCACGCTGACCCAATCCGCCCAACGGGCCCTGCTGGACGCCTACCAGGTCGCCCGCGCCTTCGACTCCACCTACATCGATCCCGAACACCTGTTCCTGGCTTTCGTGCTGAACACCGAAGCGCCGGCCGGGCAGGTGCTGGGAGCTGCCGGGGTCACTCCGCAATCCCTGCAATCCGCAGTCGGGGGTGCCGGGGAAGAGGACGGGGCCCCGGTCGCGGGTGCTGCCGCCTCGCCTTCAGGCGTTGGAGCCGGGCACGGACCCGTCAAGGGCCAGACGCCGATGCTGGACAAGTTCGGCATGGACCTGACCGCCCGGGCCGCGGCGGACGAGCTGGACCCGGTGATAGGGCGCACCCGGGAGATCGAGGCAACCATCGAGATCCTGGCGCGCCGCACCAAGAACAACCCGGTGCTGATCGGCGAGGCCGGGGTCGGCAAGACAGCGGTTGTCGAGGGGCTGGCGCAGGCCATTGTTGCCGGCGAGATCCCCGAACAACTGCGCGGCAAACGCGTGATCGGCCTGGATCTGGCGGCGATGGTCGCCGGGACCCGCTACCGCGGCGACTTCGAGGAGCGCCTGACCCACATCATGGACGAAATCGCTGTGCAGGACGGAAACGTGATCGTCTTCATCGACGAACTGCACACCGTTGTCGGTGCCGGAGGCGGAGGGGACGGATCCATGGATGCAGGCAACATCCTCAAGCCGCGGCTGGCACGCGGTGAACTGCACCTCATCGGCGCAACCACGCTGGCCGAGTACCGCAAGGTGGAGAAGGACCCGGCGCTGGAGCGTCGGTTCCAGCCCGTGACCATCGGTGAGCCCTCGGTGAAGGACGCCGTGGCGATCCTTCACGGACTCAAGGACCGCTACGCCCGGCACCACCATGTCAGCTACACCGACGCCGCCATCACGGCCGCGGTTGAAATGTCCGCCCGATACGTGACGGACCGTTTCTTGCCGGACAAGGCCATCGACCTGATCGATACCGCCGGCGCCAGGTTGGGCCTGAAACGCGGTCCCGGCACGGACACCGAATCCCTGAGGAAACGCATCACCGAACTGGGCGAGTCCAAGGACCGGGCGGTGGCCGAGGAACGCTACGAGGAAGCCTCGAAGCTGCGCGACCAGGCCCAGGAGCTTGCCGCCCGCCTGGCCGAGGTCGAAGCCGGAACCACGGAGCGCATTCCGGGCGTCGTCGATGAAGCCGAGATCGCCGAGGTCATTGCCCGCGCAACCGGCATCCCGGCGGCCCGGCTCACCGAGGACGACAAGGAACGCCTGGCCCGACTCGAAGACGAAGTACATGAAAGGGTTATCGGCCAGCACGACGCGGTGGCCGCGGTGGCCAAGGCCGTGCGCCGCTCCCGGACGGGGCTGGGCGATGAGAACCGTCCGGTCGGAAGCTTCCTGTTCCTGGGTCCCACCGGCGTGGGCAAGACCGAACTAGCCAAGGCGTTGGCTTTCTCGCTCTTCGGCAACGAGTCCGCGATGCTCCGCTTCGACATGAGCGAGTTCGGCGAGCGCCACACGGTCTCGCGCCTGGTCGGCGCTCCTCCGGGCTATGTCGGCTACGACGAGGCAGGCCAGCTGACCGAGGCCGTGCGGCGGCGGCCCTACTCGGTGGTGCTTCTGGACGAGGTGGAGAAGGCCCACCCCGAGGTCTTCAACCTGCTGCTGCAGGTGCTCGATGACGGGCGGCTCACCGATGGGCAGGGGCGCACCGTCGATTTCCGCAACACCGTCATCATCATGACCTCCAACCTGGGTTCGGAGTTTTTGGCCAGGCGCGGGGCCCCGTTGGGCTTCGCCGGGGAATCCGGGACCGGTTCAGAGCGCGAGCTTCGTGCCAAGGTCATGGGCCGGTTGCGCGAGACCATGCGCCCGGAGTTCCTGAACCGGATCGATGAGACGGTGCTCTTCCGCACGTTGGAACGGGAGCAATTGCGTGGGATCGTGCGGCTCCAGCTGGCCCGCACCGAGGCCAGGCTCGCCACCCACGGACTGGCGTTGGAGGTCGGGGAATCGGCGGTGGACTGGATCGCGGCCGAAGGCCACGAGCCCGAGTTCGGGGCCCGTCCGTTGCGGCGGGTCATCCAACGCGAACTCGACGACCGCATCGCCGATCTCCTGGTGGCCGGCGAGCTGCCGGGCGCAGGCACCGTCGTGGTCACCGCCGATGAGACCGGACTGCGCGTTTCGGCCCGCCGGACGGAGCTTCTTCCGGCCTAGGCACCAGCGGGTGGGACCGGAGGCGCCGCCTGCCGTCCCACCGGCTGCCATGGCCACAGGCGACGGTTCTCAGACGGCCTGCGCTTCACGCCGGGATTCCCACCGGTGAAGCAGCAGGGCGAGCAACACGGCCGCGGCAACGCCGATGACCGTGAACAGGACGCGCTCGATGGTCAGCTCGAATCCGCGGTCGATGTCCCCCAGCGAGGCAAAGATCAACAGCATCGGCGTCAGGGCCAGCGCCTGCATCAGGTAGGCCCCGCCCATGGTGTACCAAACCATGACAAATAGGCAGAGCACCGCCACGACGGCCGCGGCCCACAACGGCAGCAACAACACGGCCAGCAGCGCGATGATCGCCCCAAGGAACGTGCCGATCAGCCGCCCGCTCAGGGTCTCGCGTCGTTGGTTGGGCAGCGGGCGAAGCGCCATCAGCACGGTCACGGCAATCCAGTACCCGTGGGGGACGTTGTTGGCCAGGGACCAGAACATGACCCCCGCGCACAGGATGCCCACGGCAAGGCCGTGTTCCCACGCCGTGCGTTTTTCCACGGGCATCACGGGAGCCTGGAACTTCAGCAACTTGGTGATGAACGCACCCACCACCCCACCGCCGAGGATCCACAAGGCGGCGACCCACCACTGCAGGGTGATGGGGCCGGGACCAAAGAGGATCACCATGATCGGGGCCAGGGTGAGCAATCCGGCGGAACGCTGGTTGGTGAGGGCGGAGAGCACCGCGGAGACAAACATCAGGACCGCGATGGCCCACGGGGTGGATCCGGCCAGGGACGCCAACGCCCCGAGCGCGGCACCCAGGACGACCAGCAGGGCCGCTTGGCGGGGTTTGCTGACCGGGGTGACCGCCATCCCCAGGCCGATGGCCAGGCCAAAGCCCATGCTTGGCGAGATCCCGGCCAACACGCTCACGATCGCCGACGGAATCAGGATCGCCACCAGCAGTTTCAGGGTGATCGGAAGGGTTCCGGGTTGGGGTCGGCTAAAAAGTGCCATGAGCTCACATGCCCTTTCGTGGACCGGAAGGCCGCGGGGATCCCTTGGCGATGCCCAATACACTACCAACGCACCCGGGCATCTCCCATGCGCGGGCTACAGTCCGGGGTTGACACGCTCCCGGACCTGCTTGCGCAGGATCTTTCCAAGCATCGAGCGCGGCAGGTCATCGACGGCCACGATCCGCTTGGGCACCTTGTAGCCGGCCAGCTGGGTCCGGCAATGCTCTCGCAGCTTGGACTCATCGAGCTCAACACCCGGTTCAAGCTCCACGGCCGCGACCACCATTTCCCCGCCGCGTTCCAGCGCCTTGCCAAAGACCGCGGCATCGCGCACATCGGGGTGCGCCCGCAACGCGGTTTCGACTTCGGTCGGGGCGACGTTGAAGCCCCCGGTGATGATCAGTTCCTTCGCCCGGTCCACGATGGTGGCGAACCCGTCGGGATCCACCCTCACCACGTCCCCGGTGTGCAGCCAGCCGTCACTGCTCAGGGTCTTCGCTGTTTCCTCCGGGTTGTTCCAGTAGCCGGCGAACACCTGTGGCCCCTTGATCAGCAGCTCTCCGGGTTCACCCTGCTCCACTTCGGTGTCCGGGTCATCCAGGTCCACGACCTTCATCAGTGTCGAGGGGAACGGCACCCCGATGGTTCCGGTGCGGCGGGTGGGGTGGAACGGGTTGCCCATGGCCACCGGGGAAGACTCGGTCATCCCGTAGCCTTCCACCAGCAGCCCGCCGGAGACCGACTCCCACAGCTCGACCACGTGGGCAGGCAGGTTCATGGCGCCGGAAATGCAGTACTTGGCCGAACGCAGCGAAACACCTTTTTCCTTGGCCGCCATGGCCGTGCGCTCATAGATCGGCGGGACGGCACAGTACACGGTCGCCGGGGACTTCTTCATCGCATCGAGGATCAGATCCGGGTCGAACTTCGGGAAGAGCACCAGCAACCCCTGCTTTTTCACCCCGAAGGTGAGGTACAGCGTCATGCCGAACGCGTGGAACATCGGCAGGATCGCATAGAGGATCTCCTCGCGTTCCTTGGCCCCGGCCATCCATGCTTCGCCCTGCAGCGCATTGGAATACAGGTTGAAGTGGGTGAGCATGGCGCCCTTGGGCAGTCCCGTGGTGCCGGAGGTGTACTGGATGACCGCCAGGTCGTTGACTTTGGGACGCGGATGCGAGGTGGAGAGGCGGTCCGACTTGAGCAGTTGCTTCCACGGCATGGTCCCCGGCGCCGGGGCGCTGAGCGCCGCCTTGGATTCGCGCAACTTCTTCACCGGCAGGTTCAAGGCCAGGCGTTTGGCGGCGGGGAACGCCTCGAGCAGGTTCACCGAGATGACGGTGTCGATCTGCACATCCTTGGGGAATCCCAACACGGATCCGGCAACCTTGTCCCAGGCAATGACGATGCGTGCCTGATGGTCCTCGAACTGGTGTCGCAGCTCCTTGGAAGTGTAGAGCGGGTTGTGTTCCACCACGACGGCACCCAGGCGCAGCACGGCATAGAACGCAATGACATGTTGCGGGCAGTTGGGCAGGATCAGTGCCACCGTGTCCCCGGCCCGGACCCCGAGCAACCGCAGTCCCTCCGCGGCGCGCTCAACGGCTTCGCCCAGGTCGCGGTAGCTGGTGCGCCTGCCGAAGAATTCGGTGGCGGGGTGCTCCCCCGCTTCGGCGACCGAGCGTTCAAACATCTCGCTCAGTGATTCGGTGGGAAGTTCGATCTCGGCCGGGACACCCGGCTGGTAGTTCTTGGTCCAGGGGTGGGCCGCAGTGTTGTCCATGGTTCCATCATGCCGCGTATCCGCGACGTGAACGAGCCGGCTTAAAACCTCAGGCGTCGGCGAAAATGGCGAACGGCGGTGTTTCCAAGCCGTCTGCCAGCGCCTCGGCAGGGTTGCTGCCCAGTGCGCGGATGGCATTGGTGTCA
>JAUNVO010000324.1 GCA_030540695.1 Micrococcaceae bacterium | reverse complement strand
GAACCCGGGCAGGATTGACGCATGACAAGGGTGCCGCTGGAAAGCGGTAGCAGTACCCGTGGTCGCCACCGCCGCTGATAGACTCGGAAGTCGAATCTACGTTCTATGAATGGCGGGGCCAATGTTTGGTATGGACCTACCTCGGCATCCCCTTTCCGCGCACGGATCCCAAGGGCCGGTCGGAGCTGTTGAGGCCATGGGATTCCCCTCTCCGGCGCGCGACTACTATACCGGAGGGATCGACCTGAACCGGTTGTTGATCCACGACCGAACCTCCACGTTCCTCATGCGGGTGGCAGGCAATTCCATGGCTTCCTCCGGAATCAGCCATGGTGATGAAATCATCGTCGACAGGGCGCTTTCCCCGCGCGACGGTTCTGTCGTCATTGCCATCCAAGCCGGGGAGCTGGTGATTCGCCGACTCGTCTCCCACGGTGGCGCCATGGTCCTGTCCAGTGATGAGGAACCGGCGGAGCGGGCTGAGCCGTTGACCGAGGGGACCACCATCTGGGGAGTTGTCACGCGGTGCTTGCACCACGTGTAATGCCCGGCGCGGCCGGCACACGAAGCACACTCACAGGCAGCCTGGCAGGCGGTTTGTGCCTACGTGCCTTCGGCTTCCCCGACCGGGGGATGCCGGAAACGCTTCGCGGTTCCTGTGAACACGACATGTGGAGGTGGCACCGTGGCTGAGCGGATCGCGCTTGTCGACGTCAACAACTTTTATGTCTCCTGTGAGCGGGTCTTTGATCCAAGCCTCGTTGGCAGACCCGTCGTTGTCCTATCCAACAACGACGGGTGCGTGGTTGCACGCTCGCAGGAGGCGAAGAACCTGGGGATCACCACCGGTGCACCCTTTTTCCAAGTCAAGCAGTTCGTGCAGAGCCATGGCATGGTCGTGCGGTCAAGCAACTACGAATTGTACGGGGACATGAGTGCGCGGGTCATGGAGGTGCTTTCGCGGTTTGGCACCTGGCAAGAGGTCTACTCCATCGACGAGTCCTTCCTCGGGGTGCAAGGCACCCCCGAGCAGCTTGGCGAGCTTGCTTCCCGGATCCGCAGGGCAGTGGCACTCAACGTCGGAGTCCCGGTCTGTGTGGGAGTTGCGCCGACCAAGACGTTGGCCAAGTTCGCCAACCACGTTGCCAAACGCAATGCCCACCTGGCAGGGGTGTGCTCGATGGACTCGATGGACCCGCAACTTATCGACCGCATCCAGTCAAGGGTTCCAGTGACTGACCTGTGGGGTGTCGGGGCCCGTACCGGGACGAAGCTAGCCGGCATGGGAGTGGCGACCATCGCCGACCTCAAGGCAGCCGATGCGACGGAGATCCGCAAGAAATTCTCCGTCGTGCTCCAGCGCACGGTCCTGGAACTGAACTCGATTGCGTGCATCCCGCACAATGAGGAACGCGCCGACAAGCAACAGATCATGTACTCGCGCTCCTTTTCCAGCCCCGTGGCAACCATTGAAGGCATGGTCGAAGTCATGTCGGTCTATGCCCAACGCGGGGCTGCCAGGCTACTCTCCGACGGGCTCTGGGCCACCCTGCTCACCGTCACCGCCGGAACCAGCCGCTTTGCCTCCGGCGAAGCCTCGTTTCCATCGCTGACCATCAAGCTGCCCTCACCGACCCAAGACCCGATCCTGCTGGCCCGACTGGCTGTCGCAGCCATGCGTGACATCATGCACGAAGGGGCATCTTACGTCCGTGGAGGGGTAGTGCTTTCCGGATTGCAACCTGAGACAGACCAGGGGATGTTCGGGGTTTTTACCGAAGACGGGGCCGAAACGCATGTTGGCGATGTCTTGGGCGCGGTCAAGGCGAGATTCGGAAACAAATCCATCGGCTTGGGCTCCGGGGGGTTGGCGGTGGAACCGGGATGGTCCATGAAGCGAGAATTTTCATCACCGAAATTCACCACGGAGTGGGCCGAAATACCGGTTGTTCGGGCCTAGCTCCATGGAGCAGGCAACCGAGGCGATATCTATGGCCGGCTCCTGGAACCTCACTTCTCAACTACTCCGAAAACGAAATGGGTCCGAATCAATGCCATGGCAACCCGGCCCGAAAACGCCAACCGCCTGCGAACGGGTAAAGATTTCGGGCCGCGATGCGGGCAGCCAGGCGTTTATCTGGCACGCTGAAGGTGGCGGAGGAAAGGGGAACGCGCATCATGGACGCTTCACGGGCAATGGCTTTCTTGGGCAGCAAGGCCGTGCCGCTGCTGGTTCTTCCCGCCCTCGCCTTGACGGGGTGCGCCACCGGCACAACTCCGCCGATTTCGAACAGCGCCACGAGCGCAACGTCACGCACCCCCGTTGCGCCGGAAACTTCGCCGCTTCCCTCGGAATCCGAACAGTCCTTGGAGCCGAGCCAAGAAACCAGTGGCGCTCCAACCCCGGCGGTTTCACAGGGCGCAGCAGAAAAGACCCTGGAGGCCATGACCCTGAAGGAAAAAATCGGTCAGGTACTCATGGTCGGCATCCCCGCAACCGGCAGCAGTGCAGCCGACCGCTCGATAATAGCCACCCA
>JAUNVO010000036.1:5294-19451 GCA_030540695.1 Micrococcaceae bacterium | reverse complement strand
TCATGCCTCCAACCTGGTGCTGCCGGGCTTGCAACATGAAGGAAGGGCCCTGCCCCAAGTATGCGGCAGGACCCTTCCGCGATGCATCCCGTGCGTCGTGGAAAAGCGCCTAGCCGAGCGTGGAGTGCGCGGCCCCGCTGGTTTCCTCGGTGTCCGTCGGCTCGGTGCCCCGCGCCCTGGCGATGGCGCGCATCAGGTGGAAGACCACCAGGGTGGCCGCGGTGCCCAGGGTGATGCCACCGAAGCTCATGTCCCCGATGGACAGGACATTGTCGCCAAAGAGCGCAATGGCGGTGATCAGCCCGGTCCCGGCGGTCATCAGGTTGATCGGGTTGGAGAAATCCACCTTGTTCTGCACCCAGAGCCGGGCGCCAACGATGGCGATCATCCCGTAGAGCACGATTCCCGCGCCCCCGGCGACCCCCGGGGGAATGGTGTTGATCAGGACGCCGAACTTCGGGAAGAAGGCCAGCGCGATGGCCACGCATCCGGCGACCCAGTAGGCGGCCGTGGAATAGACACGCGAGGAGGCCATCACCCCGATGTTCTCTGCATAGGTGGTGGTGCCCGAGCCCCCGCCCATCCCGGCGATCATGGTGGCGGCGCCGTCGGCCATCAACGCCCGGCCGTTCACGTCATCGAGCTCGCGTCCGGTCATCAGTGCCACGGTCTTCACGTGGCCGACGTTCTCCGCAATGAGAACGAACACCACCGGCAGGAAGAGGGTCAGCGTGTCCAGGTGGAAGGAGGGCGCGGCGAAGGAGGGCAGCCCGATCCAGGGGGCGTCGCCGATGGCGGAGAAATCGACCTGGCCCTGTGCCCAGGCGACCAGGTAGCCCACGATGATGCCCAGCAGGATCGAGAGGCGACCGAGCATTCCGCGGAAGGCCACCGTGGTGATGATGATCGCCAGCACGGTGGAGAAGGTGGTCAGCGGCCAGGTGGTGATCTTCTCGGTGGTCGAGGTGGCCAGGTTGAGGCCGATCAGAGCGACGATGGTGCCCATGACCACCGGCGGCATCAGTGCGTGGATCCAGCCGGTGCCGGCCTTTTGCACGATGAGCCCCACGATGAACAGTGCGGCACCGGCCATCACGATCCCGCCCAGCGCACCGCCCATCCCGTGGGTGGCCATGGCCCCGGTGACCGGTGCGATGAAGGCGAAAGAGGAACCCAGGTAGCTGGGGACCCGTCCCGCGGTGATGATCAGGAAGAGCAGGGTGCCGATGCCGGTGAACAGCAATGTGGTGGTCACCGGGAACCCGGTGATGGTGGGCACCAGCACGGTGGCGCCGAACATCGCCATGACGTGCTGGACGCCGACCCCGATGGTCTGCGGCCAGGCCAGCCGCTCATCGGGGGCCACCACGGTGCCCGGACGGATCGTCTTGCCGTCCCCGTGCAGGGACCAGCCAATGCCTAAACGGTTGCTCATGATGCGGGGGATGCCTTCCGGGCGGGGCGGAAAAATGCTTGGGGAAACGCGATGTGCACGATCCCCCCGGTGCATTTTACCGCCCCTGCCGCTTCCCCGCGACACCCCGGCCGGGGAGGGCTAGCCGGCCGCCACCGGTTCGGCGGCGGCCGTATCCCGAGTGGTGGCCGAAGCGGCTGTTTGGTCGAAGAAGGCAAGCTCGTGGAGGCTGGAGGCCTCGAAGGCGCGCCACATCGCGGTGCGTGTGCGTTCATCGGCACCCTGGTGCACCGTGCGGGTGATCTCGATCGCGGCCGCCGTGGCAGCATCGAACTCGACCGAGGAATAGGTGGCCAGCCAGTCGCCATACGGGTGGTCCTGCCGGTTGGCCGCCGCCAGCCGGCTCCCGGTGTCCTGGTAGATCCAGAAGCACGGCAGGATCGCGGCGATCAGCACCGGATAGTCGTTCGCCGAGGCCTGCAGGTGGTTGAGGTAGGCGGTGGTGGTGGCCGACGGCTCCGGGACGTGTTCGGCAAGCCGTCCGCGGTGCAACGCGAGTTCCTCCTCGAGGCAACTACTGGCGCTGGCCGCCCAGAAACGCTGTGACTCCGTGTCCGGGGCCAGCTCGGAGGCCCTCGACATCACCCGTGCGTAGGTGCGCAGGTAGAGGGCGTCCTGGCCCAGATAGTCCTCGAAATGCTCGCGGGCCAACGACCCGTCCTTCAGCGCGCGGATGAAGCCGAGTTCATCGATGCCCGTGCGGATTGCCGCGATTTGCGACCACCACTGTTCCATCGGGTCCCCGGCCTGTGCCGGAGGGACCCCATCCCAAAGCGAGGCGAAGTGGTTGATCGGGCCGTGCCCGGAGCCCACCGAGAGTTCGTCGGCGCGCGAAATTGCCTCGGCCAGCCAGGTCTTGGCGTTGCGCAACGCCGATCCCCAGTCACCGCTGCGGGCATAACAGGTGGCCAGCGCCGCCGACAGCGAGCAGCCGGTGCCGTGCGTGTTTGGCGTGTGCAGCCGGGGCGAGTCCACCGAGACAACCACCCCGCCGGTGTCGATGAGTCCGTCGCGACAGGTTGCCGATTCAAGGTGGCCGCCCTTGGCCAGGACCAGCACGCCGTATTCGGCGGCGACGCCGCGGGCCTGCGTCACTGCGGTTTCCCAGTCGGTGGCCACCTCGGCGCGTGCCAGCACGGCCAGTTCGGGGATGTTGGGGGTGATCACATCGGTGTGGGCGAACAGTTTTCGCAGCGCCGCATCGGATTCCGCATCCAGCAACCGGTCTCCGCTGGTGGCAACCATGACGGGGTCAAGCACCACCGCCGGGGCCCCGGTGTCCGCGGCGCGGACACCGGCCAGCCATTGGCCGAGCTCGTTGATCACCCGGGCGTTGGCCAGCATGCCGATCTTGATCGCATCGATGGCGATGTCATCACTGACGGCCTTGAGCTGGGCGGTGAGGAAACCGGCGGGCGGCACATGCACCGAGCGCACCCCTTGGGTGTTTTGCGCCGTCAGCGCGCTGATGGCTGCCATGCCGTAGCCGCCGGTGGCCGCAATGGACTTCAGGTCCGCCTGGATCCCGGCACCCCCGGAGGGATCGGACCCGGCAATGGAGAGGATGTTCTTGGTGTTTTGGTTGTTGGTCACGATGTGGTTCCCTCCCAGAGGGTTAGCAGGTTCTTGGTTGCGGCGCATGGGTCGGCGGCGGCACAGATGGCGCGCACCACGGCCATCCCCGCGGCCCCGCTGGAGGCGACCCCGGGGACATCGGAGGCATCCAGGCCCCCGATGGCCACGCAGCCAAGGGCGCTGGATGAGGCGATGCGCGCCAGCCCCCCGTATCCGAGGGGTTCGGGGTGGTCTTTTTTGGTCGGGGTGGCGTGCACGGCGCCGACGCCCAGGTAGTCGATGGTTCCCGGGGCACGCTTGTTGACCAGGTTGGCCGCGGTGATCTCCGCCGGTGTGGCGGCGCTGAGCCCGAGCACCGCCCGTGGCCCGATGAGTTCACGAACCAGGGCCACCGGGATGTCGGACTGCCCGATGTGGACCCCCTGCACGTCGGCTCCGGCGGCGCGGGCGGCCAGATAGACATCGACACGGTCGTTGACCAGCAGCGTCGCGTGTCCGGAGGTGTGTCGGGCGCAGGAGACGACCTCGTGGAGGAATGCCGCCGCGGTCAGGTCCTTGCCACGCAACTGCACCGTCTTGATGCCGCCTTCAACCGCAGCCCGGGCGATTTCCGCCAGCGGACGTCCGGCGCAGGATGCGGAATCGAGCACCAGATAGATTCCCTCGCCCGCCATCAGGAAAGCACCGCCGTGGCGGCCACATCGGCGGGCGACAGCGCGTGCAGGGCGTCAATGAAGTCCACCGCGAACGAGCCCGGGCCGCGGCACGTCGTTGCTGCGCGTTCGGCGGCCGCGGAGTAAAAAGCGTGCGCCGCGACCGTGGCCAGCAATGGATCGGTGGTGGTTGGCAGAAAGGCGGCGCAGATCGCGCCCAGCGCGCAGCCACCACCGGTCACCCGGGTGAGCAACTCGCTTCCACCGTGCACCCGCACGGTGCGCCGGCCGTCGGTGATGAGATCCGCGGGCCCGGAGACCGCGACGACGGCACCGCTGCGAAGCGCGAGGGAGATGGCGGCGTCGGCTGCCGATGCGACCGAGTCGGTGGCCTCCACCCCGCGCCCGCCGAGTCCCGTGCCGGCGAGCACCATGATCTCCGAGGGGTTGCCGCGGATCACGGTCGGCCCGGCATCGCGGAGGCCAAAGGCGAACTCCGTGCGCACGCTGAGGGATCCGACCGCCACCGGGTCCAGGACCCACGGGGTGGGCGCGGTTGCGGCGGAGGCAACGGCCGCTTCCATGGCCTCGCGCTGCTCGGCGCCGGGGTTGCCCAGGTTCACCAGGATGGCCGAGGCCACCTCGGCAAACCCGCCGGCCTCCCCGGGGACATCGACCATCGCGGGGGAGGCCCCCGCGGCCAGCAGCACGTTGGCGGTGAAGTTGGTGACCACGGTGTTGGTCAGGCAATGCACCAAGGGCGTTGAGGTGCGCAACGCGCCCAGGGCATCGGCGAGCTCGCCGGGTGAAAAAGGTGTTGAAGGCGCCATGTGATCCATGAGCAACATCCCTCCGCTAGTACGAACTAGTTCAGGTTCAACGGGTCTTATCTCAGTCGGGTCGCTTGCGCGCCAACACCCCGTGTCACTATGCGTGAGCCTATCCCACGCGGTGGGGCCGGGGTCAACCGGGTCCGCGGCCATGGCTTGTCGGGGCGCCGGTGCTGGTGTGGCGCCCTGTTGCCGAGGACGCACGGGCCGTAGGCTCGGAGCATGGCAACTTCGAAGACCTCACCTGACTCAGCGGCGCCGGGTTCCTCCAGGGCGTTGAACGAACTTGAGCTTCCACCGGTTCTCGCCGAATCGCCCGAGAGGATCGTGGAAATCGTCGCGTCGATGCATGACGTGGTGGCGACCAGGCTGGCCCATCCGCGTCGTTTCCGCGCCTCGCAGCTCAAGGCGCTCGAGCGCATGCTCGAGGCGCACGAGCAGGACTTCGTCGACGCGCTGGACGATGACCTGGGCAAGGGTTCCGTCGAGGCGAAGATGACGGAGATCGACATGGTCCGCGCCGAAATCGACCACGCGCAGCTCCACCTCTCCGAATGGATGGAGTCTAGGCCGGTCAAGGTCCCGCTGGCCTTGCAGCCGGCGGCGGCCAAGATCGAGCCGCAGCCCTTGGGCGTGGTGCTGGTGATCGGGGCCTGGAACTATCCGCTGCAGCTTGTCCTGGCTCCGCTTGTCGCCTCGATCGCGGCAGGAAACGTCACGGTGATCAAGCCCTCGGAGTTGGCCCCGGCGACCTCGGCGATGCTGGGCAAGCTCATCCCGCAGTTCATGGACCCCCGTGCCTGCGCCGTGGTCCAAGGGGGCGCACCAACAAGCAAGGTTCTTCTGGAACAACATTTTGACCACATTTTTTATACCGGGGGAGAACGGGTGGGGAAGATCGTTGCGCGTGCAGCCGCGGAGCACTTGACCCCGGTGACCCTGGAACTGGGCGGCAAGTCCCCGGCCGTGGTGATGGACGGGTCCTCGATATCCGTTGCCCGCCGGCTGGCCTTCGGGAAGTTCATGAATGCGGGGCAGACCTGTGTGGCCCCGGACTACGTGCTGGCGGTTGGCGACACGGGGCGGAACCTGGAAAGGCAGCTGGCCAAGGCCATCACCGGGTTCTATGGCAAGAACCCGATGGCGAGCCGCGACTACGGGCGCATCGTGAACGTTGCGCATTTTGACCGGCTCGTGTCCTACCTGGGCGATGGCGAGGTCGTCATCGGGGGCGGGTATGATCGGGACTCCTTGAAGATCGAGCCCACGGTGCTGGCCAACGTGGACCCGGACTCCCCGCTGCTCCGTGAAGAGATCTTCGGCCCGATCCTGCCGATCATCGCCGTGGACAGTTTCGACGCTGCGGTGCGCTTCATCCATGCACGCCCGGATCCCCTGGTCGCCTACCTCTTCAGCGAGAACCCGCGGCTGCAGTCCTCCTTCGGCGACCAGGTGCGGGCAGGGGCGATCGTGCACAACGCCCCGAACCTGCACCTTGCCGTCCCGACGCTGCCGTTCGGCGGGGTGGGTGCCTCGGGCATGGGCTCGTACCACGGGCGTCATGGGTTCGAGCAGCTCTCACAGATGCGGGCCGTGATGGGCAAGACCACGGTGGTGGACACGCTAAAGGCGGTCTATCCTCCCTACACCTGGGCGAAGAGCAAGCTCATCAAACGACTGTTGTAGATATATCCGAATCGACATATCTACACGTCAAATCGGATTTAAATTTCGTCTTGTGATGCTATCCCAGGACGGTTCCAACGATGCCCAGGGCTTCGGACTGAACCCTGGTGAGGTGCTCGTCGCCCAGGAACGACTCGGCATAGATCTTGTACTTGTCTTCGGTTCCCGAGGGACGTGCGGCGAACCACGCGTTGTCCGTGGTGACCTTCAGGCCCCCGATCCTTGCCCCGTTTCCCGGGGCCTCGGTCAACCTGGCGGTGATCTTCTCGCCGGCGAGCATCTCGGCGCTGACATCGGAGGCGGATAGATTGGCCAGGCGGGCCTTCTGCGCCCGGTCCGCGGTGGCGTCGAGGCGTGCGTAGGAAGGCGCGCCATGCTCGGCGACGAGCCCGCGGTAGTGCACCGACGGGCTTGAGCCGGTGACTGCGGTGATCTCGCTGGCCAGCAGCGCCAACAGGATCCCGTCCTTGTCCGTGGTCCAGGTCCTCCCGTCGCGGCGTAAAAATGATGCCCCGGCCGATTCCTCGCCGCCGAAGGCACCGGATCCGTCCAGCAACCCCGGAACGAACCACTTGAATCCAACGGGGACCTCCACCAGCGTGCGTCCCAATGCGGCCGCCACGCGGTCGATCATGGAGGAGGAGACCAGCGTCTTGCCGATCCCGGCATCCGGGGACCACCCGGTGCGGTGCGTGTAAAGGTACTGGATCGCCACGGCCAGGTAGTGGTTGGGGTTTAGCAGCCCGCCGTCGGGGGTGACGATGCCGTGGCGGTCGGCGTCGGCGTCGTTGCCGGTGGAGATGTCGAAGGAGTTCCGTGCCTCGATCAGCGAGGCCATCGCGTGTGCCGAGGAGCAGTCCATGCGGATCTTGCCATCGGTGTCCAGGGTCATGAAGCTAAAACGCGGGTCCACCCCCGGGTTGATCACCGTCAGGTCGAGTTTGTGGGTTTCTGCGATGGCACCCCAGTAGTCGACCGCCGCGCCGCCCATCGGGTCGGCGCCGATGCGCAGCCCGGATTCGCGGATGGCATCCAGGTCAAGGATCGAGGGCAGGTCATTGATGTAGGAAGACATGAAGTCGAAGCCGCCGATCTTGCCCCCGGAGCGCGCTGCGTCCAAGGGGATGCGCCTGACGCCCGACAGCCCGGCCTCAAGGAGCTGGTTGGCTCGCTCCGCGATCCAGGAGGTGGCGTCGGTGTCGGCGGGCCCACCGTGCGGCGGGTTGTATTTCAGTCCGCCGTCGGCCGGTGGGTTATGTGACGGGGTGATGATGATGCCGTCGGCCCGGGGGGCGGTGGCATCCGCGTTGTGTCCCAGGATGGCGTGACTCAGCGCCGGGGTGGGGGTCCATCCATCGCGGGCATCGGCCAGGATCTCGATGTCGTTTCCGGCCAGCACCTCCAAGACCGTGTCCTGGGCATGGTCCGAGAGCGCATGGGTGTCCTTGCCGACGTAAACGGGCCCGGTGATGCCGGCTCCGTGCCGGTACTCCACGATCGCCTGGGTGATGGCCATGATGTGGTCCTCGTTGAATGAACCATTCAGTGAGGTGCCGCGGTGCCCTGAGGTTCCGAAGGCCACGCGCTGGGCGGGGTCGGAGGGATCGGGATGGATATCGAAGTACGCGTTGCGCACCGCTGTGAGGTCGATCAGGTCTTGGGGCAAGGCCGGGGATCCGGCGCGTGGGTGGGCCATACCCCAAGTTTCTCATTTTTCGCCGCGCGACGCCGAACAAGTCGCCGCGCTGGCCTCGGCGGTCAGGGCCCCTAGGCTGCTGCGGGGTGAAGAACCCGGGGGACCACCCCGACGGCATCCCAGGCGTAGGCCAAGGTACGTTCAACCGGGGAACCTCTACCATTTTCGCGACGGGCCTGGAGCAGCGTCTCTTCCGCGAAGGTGCCGAAGTCCGCATCAACGGGCAACGCCCGAACGGCGTTGAACCACAGCGAACCGGCGGTTTCCCAGGCGTTGCCGCCCAAGGCCGTGGCGAAAAGATGGAACGCGTGATTGGGTATGCCGGAGTTCAGGTGGACCCCGCCGTCATCTGCGCCGGTGTGCACGTATCCGGACATGGTGCCAGGTTGCGGGTCCTTGCCCAGGACCGGGTCGTTGTAGGCGGTTCCCGGGGCGGCCATGGAGCGCAGGGCGGTGCCCCGGACCTGATCGGTGAACAGACCCCGGCCGATGAGCCAGCTGGCCCCCGCCGCATCGTGGCCATTGACGTATTGCTCCACGAGGGCTCCGAAGACATCGGCCAGTGATTCGTTCAGCGCACCGGCCTGGCCCTGGCAGGCCAGACCGGTGGAGTGTTGCAGCAGCCCGTGGCCGAGTTCATGGGCCATCACCGAAAGCGAGGAGGTGAACGGATTGAAGATCTCCGCGTCACCGTCGCCCATCACCATTTGGGTGCCGTCCCAGAACGCGTTGGAGTAGTGCAGCCCGTAGTGAACGGTGCTGCGCAGCACGATCTGCGGACCTTGCGGCAAGAACCCCGTGAAAAGCTCGGCCAGGAACGTGTGGATGTCCTTGAGCCCGCGGTAGGCGCTGTCCACGTCGTGATCCCCGGCGAAACCCCGGTCTTCGGTGCGTGCGGGGGTGCCCGGTGTCGTTTCCGCGCCGTGGGCATCGGAAACCACCGGCATCAGGTGCCCGGCCGGGTCCGGCAGCCTGCCGGGATCGGCGTGCGTGGTGGTGCGTCCATGGCGCAACGCCTGGTCAAGCAGCAGTGTCTGGCGTGCGCGGGTGGCGATGCGCCTGCGGGTTTCGTCGTCCGGTCCACGGCCTTGCCCGGGGGCGAGGGGGGCGGCGACGAGATCGAGCATTGACCGCGGGGCCTCCCAGGCGCCGTCGCAGGCGGCCATCGACATCAAGAGATACGGGGGAACGGCATGGTGAAGGGGGTGGGCCGGTGCGGCCGGTGAAGCTGGTGCCTTGTCCATGGTGCCAACCCTCCCACCGGTTCCTGAGCGGTGGATGTACGTGGGCTGTGTTGATGGATCATGGCTAAACTGGGTCTCTGGTGTCGTGCCGAATCACGGCGCGTGCCGGGTTCGCGAAGGTCGGCCCGGCGGGAGGGAGGACCCATGGCAAATCTCGAAGACGGGGAAGGCAATCCCGATTCCACGCCGTCATTCAGCGATCCCCTGGATCCACGATGGTCGCAAAACCCCAACCCGGCACCGCCGCGCAACCCCTATTCAAGGATGCCCCTTGACTCCCCGCCGATCAACGCGGATCCGCACGGGCGCCAGGGAGGGTTCGCCGGACAAAACGGGCAGTGGCAAGGCTACCCGCAGCAGACCCACCCGAACCCGGGATATCCCCCGCAGGGCTATCCCGGACCGGGGTACCCGGGGCAACAGGCGAAGCCGGGCAACGTGCTCTCGGTGGTGTCGCTGGTGGCCGGGATCGTGGCGCTGCTCAGCGGCGGGATGATGCTTGTGCCCCAGCTGGGAGCCATCGTTTGCGGGCATCTGGCGCTGAAGCGCGAGCCGCATGGGCGGGGCATGGCCATCTTCGGGCTGGTCCTGGGCTACCTGATGCTTTCCTTCCAGATCGTGGTTTACCTGTTCATGTTCGTGTTCATCGGCGCGATCCCCGGACTCTAGGCCGCTGCAGCGCGGCACCGTTCGGTCACCGGTGCCCAAAAGGCATGGACAGCGGGCCTCAAACGCCTACGCTGGTGCCATGGAATCACATGAAGTGCAGCTGGCCAGCTATCCGGACGGGGCCATCGCAGCCCGGGATTTCAGGATTGCCACCGCGCAGGTCCCGGAGCTTGGTGAAGGCCAGGTCCTGCTCCGGCTGCGAAGGTTGGGCCTGAATGCCGGACTGGCCAACCGGATCGGCGGTCCGGACACCGCCTACGGCCCGGGAATCCGCCCCGGTGACGTCCCGGCAAGCGACGGCGTCGTGGAGGTCGTTGAATCCCGCAGCGAGGCCTTCGAACCCGGGGATCTCGCCGTTCGGAAGTCACCATGGCGAAGCCTCGACGTCGCCGACGCCGCAGAGCTGCGCTCCATACCGGAGCCGGACCCGGAGGTCCCTCTGGAGGCTTACCTCACGGTGCTGGGCCATGTGGGCTTCACCGCATACACGGGCATGATGCGCTTTGGCGCCGTGCGGACCAGGGACACCGTCTTTGTTTCGGGCGCCGCCGGGGGTGTGGGCAGCTGCGCGGTGCAGTTCGCCAAGGCCGTTGGTGCCACCGTCATCGGTAGCGCGGGTTCACCCCAAAAGGTGAAGCTGCTGGGGGAGCTGGGTGCTGACGCGGCCTTCAACCACCACGACGGCCCGGCACTGGAGCTGCTTCGTGCGGCGGCCCCGGAGGGGATCGACCTGTTCTACGACAATGTCGGCGGGGAACAGCTCGAAGCGGCACTTCAAGAGCTGCGCTTCGGCGGGAGGGTGGTGATCTGCGGCGCGGCCTCGCAATACGGCAAGGGCACCGAGGGCCGCGGCCCGGCAAACTACACGAGGCTGATCCACCGACAGCTGGTGATGCGCGGATTCGATGTGACATATAACGAGGACCTGCGCGGGGAATTCGAGGCCGATGCCCTGAGCTGGTTGCGCGCGGGGAAGATCCGCAGCATCCACACGTCGATCGACGGGATTGACCGCACCGCGGAGGCCTTCGCCTCCCTGCTCTCGGGCGGCAACGTCGGCAGGATGATTGTGGACTGCGACGGCTGAGCGCCACGGGGCGCCGGGGCATGGCGCCGTCACCGGCGCCACCCGATTACACAGCGGTGCCCGCACCGCGGCTTGGATGCCGGGTGCGGACACCGTGGTCTTGGCGGTGCTCCGGGTCCTAGCGGACCTCACCCATCAGTTTCTTCAGCGCCGGGGTTGCCAGCAGCAGGGCAACACCGAGCACGATGGCCGTTCCGCCCAGTGCCAGGAAGTAGGTGATCTCGTTGCCTTCGGTGTAAAAGCCGGCCAGGATGCCGGCCAGCGTCGTGCCCAGCGACACCGAGAGGAAGAACAGCGCGATCATCTGGGTGCCGAAGGCCGCCGGGGCAAGCTTGGTGGCAACCGACTGCCCGATGGGGCTGAGCAGCAGTTCGGCCAGCGTGCACAGGAACAGGATTCCGACCAGCGCCAGCAGCGGGGTCTTCTCCAGCGACTCCAGGGGGATGAACACCAGGAAGGCCAGTCCCACGACCATCAGGGAGAGCGAGAACTTCACCGGGGTGCCCGGCTGGCGAACGCCGAGCTTGCTCCACAGCGCGGCAAACACACCGGCCAGCACGATGATGAAGACCGGGTTGATCGACTGGACCCAGGAGGCCGGCATTTCCCAGCCGAAGATCGTGCGATCCAGGCGTTCCTGCGAGTACACGGCAATGAACGTGAATTGCTGCTGGAACAGGGCCCAGAACGCGGCAGAGGCGATGTACAGCGGAATGAAGGCAAGAACGTGCTTGCGCTCGATCTTGGTGACGCGCTTGGAACGCAGCATCAAGGCGAAGTAGATGATCGAGGCGGCGATGACGGCGTAGGCGATGGTCCGGGCCAGCGTCTCGACGGTGACGAGCTTCAGCGCGAACACCACCACGACAAGCACGATGAAGGCTGCGGCGTAGCCCAGGTACTTCTTGCGTTCATTGACCGGAAGCGGGTTGCTGACCACGTGGACCGAGGCCGGCAGGTTCTTGCGGCCGCTGAGGTAGATCCCGACGCCCACGGCCATGCCCACCGCGGCTGCGCCGAAGCCGATGTGGAAACCCCAGCGTTCGTGCAGGAAGCCGGTGAGCAACGGACCGAGCAAGCCACCGATATTCACGCCCATGTAAAAAATGGAGAAACCGGCGTCACGGCGGGTGTCCTCCTTGGAATAGAGCGAACCCACCAAGGCCGTGGCGTTGGCCTTCAACCCGCCGGACCCCACGGCCACCAGGACCAAGCCGACGGCAAGTCCCGTGGCCCCGGGCAGCACAGCCAGGCCGATGTGCCCCGCCATGATCATGAATGCCGCGAAGAGGAGGACCTTCTCGGAGCCGACCAGCCGGTCGGCCAGCCATGCCCCGAGGATGGTGCTCAGGTAGACGGCGCCGCCGTAGGCACCGACCAGGGACAGCGCCAGGTCCTGGGAAAGCCCGAGCCCGCCGTCGGCGACGGAGAAGTACATGTAATACGCCAGGATCGCTTGCATCCCGTAAAACGAGAAGCGTTCCCACATCTCGATGCTGAAGAGGTTCGAGAGTGTTTTGGGGTGGCCGAAGAAACCGGTCGAGGACTGTTCCGTCAGCGGGGTGGATATAGACATGTAATCAATTTTTGGCCCGTGACCTACGCCATGCCTACTTTGTAGATCAATCTCACATTTCGGTAAGTTGGGCCGCGAGGGCCAACAGCCGGGCCTCGGAACCTGCCCGTCCAATCATCTGCACACCCATGGAGAGCCCCTCGGCGGTCACCAATGTAGGCACCGTGATGGCAGGGAGGCCAGAAACGTTCACCATGGAGGTGAACGGCGTGTACTGGCACTGGCGCATGTAGTCGGTATCGGCGTCCTGGGAGGTGAAGAAACCGATTTCCGGGGGAGTGAAGGCCATGGCAGGGGTCAGTACGATGTCGTAGCGGCCCCATTGGGTGCGGAAGTCCGCGGCGATCGCGGTCAGGCGGCGCGCCGCGGCCAGCGAAGTTTCCCGCCCGCGTCGGGTGGCGCGTTCGCGGAAGGAGCGAGCCAAGGTTCCCAGTTTCGGCTCGTCACCCGGAGGGATCGGGGCGGCGGCCAGACCGCTGGTCCAGACCGTGGAGAAGGTTTCGGGGTAGGCCGAATCGTAGAAGATCTCCGCTTCTTCCAGATGATGCCCCCGCGCCCCGAGCGCGGAGACGCCTCGGTCCAGCGCTGCGTGGGCCTGCGGTGACAGCTTGATGGAATACGCCGATTCAAACGGGCTCGCGGTGCTGACCCCGATGCGCAGGCCGCGCAGGGATCCCACGGAGCCCTCACCCAGCGCCTCGAGGTAGGTTTCCCGCGCCGGATCGACCATGGCATCCATCAACAGGGCCGCATCCCGTGCGGTCCTGGCCAAGGGGCCCGAGACGGTCAAACGGGGTGCCCCGAAGGCGTCGAGGGTCCCCTCGAGTACGTCGCCGGGAATGGTGCCAAGCGAAGGCTTGAGTCCGATCAGTCCACAGGCCGAGGCGGGGATGCGCACCGAACCTCCGCCATCGTTGCCGGGACCGAAGGGAATCATGCCCGCGGCCACTGCCGCGGCTTCCCCTCCGCTTGACCCCCCGGCGGTCAGCGTCGTATCCAGCGGGTTGCGCGCCGGTGGTGCCACGTCGTTTTCCGAATGGCAGCTCAAGCCGAATTCCGGGACCTGGGTCTTGCCCAGCGAGATTGCCCCGGCCCCGGCGAGGGTCGCCACCAGCGGGGAGTCCTTCTGCGCTTTCGCCGCCGGGCCGAATGCCGCGGTGCCGTAGCTGGTGGGCACCCCGGAGACATCGAGCAGGTCCTTGTAGGCCAGGGGCATTCCGTGCAGCATGCCCGGAGCCCGGCCCGAGGCCAGGGCCTCGTCAGCGTCCAGGGCTTGGGCCATGGCGCGCTCGGCGGTCACGGTGATGAACGATCCGAGGGACGGATTGAGCTGCTCGATCCTCCCCAGGAAGTATCCGGTGACCTCCCGGGCGCCCAGTTCCTTGCCGCGCAGCGCATCGCGCAGCTGCAGGGCGGTTAGTTTTGAAATCTCGGTCATCATGGACTCCTTTTGCAAGCACGTGGCGGATTCGGGCGACGCGGATTCGGCACTGTGCCTCCGGCTGGAACGGTGGGCCCTGGTCCCACCCTCGACACTAGTACGGGTGCTGACCCGGGAGTCCCGCTGCCTGGGAAGCGGGAAATGAACGACATATCAGCTTCACCGAAACCCCGGGCGATCCCCGCTGCGCGTTAGGCTGAAGGGCAACTGCAGAACTGGCAAGCCC
>JAUNVO010000036.1:0-5194 GCA_030540695.1 Micrococcaceae bacterium | reverse complement strand
CGGGCGATCCCCGCTGCGCGTTAGGCTGAAGGGCAACTGCAGAACTGGCAAGCCCAAGGAGAGCCATGAGTGATTTTGAAACGGTTTCGGTCGACCAGGTGCCTGCCGGCGCGCTGATCGTGGATGTCCGCGAGGACTATGAGTGGATCGAGGGCCACGCAGCCGGCGCCCTCCACATCCCGCTGGGGGAACTCCCCGTGCGCTACGAGGAGCTTGACCCGGATATCGATGCCTACATCATCTGCCGTACCGGAGGACGCTCCGCGCAGGCCGCCGACTGGCTGGTCTCCCAGGGATACAGCGCGTTGAACATCGCCGGAGGTTCCGGGGCCTGGCTCGAGGCCGGGTACCAGTTGGAGAGCGAAAACGGGCAGGAGCCCAACGTCCGATGATCTATAGCTATTTGGGTCCTGCCGGTACCTTCACCGAGGCGGCCCTGTTGCAGGTCCCCTCCGCCCGGGAATCCGAGCGCATCCCCGCGGCCAACGTGAACGCGGCCTTGGAAATGGTCCGCAGCGGGGAAGCGGACGCGGCCATGGTCCCGATCGAGAACTCGGTCGAAGGCGGGGTTTCCACCACGCTGGACGCCATTGCCACCGGCGATGCCCTGCAGATCATGCGTGAGGCACTGGTGACGATCACCTTTGTGCTTGCGGTGAGGCAGAACATTGACTCCATCGACCAGATCCGCTCGGTCTCGACCCACGGACACGCCTGGGCACAATGCCGCGGCTGGGTTGAATCGAATATTCCGGAGGCGGAATTCATCCCGGCTTCATCCACTGCGGCCGGGGCCTTGGGGCTGCTCGACGAGGAAACAACCCATGATGCCGCCATCTGCTCGCCATTGGTCGCCGAGGAACGCGGGCTGAAGATCCTGCGCACGGAGATCGAGGACTACGCCGGCGCGGTCACGCGTTTCGTGCTGGTCACCCGCCCGGGTCCGATCCCCGCCCCCACCGGGGTGGACAAGAGCACGGTCATCCTGCCGCTTGCCGAGGACCGTCCAGGGGCCTTGATGGAGATCCTGGAGCAGTTCGTGGTGCGCGGGGTCAACCTCAGCCGCATCGAATCCCGCCCCACCGGTGGCGGCATGGGAAAGTATTTCTTCTCCGTCGATGTCGACGGGCACCTGGCCCAGGAGCGCGTGGCTGATGCGCTGAACGGGTTGCATCGCGTCTGTCCGAACCTGCGGTTCCTGGGTTCCTACCCGGCGGCGGAGGGCATTTCCTCTTCCGTGGATGCGCACAACTCCGATGAGGCGTTTTCAAAGGCGCAGGACTGGGTTTCCGGCCTTCGGGAACGGCTGACCAGCTAGCGGGGCGGGCGCGGGGTCCCCGGTGCCGTGAGGTCTCCGGAGGCCTCAGCCCAAGCGGATTTTCAGGGATGCGGGTTTCACCAAGACCGTGAGCCCGTTCACCAGCCCCGTGCCGTCTCCGTCGATCTGGGTGTTCATGGGCTCATGGCAGCGCAGTGTCAGCGACGCGCTCGGGTAGAAGCCCATCACGGGGATCGCTCCACGGGCCCTGAAGGCCGTCTTGAGGAAGATCCAGGCCCATCCGGCAGCGCTGCGCGGACTGAGTACCAACACGTCCAGGACGCCGTCGTCGATCTTAGCCCCGGGGATTAAATCCAGGCCCTGCAGTTTCCCGCAATTCGCGAAGAGGACCGAGCGTACGCTACGGGTCTGTTCCGAACCGCCGTCCAACGCGATTGAAATTTTCTTGCGCTTACCCGGCAGATGCCTGAATCCGGCTTCCGAGTACGCGAGCCAGCCGACCTTGGCCTTGAGCTCGGCGTTGGTGTCATCCATGACATCGGCGTCGGTGCCGACCCCGGCGATCACCAGGAACGCGTGTTCGCTGGTGTGCCCATCCAGGTGCTCCAAGGTGATTGAGCCGGTGTCGATGGTGCGCACCGGACCGCGGACCGCCCTGAAGGCGGCCGTGCCGATGTCTTCCAGGGGCACCTCGACGTTGCGTGCCAGCAAGTTGCCGGTGCCCAGCGGAATCAGTCCAAGGGTGGCCTCGGTGTCACGCAGGACCTCGGCCACGGCGCGGACGGTTCCGTCGCCGCCTGCCGCAATGACGACGTCACATCCGGCTTCCAGCGCCTGGCGTGTTGCTCCGGCACCCGGGTCCTCGATGCTCGACTCCAGGACCAATGGCTCGGCCAAGCCAGCCTCGGCGCATACATGCCGTACCGCGGCAATTGCTCTATCGGTACCTGACTTGGAAGGATTTACAACTAAGGCGACCTTGCGCGCTGATGTTGCAACATCCACAACTGGTGCCTGGGATTCGGGGCGGTTGCGGTCAGCGAGCCTGCGGACGGAGAACCAGCTGATCGTGGCAGCGGCACCCGCGGCACCGGCGGTGATCAGGGCAATGAGTCGATTGCGTTGCATAGTCTTCCCAGACTATCGGGCATTGCTAGGCTTAGTGCGTGATCGACGTAAAACTCCTCAGCGAGAATCCAGATACCTTCCGCGCATCGCAGCGCGCCCGCGGGGCGGATGAGTCCCTGATTGATGCGATCCTGGCCGCCGATTCGGCGCGCCGAGAGTCGATTGCCTCTTTCGAGGCGCTGCGTGCCCAACAGAACGCCTTCAGCAAAAAAGTCGGAGCAGCCAAGGGCGAGGAAAAGCAAGCCCTGCTTGCCGAGGTCAAGGACCTCTCCAAGGCCGTCAAGGCGGCCCAGGCCGTCTCCGACGCCGCGGCGGAGACTTATTCCTCGTTGCAGCGCTCCATCCCCAACCTGATCCTTGACGGTGTCCCCTCCGGCGGCGAAGACGACTTCAACGTCGTCAAGCACGTTCGAACCCCCCGCGACTTCGCGGCCGAAGGGTTCGAGCCACGGGACCACCTTGAACTGGGTGAACTACTTGGTGCCATCGACATGGAACGCGGGGCCAAGGTCTCCGGGTCGCGCTTCTACTTCCTCAAGGGCATCGGTGCACGCCTGGAAATCGCACTGATGAACATGGCACTGGACCAGGCCGTGCAAAATGGCTTCATCCCGATGATCACCCCCACCCTGGTGCGTCCCGAAACCATGCAGGGCACCGGATTCGACGTTGAGCACGACGACGAGATCTACAAGCTTGAACGCGACGATCTCTATCTGGTGGGCACCTCGGAGGTCGCCTTGGCCGGCTACCACGCCAACGAGATCCTCGACCTGTCCGCCGGGCCCTCGCGCTATGCCGGATGGTCCACCTGTTACCGCCGTGAGGCCGGCTCCGCGGGCAAGGACACCCGCGGCATCATCCGCGTGCACCAGTTCAACAAGCTGGAGATGTTTATCTACTGCACCCCGGATCAAGCGGAGGCGGAGCACGCGAAGCTGCTGGCCTGGGAAGAGGAAATGCTGGCCAAGGTCGAGCTCCCCTACCGCGTCATCGACACCGCGGCCGGGGACCTGGGCATGAGCGCGGCTCGGAAGTTCGACTGCGAGGCATGGGTCCCGACCCAGGAGGCCTACCGCGAACTGACTTCCACCTCGAACTGCACAACGTTCCAGGCCCGGCGCCTGAACATCCGTGAACGGGAGATCGATGCCGAGGGCAAGCCCGGAAAAACCCGCTCGGTGGCAACGCTCAACGGCACCCTTGCCACCACGCGCTGGATCGTGGCGATCCTGGAGCACCACCAAAATGCCGACGGTTCGGTGAACGTGCCGGTGGCGCTGCGCCCGTACCTGGGTGGGATGGAAGTCATGCCCGTCCTGTAGGGAGCGCGTTCGAATCATTTCCATCTGTTGGGGGAGGGCGGTTTGCCCTCCCCCAACAGACGCTTAACGGCCGCCGGCGGCTCGGGAGGACCCCGTCGTTTGGCGGAGGCACATCTATCGTTCACGACACATTGTGGGCTGGTTCATCCCGTGAAACGCAATTTGATGCTTCACTTGATAAATGACAGTAATGACAAAAACCGGCAACGAAGACCGGTCACAAGCAACAGAAACTTACATGATCTGCCTTGACGTGGACGGCACCCTGGTCAACCACGACGGGGAAATGAGCCGGGCGGTCAAGGATTCCGCCCGTGCCATCGTGGCTGCAGGCCACGAGGTGGTGGTCTCCACCGGTCGCTCACTTGAGGCAACGCTGCCCGTGGTGCGGATGCTTGGCATCGAGAACGGCTACGCCGTGTGCTGCAACGGCGGGGTCACCGCCCGCATCGACACATCCCTCGACTACGGCTACGAAGTCGTCGAACGCAAGACCTTCGACCCGGGCCCGGCCTTGGTTGCCCTGCGCGAGGCGCTGCCCACCGCCAAGTATGCGCTGGAGGACGACAACGGACGCTTCCTTTCCACCGAACGCTTCCAGGATGCCAGCTTCGGGGTCGTGGCCACCCCGGTGACGCTGGACAAGATGCTCGAAGCCACCGCGGTGCGCCTCGTGGTCTTCTCCACCGACTCCACCGCCGAGGAGTTCGGTGAAGCGGTGGGGACCCTGGGCCTTTCCGGGGTGACCTACTCGGTGGGCTGGACCGCCTGGCTGGACATCGCCGCCGAAGGGGTCACCAAGGCCAGCGGACTCGAGTCGCTGCGTCGGGAGCGCGGGTTCGGCATGCGGGAGACCGTTGCGGTGGGTGATGGTCGCAACGACATTGAAATGCTGGCCTGGGCCGGCCGCGGGGTGGCCATGGGCCAGGCCCCGGACGAGGTCAAGGCGGTTGCCGACGAGATCACCGCCCACGTGGACGAGGACGGACTGGCCATGGTCCTGCAGGAGATCCTGGCCGGGGCCCGCGGCGCCTGAGCCTGGAAGAGCACAACGAGAAAAATCACCGGTATCCGGCCAAAGCCCGGTGCCGGTGATTTCGACGCCTAATCCTTGGTTAACATCCCGGTGCGCCGCACATCGATGCTCACATGGAACGCGCGCATCATGTCCCCGGACGTCGTGGACCCGTCGAACATCCCGAAGAAGATGAAAAAGGGTGCCGTGACCGCAAGCACGATGCGGTAGAACATGACCCAGCCACCGCGCCATGGGCCCGGGGCCTTCCCGTTTCGAAGCCGCACGATCCGGGTGCCGGCCAGCAAGGTGCCCAGCGTGTACCCCCTGGGGCAGCACATCCCGTAGAACCATGCGAAGAGCGGGGCAAACAGGATGAAGGTACCCGCGATTTCCCAGCTGTGCCGCGGAGTCTCACCCAGCAGCGCTGCCGAGAGCGCGAAAACC
>JAUNVO010000035.1 GCA_030540695.1 Micrococcaceae bacterium | reverse complement strand
CGGCAGCAGTGAAAAACCCCGCTAGTTGATGATGATGATCGGGGGTTCGTTGGCCAGCTCTTCGTCGCGGGTCAGCTTCTTGCTGGAGATCAAGGGGGATCCGTCATCGCGCTGCAGCGCAAACACCGCCTCGATGTGCGGCTCCCCTTCGAGCACCGGACCCTGCCCGTGCAACTCAATGCTGAATTCCGGGGCCTCGGGACTCACCGAGCACTCCACCCCACGCACCGAGAAGGAGACCTTGTCCTCACCGGCACGCAGTGAGGCCCTAAAGGTGTCGCTGGTCAGGTTGAATTGCACCGAGGCGTCGTTCCGGCGCAATTTGAACTCCAACCCGTCCCACCCCGCGGGTAGGCGCGGGTCGAACTGCCAGGCCCCGGTGTCGTCGCGCAACCCGGCGAAACCATAGACAAGCGCCGCCCAGACCCCACCGGTGGAGGCAACGTGCACCCCATCGGCGGCATTGCCATGCAGGTTCAGCAGGTCCACATTCAGTGCGTGCTCGAAGTAGTCGTACGCCAAGTCGCGGTAGCCGACCTCCGCCGCCAGGATGGCCTGGACCGTTGCCGAAAGCGTGGAATCCCCCGTGGTCAGCGGATCGTAGTAGTCGAAATCGGCACGTTTCTGCTCGGCAGTGAAGTCCGAGGAGCGCAGCCACAGGGCAAGCACCGTGTCTGCCTGCTTGAGCACCTGGAACCGGTAGATCACCAACGGGTGGAAGTGCAGCAACAGCGGGCGGTGTTCGGCCCCGGTCCCGGGCACGTCCCAGACCTCGCGGTTCAGGAACCCGGCATCTTGCGGGTGGATCCCCACGGACTCGGAGAACGGGATGAACATCGCTTCGGCCGCCTCCGCCCAGTCCCGGGTCTCGGACTCGGAGATCGCCAGCTCGTCGACGATGCGTGCATGGTCCTCGGGGAAATCCGTGGACAGGTACGACATCAGGGACACCGCATAGTTCAGGTTGAAGCGCGCCATCACGTTGGTGAAGGTGTTGTCGTTGACCACCGCGGTGTACTCGTCGGGTCCGGTGACCCCGTGGATGTGGAAGGTGCGCCCGGAGCTGGTCTCGCGCCAGAATCCCAGGGAGTTCCACAAGCGTGCGGTTTCCACCACGATTTCCGCTCCGCCGCCCAGGAGCAATCCGGTGTCACCGCTGGCGCCCACATAGCGGGCCAATGAATACACCACGTCCGCGTTGATATGGTACTGGGCGGTTCCTGCCGGGTAGTAGGCGCTGGCTTCCTCGCCGTTGATCGTGCGCCACGGGAAGAGGATCCCGTGCTCGTTCAGGGTCGCCGCCCGGCGCCGGGCGGCGGGGATCATCGACACCCGCGCCCGCAGCGCGTTGCGCGCCCACTGCGGGTTCGTATAGGTCAAGAACGGAAGCACATAGATCTCGGTATCCCAGAAATAGTGCCCCGAATAACCGTTGCCGGATACCCCCTTGGCGGAGATCCCCAGCCCGTCGGAACGCGATGAGGCCTGGGCCAGGGCGAAAAGGTTCCAACGGATCGCCCGCTGCAGCAGCGGATGGGCGTGGACGACCACATCGGAGGCCTCCCAGAACGCATCGAGGAACTCGCGTTGTTCCCAGAAGAGTTCATCGGCGCCGCGCGGCACCAGGTGGTGCAGTGCCCGCACGCAACGGGCGAGCATCTCCGCGGTGTCGTGCCGCCGGGAGGTGTGGAAGGAGGCGAACTTGTCCACGTGCAGCGCCTCATCCTTTTCCAGGTAGGCGGAAACGGTGTGGTCAACGCGATCGTCGGTGACGGTGGAGTGCTCGGTGAACTCCGTGGTGCCCCCGGCAATGCGGGTCTTGTGCGAGATCGCCGCGGCCACGGACATGTTCGATCCACGCACGTAGTAGCTCAGCGCACAGATCCCGTCCTCCTCGCGGGTGCCGCCGGGTATCAGGGCTCCCACGTCGCTTTTCACGGACTTGCGCGGGTCGAAGGTCCCCTCACCGGCATCGGCCTCTGCGGGGGTCGGAACCGGACGGGTGCGTGATTGCCCGATCAGCGCCGATTGGACGAAGACGTGGGCCGGGGCATCCAGCAGCCGCACGGTGACACGGAACAGTGCCAGGTGGCGTTCGCTGAACGAGACCATGGAGCGGGTGCGTACCAACACCCGGTGTCCCTCGGCCGTGCGCCAGGTGGTATCGGAAACCAGGGTGCCGTCCTTGAAGTCCACCCGCAGTTCGTCCTTGAGGATCTCGGTGCGACCGATTTCCAGCGCCTCGTCGTTGATGTAGACGCGGACGGTTCGCGCATCGGGCGCCGGAACCATCGTCTGCCCGGTCTCTGCGAGCCCGAATGCCGATTCGGCGTGGCGGATCTTCCAGGTTTCGTGCAGCCCGTTGATGAACATGCCCTCGGTGGATTCACCGGTTCCCAGGGAATCCCCCTGCATGCCCAGGAAGCCGTTGCCCAGGGAGAAGATCGTCCGCTCGACCGAGGGGTCGATGGGCCGCGGGTGCACCCGCGTGTAGGACCAGGTGTCCAGCTCAAAATCGTCACGCGCCTCCTGGCTGACCAATTCATCCAGGTCTGCCACCACGATGTCGGCCCCTGCCGCGCGCAGCACCTCCCCGGGCTGGTCGCGGGCCACACCGACCACCATCCCGAATTCCCCCGCGGCGGCGGACTGCACACCGGAGACGGCGTCCTCAAAGACGACGCATTCGTTCGGTGACCAGCCCAGGTCACGGGCGGCGGCGAGGTAGGTGTCGGGTGCCGGCTTGCCCGGCAAATTGCGCGCCGTGGCCTGCAGTCCACCGATCACGACGCTGAAGTCATCGCGCAGCCCGGCGGCCTCCAGCACATCCTCCGCGTTGCGCGAGGAGGAAACGACGGCGACCTCCAGTCCTGCCTTCTGGACCTGGCGCAGGTAGGCCAGCGATCCCGGGTACGCCTCGATTCCGGTCTCCTGAAGGATCTTGCGGAACACCGCGTTCTTGCGGTTTCCCAGCGCGCACACGCTCGTTGTCCCCGGGGCGTCGGTGTCCTGGCCCCACGGCAGTTCGATGCCGCGATCGGCGAGCACGGCGGCGACGCCCTCATAGCGGGGCCGTCCGTCGACCAGTGCGAAGTAGTCGTCCAGGGTGTAGCTGCGGGTGATACCTGCTTCGGCGAAGAACCCGTCAAAGAGTTCGGCCCAGGCGTCGCGGTGCACCTCGGCCGTGGGGGTCAATACCCCGTCCAGGTCAAAAAGCACGGCCTTGAAATCGCGGCGCCGGTAGGGGGCTCCGGTGGCGAGGGCTTCACGCATCGTGTTTGATTCCCAATCTCTTTGTGTCGGCGGCCTCCGGGCCTCCTGGATCTGCGGCAAGGGTGCAGTGACCCGCGCTCACCCGCGGTCCCCACGGGCTCCCTGTAGCCCGTGCACCCGCGCTCGCGTAGGATCGCCCAACCAGCTGGGACATGCGCCACCACCCTTGCGTGTGAAACGGCCCGGATGCCCCCAAGCCTAGCGAGAGATCAACTCGCCAGTGAAACCACGGGCCCCTGTTGCACTGCGTCCCTCGGTGATCCCGGATGCCCCACAGGGCTTCGAACATCGTGGATGTGACCACCAAAAGTCCATACCTTCAAGTCAAATCGTTATTCAAGAGTCCGACATAGTTGACCCCAACCCTTGAAAAGCAGGTGCCGGCTATAGATGATGAGCAGTAGAAGGGCTTGAACCGCTTGCCGGTACGGACCCTTCGCCTTCATGGGGGGAACACTTCGGTGATCCAGCACAGGGGGCTCTGTTCCCGCTGGGGCACTTGTCCCTCGCGGTCACCGGGCATCCTGCGGAGCTCGCGTCCGATGGATCATTATTCCCCTTCCTATACGTACCCGGTGGCAGTGCCTACCGGTCCGAGCAGGAGGAATGATGAACACATCACGACGGGGAAAATTCTACGCCTCATTGGCGACTTTGGGCGCTGCTGCGCTGGTTCTCACAAGTTGCGGAGGGGGCCCCGGCGCTCCCGAGACCACGGCTGCCAGCAGCGAGTCCGGAGCGGCCGAGGGCAAAGCCGAGGTGACGGTGTACGGCACCATCGCCGACACCGAGGCCGAGCTGCTTGAGAAGTCCTGGGCCGACTGGTCCAAGGAAAACAACATCAAGATCAGCTACGAGGCGTCCAAGGAATTCGAGACCCAGATCGCCGTGCGCGCCCAGGGAGGAAACGCGCCGGACCTGGCGATCTTCCCGCAGCCGGGACTGTTGGGCGACCTGGCCACCAGGGGCTTCCTTAAGCCGGCGTCCGACGGGGTGAAGGCCAACGTCGAATCAGGCTGGTCCGAGGACTGGGCGGCCTACGGCACGGTGGACGGAACGCTGTACGGGGCCCCCTTGATGGCCAGCGTGAAGGGCTGGGTGTGGTATTCGCCGGCAGAGTTCAAGGACAAGGGCTACGAGGTGCCCGACACCTGGCAGGGACTCCTTGACCTGACGGCACAGATCGAGAAGGACAAGGGCGCCCCGCCATGGTGCGCCGGATTCGGTTCCGGGGATGCAACCGGTTGGCCCGGGACCGACTGGATCGAAGACCTGGTGTTGCGCCAGTCCGGCAAGGACGTCTACGACAAGTGGGTGTCCAACGACGTGAAGTTCACCGACCCGCAGATCGCCTCGGCGTTCGACGAGGTCGGCAAGATCCTGAAGAACCCCAAGTACGTCAACGCCGGGTACGGCGACGTGGCTTCCATCAACGCCACCGCCTTCGGCGACGTCGCCGATGTCCTGGTCAGCGGTAAATGCTCGCTGCACCACCAGGCTTCGTTCTTCAGCGGTTTCATCGCCGATGCCGGCGGCACCGTTGGCCCGGATGCCGACATCTGGGGCTTCGTCACCCCGTCCATGGAAGCCGGCGGCAACTCCGTGACCGGTGGCGGCGAGATCGTCGGGGCCTTCAACGACGACCCGTCGGTCATCAAGGTCCAGGAATACCTCTCAAGCGCCGACTGGGCCAACTCCCGGGTCAAGCTTGGCGGGGTGCTCTCGGCCAACAAGGGGCTGGATCCGGCCAATGCCTCGGACCCGCTCCTGAAGGAGGCCGTGACGATCCTGCAGGATCCGGCGACTACGTTCCGCTTTGATGCCTCCGACCTGATGCCGGGTTCGGTGGGCGCGGGATCCTTCTGGAAGGGCATGGTCGATTGGATCAACGGATCCGACACCGACACCGTGCTGAAGGCGATCGAGTCCGGCTGGCCTTCGTCGTAATTCCCGCCACGCGGTGCGCCACGGGGCGGGTGCGGGTCGTTGGCATCGACTCGCACCCGCCCGGCGCACCATCGGGGACCTGCCCGGATGGTGCGCTAGCGCAACGCACGTGCACCCACTGATTCCTCCACCGCCACCCAGACCGCGCATCCCGGACCCCTCGGGCCCAGATTCTTGCGCACGGTCCCGTCGAAAGATCGGCACCCGGCATCATGACGCGTTTCCTGCAATGGCTCAGCACCCTGCCCACGCTGGCACAGATCCCGATCATCATCGGGGTGTTTCTGGCCGTGGTGCTTCTGCTGCTCTTCCTCATCGAGCTCGCACCCCGGGCCGGTAAAAAATTCACCGTCATCCGGGCCATCGCCTGCGTCGCCTTTCCGCTGCTGATGGTCGCGGTCCTGGACTCCTACACCTGGGCCATCATTGCGGCGGGGTTCCTGGGCCTGGGCCTGTTTTTCCTTGACTACCGCTCACGCCACGGTGCCGGCTACATCTTCGCGCTGGTCGGGTTCCTGTCCCCTGCTCTGCTGCTGTTGGTGGCAGGCCTGGTCATCCCCACGATCCAAACCACGATGGCGTCCTTCATGAACTCCCGCGGCACCGAATTCGTGGGTCTGGAGAACTTCGCCTGGATCTTCACCCAGCCGGCAGGCATCCGCACGGTGCTCAACACCATGGCGTGGGTGCTGGTTGCCCCGGCCGTGTCAACGATTGCCGGGTTGGCTTACGCGGTGTTCATCGACAAGTCACGCGGGGAGAAGTTCTTCAAGATCCTGGTGTTCATGCCCATGGCGATCTCCTTCGTCGGCGCGTCCATCATTTGGCGCTTCGTGTACACCGCGCGTCCGGCCGATGCCGAGCAGATCGGCTTGCTGAACCAGCTGATCGTCTGGCTGGGCGGATCCCCGGTGCAGTTCCTGCAGGAACAGCCGTGGAACACCCTGGCGCTGATCGTGGTGCTGATCTGGGTGCAAACGGGGTTCGCCATGGTGATCCTCTCCGCGGCGATCAAGGCTGTCCCCATCGAGCAGCTCGAGGCCGCCGAATTGGACGGTGCCAACGGATGGCAGCGCTTTTCCAACGTGACGCTGCCCGGGATCCGCTCGTCGTTGGTCGTCGTGCTGACCACCATCTCGATCGCGTCCCTGAAGGTCTTTGACATCGTGCGCACCATGACGGCCGGCGCCAACGACACCTCGGTGATAGCCAACGAAATGTACACGCAGTTCCGGAACTTCGAAGGTGGCCGTTCGGCCGCCTTCGCCGTCATCCTGTTCGTCATGGTGATGCCCATCGTCATTTACAACGCCCGACAGATCAAACGGCAAAGGGAGCTGCGCTGATGTCCACGCTCACCACGATCCAACCTGGTGCCAAGATACCCAAGGATCAGCAGCGCGCCCCGCGGCGCAAGACCGCCTCGCTGGCCAAGACGCGGCTGACAAACCGCTGGGCCACGCTGGCGGCCCTGGTCATAGCCGCGCTATGGACGATCCCCACCATTGGCCTGCTGGTTTCCTCCTTCCGGCCCGCGCAGCAGGTCCGCACCACAGGCTGGTGGACGATCTTTGAGAACTGGGGCTTCACCACGGATAACTACACCGCGGTGCTTCAGGCCGGAAACACCCAGCTGACCATGGCCGGGTCGTTCATCAACTCGATCGCCATCACCCTTCCGGCCACGGTGATCCCGCTGGTGATGGCCACGATGGCCGCCTATGCCTTTGCGTGGATGCGCTTCCCGGGCAGGGATCTGGTCTTCGTGCTCGTCTTTGCCCTGCAGATCGTGCCCATCCAGATGGCCCTGGTGCCGTTGCTTCGGCTCTTTGCCGCCGGTGAGCTTTTTGGCGTCCCGGTCATCGGGGCCTTCGGTTCGGCCGGTTATGCGCAGGTGTGGATCGCCCACACCATCTTCGCCCTGCCGCTGGCGATCTTTCTGCTGCACAACTTCATCGCGGAGATACCCAATGAGATCATCGAGGCGGCCCGCGTCGACGGTGCGAGCCACGGTCAGATCTTCTTCCGGATCGTGCTGCCACTGACGGCTCCGGCGATCGCCGCTTTCTCCATCTTCCAGTTCCTCTGGGTCTGGAACGACCTGCTGGTGGCCTTGATCTTCGCCGACGGCGCGGTCGCCCCGATCACCAAGCTCCTGGCGGAGATCACCGGTAGCCGGGGACAGGACTGGCACCTGCTCACCGCCGGTGCGTTCGTGGCGATGATCGTGCCCCTGGCGGTGTTCTTCGCCCTGCAGCGCTACTTCGTGCGGGGGCTGATGGCGGGTTCCGCCAAGGGGTAGCCGGCAGAAGTCCGGTCAGGGGCGTCCGGCGTGACACCCTTCACCCGCCGTCTCCCAGCAAAGTCGACGCTTGACTGGTTACGATGGAGGACGTGGCTGACTGGATTAAGACTTGGACCGAAGATAATTGGCGTGCAGAGGTACTCACCTGGATCGATATGGCCTGTGAGGCATATTCCATCAAGCGCATAGGTCCACTTCAGGCTGGATCTTGCTCGATCCGCGCCATTCACTTGAAGGTACCAACGGCTTCCGGGCTACTCTATTTCAAGGCAATGGCCCCGGGGCAGCTGTTTGAGGCCCCGGTGAGCGCCGTGGCTGCCGCACTGGTTCCCGACCGGCTTGTCGTGCCACTGGCGATCGATCCGCAACGCGGCTGGATGCTCAGTCCGGACTACGGTGCCACCCTCGATGAATTGGCGACCACCCCGCAAATGTGGGCGCGTGCCCTCGGGGCGCTGGGAGAGCTTCAAGTCGAAGTTGTCGATGCCGAGGAAGCCTTCTTCGACGCCGGACTGCAAATCCTGGATCCGGCCTGGATTCCCGAAGAGTTCAACAATGCACTCACCTTGCATGTCTCACTGCCCGAGGGCCATCCGTTGGGCATTACCGCCAGCGATGCCGATCACGCCTTTGCCGCCTACAAGGACATCGAGGAAGCCTGCGCCCAGCTCTCCGCCGGCGCCATCCCGTTGAGCCTGGAGCATGGCTCCCTCGATCGCCGTAGGGTCTTCGCGCCCACCGATGAAAGCACCGCTCCACGGATACTGAATCTGGGGGATTCGCACTGGGCCCATCCCTTCGCCTCGCTGGCCAGACCGGTCCAGCAGATGCAAACCGATTTCCAGACCTCTGCCGACGATCCACGGATCATCCAGGCCGTCGGCGCGTACCTGGAGGCATGGAGCGATTACGGGTCCCCGGACGAACTATACGAATTGGTCGCACCGGCCGTGCGCATCGCACCGCTGCACACCCACGAAACCTGGTTGCAGTTGCTGGCCGAGGCCGATGAGCCATCAATGCTGCGTTGGGCCCCAAGGGTCCTGGAACCCTTGGCGTCCTTGGCCAGCGCCACGGCCTGAGCAGACCAGCGCCGCGCTTACACATTAACTAGGCATTATCGGAGACCGAGCCACTGCCTTGCGGCCAATAGCCGCGCTCGCCCATGACTCCGGCCAGGACGTCGGCCCGATCGCTCATGATCCCGTCGACACCCATGTCCAGCAATCGGTGCATCTCCGCGGCCTCGTCGACGACCCAGACGTGTACCTGCAGTCCCGCTGCGTGGGCATGGTCGATGAATTTCGGGCTCACCACGCGGACCAGGCCCTGCTTCTCGGGGACCTGCAGTGCATCGACATTGCGGTACAGCGCTGCGGGAAGCGGAATGATGCGGCCCAGCAGGGTTGCCGCACCGATCCCCAGCACTCCGGGGCTTGCGGCCGCCGGGGATCCTTTGGGACCCCCAAAGTCCCCCGGGGCGGAGGCGGCCAGCAATTGCTGGACCTTGCGGCGGCGCAACCCGTTGAAGGCGGCCACCAGCACCCTGTCGCGGGCACCATGCCGGTTGATCGCTTGGGCCAGGAGCCTGGCGGCCCCCGGTTCCTTCACATCCACGTTGAAGTGGGAGTCCCCGAAGGACTCCAGCAGTTCATCAAAGGTGGGGATCGGCTCCCCCGCCACACGCAATCGGCCAAGTTCTGCGGCGGTGCAATCGGAGATCTTGCGCCTGTCCCCGGCCAGACGGAGCAGGTCCTCGTCGTGGAAAACCATCAACACCCCGTCCTTGCTCGCATGGACGTCGGTCTCCATGTACTTGAAGCCCAGCCGGTGGGCCGCGGCGAACGCCTTGACCGTGTTTTCCTCCCCACCGGGGGCAAATCCGCGGTGGGAGAACGCCAGCGGGAATCCCTCCAGGGGAAAACCCGCGGTGTTGCGCAGGTAGGGTGCCGTTCCGACCCGTGGTTCGCTCTTCATGTCCGTCTCCCGGCGTAGGTGCCCACTTGAAAAGATCGTATGGGTGCGGCGGTGTCTTTGCTAGCGTGCTTGCTGCCTGCGGCCGGCGAGCAGATCCTCGAGTATCCGGGCAACCCCGTCCTGCTCCACGCCCGGTGCCCGGTAGGCGGCCGCGGCCAAGGCTGCCGGGTGCCCCGAGGCCATCGCGTACCCGTGTCCGGCCCAGGCCAGCATCTGCAGGTCGTTGGGCATGTCGCCGAAGGCAGCCACCTGGTCGGCGGAGATCCCCAGGCCCGCTGCGTAGGCAGCCAGGGCGACGGACTTATTGACATCCACGTGTGCCATTTCAAGCAATGCGACGTCAAAGGCGGAATGGGTCACCGATACCAGACGCCCCAAAGCCGGTTCCACGGCGGCCATGAAGTCATCGGAGCTCCGGGTGCGGGACTTTGCCAGGAACTTCACCACGCCGTCGGTGGCCAACCGGGCCGAGCGCAGGTCCAGTGACTCGAATTCCCCGAGTCGCGCAGACGCCGAATCCTCGGCGAACCCCTGCCCCAGATGCAGGCCCCGGGTGGTTTCGGCAGCGAACGTCGCAGACGGTTCGGCGCCCAGGATGAGTTCCTGGGCCGTGAGCAGCGACTGCGGCGCAATGGTGGCGGCGCTGAGCAGCTTTTCGGCCTCCAAATCGTAGAGCACCGCCCCGTTGGAGCAGATCACCGTGCCCAGGTGGCCGAAGGCGCTACGCACCGGTTCGAGCCAGCGAACCGGGCGCCCGGTGACGAAGACGATGTGGATCCCCGCATCCCGTGCGGCACCGAAGGCCTCGATGGTGCGCCCGGAGATGCTCCCGTCGGCACGGATGATTGTGCCGTCCAGATCGCTGGCGATAAGTCGCACATCCATGTCCGATTCCTTCCGGTGGGTCTTGGCTAGGAAATCTCTTGGCCGGTGGGTGGGTTAGCCCCGGGCCGCGAGACGGTGATGGCCGCGGCCCGGGCGGCGTAGTCCAGAACCTCGCGCAGCGTCTCGGTGTCCAATTTGTGCAGCGCTTCGCGCTTGGCGCTGCCCAGCAGCCCACGGACCTCGAGGGCGGAGATCATGGCGGAGATGAACGAGTCCCCGGCGCCCACGGTGTCCGCGACGTCGACCACCGGTGCCTCGGTGCGCGCCGTGCCGGCCTTGACAAGGCCCCAGGGGCCGCCGGATCCATAGGTGGCCACGACCATTGCGGGGCCCGATTCCAGCCAGGCGGCCGCGGTGTCGGCGACGCTGCGATGGGGGTAGAGCCATTCCAGGTCCGAGTCCGAGGCCCGCACCACGTCCGCCAGGGCAACGAAACGCTCCACATCCGCGACGGCGCGGGAGTGGTCGGTGATCAGCGAGGGCCTGATGTTCGGATCGTAGGAGATGGTCGCGTGGGGACGGGCCGCCTCGATGAAGCGCAGCACCTTGGTCGCGCCGGGCTCCAGCAAGGTCGCCAGCGAGCCGGTGTGCACCAGCTGGGCGTCGGCCAGCGCCGGGGTGTCGGCAGGGAGCTCGGGCAAATCCCATCGCACGTCGAAGGTGTAGCTGGCGGCACCAACCGGATCAAGGGTGCCTTGCGCCGTGGAGGTCGGGTCGTTGTCGGGACCGCAGATGTAACGCACGTTGTTGGTGTTCAACGAGTGCTGGATCATCTGTCCGTATTCGTCGTCGCCCCAGCGCCCGATGAACGTCACGGGGTGTCCCAGCTTGGCCAGGCCCACGGCAACATTAAGCGGGCTTCCGCCCACAAAGGAACGTGGCGCGCTGATCCCGCCGGAAAGCACGTCGACCAAGGCCTCGCCTATGACCGTCAGCACATCGGGCTCCTCATCCTTATGTTTGGGTATCGAATCCAATATACCGGTCGGTAGCCCCGGGGCCGGCAGTGTGTGCCGAGACTAACCCGCGACGGCACCGCCGAGTTCCAGCAGTGCTTCGACACTTGCCTCCCACGCAGGGTCGCCCGGGGTGATCACCCCGTAGTGGTCCCCGTCGAATTCCCTGTAGGACACCGGCGCGCCGGCTTCCCGCGCGCGCCGCGCAAAGGAGCGGGCCATCGATACGGGGACATTCACGTCCTGTCGTCCGTGCAGCATCACCATCGGCACCGTGGCCGGTTCGCCGGCTGCGGGATCTGCCAGCTGCCAGGCCGCTGGATCGGACTCCGGGGTGGAGCCCATGAGCTCGCCGGCGGCATCATTGCTCAGGCCCATGGTGTGTGCCAGGTGCAGGTCCAGCACCCCGGCCTGCGACACCACGCCGTCCAGGCCGCGGCTGCCCCGGGCCTGGGAGCCGGGTGCGCCCTCCGGCAGCATGGACCGTCCGGCGGCCCACAACGCCAAGTGCCCCCCGGCGGAGTGGCCCAGGGCGATCCGTGGACCGTCCGGGAGCCCGGCGGTGGCGAGGGCTACATCCAGGGCATCGATTCCGGCAGCGACATCCAGGAAGGTTTCCGGCTGTCCGCCATCGCCTCCGGCTGTCCGCCGGTATTCGAGGTTCCATGAGGTGATTCCGCGCTCGGCCAGATCGGCGGCCAGCGGACGGCCGAGTTCAGCACCGTAGGCCTGCCGCCAGAACCCGCCGTGGATGATGATGGCGATCAGCGGGTGCACCCGGTGATCGGGTACCCACAGCTCTGCATACTGGCTCGCGTGCTCTCCGTAGGGGTGCCTCGTCGGCACCACGGCCTGACCCACTAGCGGCCCGGGAACTCGGGGGCCGATTTGGCCACGAAGGCCGCGCGGCCCACCACGGAGTCTTCGGTTTCGAAGGCCTTCATGAAGGAACGGGCCTCGGCTTCCAATCCGTCCACGACGTTCAGGCCGGCGATCTCGTTGATGGCGTTCTTTGCGTTGGAAACCGCGGTGGGCGCCTTGGAGGCAATCTCGGAGATTGTTGCCAAGGCTGCCTCAAGCAGCGCCTCGTTGTCACCAAGGACCCGGTTGACCAGCCCGATGCGCAACGCCTCGTCCGCTTTGATGCGCCGTCCGGTGTAGATCAGTTCGCGCGCCATGCCGATGCCCACGCGTTGCTGCAGACGCACGGATCCGCCGAAGCCCGGCACCAATCCCAAGTTGACCTCGGGTTGGCCGAAGCTTGCGGTCGCCGAGGCGTAAAGGAAGTCGCACGCCATGGCCAGTTCACAGCCACCTCCCAGTGCGAATCCGTTCACTGCGGCGATCACCGGGACCGGCAGGGCCTCAAGGCGCAACGTGACATCGTGCATGCGTTTTCCGTATGCCAAGGCCGCGTCGGGGTCCATCGAGTTCATTTCCACGATGTTCGCCCCTGCGACAAAGGCCTTCTGGCCGGAGCCAATGATCACGAGGCCACGCACCGGCCAGTTGGCGTCGGTACCCAGGCCAGCCAACACTCCCGTGAGTGCGTGCAGGTCTTCGACCACGGCCGCGGCCAGTGCGTTCATCGACTCAGGTTGGTTGATGGTAACCAGCAGCGCCTTGTCGCGCTGCTCAACGAGCAATGTCTTGTACGTCCCGAAATCCATGTGCACTCCCTAGGTGGCCGGCTTTGGGACCAGCGTCTCATGTTTGGCGCGTCGGTGCGGCGTTGGCACGCGCATGGGGGACCCCGTCTCACAGGTGCCCTGTGAGACGGATCAGCGTTTGTTGCCCCGGGGCGCGCGCTTGGCCCCGGGTTTTGCTCCACGTGAGCCGGACTTCTTCTTGGCGTCGGCCTTTTTGGCTGACTTTGCGGTCTTGGCCGCCTCGGTCGAGGCGCTTTGCCGATTCTTGCGTGCTACGACCGCCTGTTCCTGCTGGCGTTGGGCCACGGAGGCCTGCCGGGACGAATTTTCCCCGCGTCCGCGCACCACGCCAATGAATTCCTCGATCACGGGGTCTTCGGGGTCATCCCCGGCCGGAGCGAGCCAGGCGATGCCGATGCTCGTGGTGGGGACACCGGCCAGTTCCTTGTGCACCACGTCTTTGCGGTGGTGCAGCCTGGCGACGGCCAGGGGAAGCACCAGCAGGCCAGCGCCGGAGGAACAGACCTCCATGGCCATGGCCGTCCCGCCGGCTGATTCGGGGTATTCGGCAAGGTCGAGGAAATTTTCGCCTAGCAGCTCTTCATAGGGCACGGAGTCGTCGTACAGCTCGATGTCGTGGTCCTTGGCGGCGCAAACGACCTGTTGCTCGTCGTAGAGCGGGATCACGTGGATCAACGGGGTCTTGGGCGAGGCGCCGGTGGCGAAACGAACGAAGACAACATCCGACTCGCCCCCAGGCAGGCGCGCCAAGATCCCGTTCCCGTCATAGCGCTGGGCCTGAAGTGGGTTCTGCGGATAGCGTTCGTTCCACCTGGTGAGCCACTTGCCGGGCGTGACGCCCGGTACATAGGCGATTTTTAGTCCTGTCACCACCCAAGCGTACCGGTACGCTTGGGCATATGAGCGAGAAAACCACACAGAACATGAAGCCGGCTACCGCCGCAAAGAAATTGGGCATCTACCTGCCCGCAGCCCCGGCCGAGTTCCAGGAAGAACCGCTTTCCCGGGCGGAATTCAACGAACTGCTGGCCAACCCGCCGGCATGGCTGGAGGAATTGCGTGCAAATGGGCCGCACCCGCGCCCGGTGGTTGCCCACAAGTTGAACGTCTCGATCTCTGGTTTGGCGCGCGCGGAAATCACCGACGCGTTGACCACCGCCCAGATCGAGGAGCTGCTGGCAGACCGACCGGTCTGGCTGCAGGAAGAGCGCGCCTCGCTGGCCGCCGTGCGTGCCGAAGAAAAGCGTGTGCGTGACGCTGCGGCCGCCAAGGGCGACCGCAGCTAACCACGAATCATTTTTCCGCGGTGACTACTTGCCGCTCTTTTTGACGGTCTTGACGATGTAGACATCGCAGGGGGCAGCGTGTGCCACGGAGGTGGCCACGGAGCCAAGTACCCGGCCAAGACCCTTCATGCCGACGTTGCCGACAACGATCAGGGTGGCCTTCAGTCGCTCAGCCTCCGAGACCAGCACTTCCTGCGGCTTGCCGTGGGCTGCCGTGGCGGTGATCTTCGCATTCGGTACCGCGAGCCGAAGGCCCGTGGCGCACTGCTCGGCGACCTTTCCGGCCTGCTCGGCGTCGTCCAGGATCCAGGTGTCGGTGCCGATCTTGACGACTTCGGTGTTGTCCGAGGTGTGGGCCGTCACGACGACCAGCTCGCCATCCATGTCGGAGGCGATGCGGGCTGCACGTTCGGCAGCGCGCTGTGCTGTTTCGCTACCGTCAACACCGACGATGATAATTTCTGCCATGTTCTGACGCTCCTTGTAGTGTGGCCGCCTGCGGCGACCGGTGATGGGTGTGAAAAACTTGATTAGGAAACATTCTGCCGCAGGAAGTCAACGGCTCTGCCCCACGCCACACGCGCGGCTTCGGGACGATAGTTTCCGGACGGGTTCTCGTCATTGTGGAATGCGTGGGGTGCGTCGTAGTAGAAGAACTGGACCTCGGCTCCGGATTCCCGCCGTATTTGCTCTTCCTGGGCGTGTGCGCGCTCCACCGGGTAGCTGGAATCCTCGTTGGCGTAATGCCCCTGGATCTTGGCGCGCACCCCGGTGTAGCTCTCGGGCACTCCCTGGCCGACCCCGTAAAAGGGAACCGCGGCGGAAATCCGCTCGCCCTGTTGTGCCGCCAATGCCAGCACGAAACCGCCTCCCATGCAGAATCCGATGGTCCCCACGGTGGAACTGGTAACCGAGTCGAGCCCGAGCAGATAATCCAGGGCGCCAGCCAACAGCTTCGCTCCTACGTCCTCGGGCAGCTTGGACATCATTTCCGCGGCTTCCTCCCCGTCGTGGGCCACCGAACCACCAAAAAGATCGGGGGCCATGGCAACGAAGCCCTCGGAAGCCAGGCGGTCTGCGACGTCGCGGATATGGTCGGTCAGACCCCACCACTCCTGGATGACGATGACCCCGGGCCCCTTGCCCGTCTCGGGCAGGGCAAGGTATCCATGTGCCGTTTGCCCTTCGGAGGGGAATGAAACGTTCTGGTGCGGTGTCTGAGACGCCATGATGCTGACTGCTCCTGTCCTACATGCTTCTTTGCCTAGGGAAAAGCTCGAACGACTCCCAGTCTATGCATGGGGACAAGCCCCATGCCCGTGAATCGCCACAGAGTGCATCACATACGCCCTCGGCCCCCGTGTTCAGGAGCGGTTCCGCTCCACGTGCCGGTAACCGCACGCGAGCAGCAACCAGCGACCTGTCGAACGAGACCCGGAAAACATTGCCTGCGTTGTGGCGTATCCCGGTCTTTGGCACGGTTAAGAAAATATCCCCCCGGCCGAAGACCGGGGGGATATTTATCATATGTGCGCGAGGGGGGACTTGAACCCCCACGCCCTTGCGAGCACTGGCACCTGAAGCCAGCGCGTCTACCAATTCCGCCACTCGCGCATATTCATTGCTGTTTTCGTCGATGACTTCAACAGCGAGATCAATCATATACACGCGGTGCCCGGATCAACTAATCGAAAAGTGCTTTGTGATCAGGCCCACGTTAAGGCAACCTTTCCAAGGGCCCGTTCGTTGCATACCAATGGGTTCGTTTGGCCATAAAAGGACCCACATGAAATCCAAGCCAAGTAGTATCGAACCAGGCGCAAGGCAACCAGGCTCTGCGACGCCATGCCAATAACCGTGCAACGGCACGCGTTAGAACCAGGAAGGGAGCGAAGCGATGGGTCTCATTGACAATGTTGAACGCGGACTTGAAAAGCTCGTTACCGGTGTCTTCCGCGGCGCCGGCAGCTCCGAGGTCAAACCGGTGGAGATCGCTTCGCGCTTGCGCAACCAAATGGACGCAAAATCTCTGACCATTTCACAGGCACGCACTCTGGCACCGAACCACTTCATTATTCGTCTCTCGGACCAGGACTTCACCCGGGCCCGGGAATGGGGAGCCCCGCTGGCAAGGGAACTGTGCACCACGGCGTTGGAACACGCCAAGAGCCAGGGGTACACCCTGCAGGGCGCGGTGGAAGTCAATTTCCGCAAGGACAGTGAGCTCAAGCCGGGCGGATTTGAAATCGATGCAACCACCTCGGAGGATTCTTCCCCCACGGCGCACCGGGCCCCTGCCGCACCGCCGGCACCAACTGCTCCCCCACGCGAAGCACCCAAAATGCAGCCGGTGCTCGACATTGCCGGACAACGCTACGCGCTGAACCATCCCAGCATCGTCCTGGGACGTTCAGCTGAAACCGACATCCCCATTGAGGATCCAGGGGTTTCACGCCGGCATCTGAAGATCGAGCAGCGGGGCCCTTCGTCATGGGCCGTCGATCTGGGCTCCACCAACGGGAGCTTCGTCAACGGCAAGAAGATCGTTGGGGAAACAGAACTTCACGACGGCTCGAACATCGCCATGGGGCAGACGCGCATCGTTTTCCGGCTCCTCCCCCAATCCCAAGGAGACCGTGCGTGAACGACCTAGTGTTCACCGTGCTGCGGCTCGGATTTCTTATCTTGCTGTGGCTACTCGTCCTGAGCATCGTCGGCGCGCTCCGGCGCGACCTCGCCATCGGCACCAAGGCGCGTGTCGGCGCCCCGACGGCCAGGGAAATCCGCAAGGATCCCTCGCTGGCCCCTCCGGCGGAGCCCCCCTCCAAGCAACAGGCCAGGACACTGGCCATCCTCGAGGGCCCGCTCACCGGCCTTGAACACGAGTTGAATTCCACCCCCGTCTTGTTGGGCCGCGCCCAAGAGGCAACCATTGTGTTGGAGGACGACTACGCCTCCGGACGCCATGCCCGCCTGTTCCCGCAGGGGACCCGCTGGTTCATTGAAGACCTCGGTTCCACCAACGGAACCTTCCTGGGTGATGCCCAGCTCACCCGGGCACAGCCCGTCGAGCTGGGACAGAAAATCCGGATCGGTAAGACGGTCATGGAGTTGAGGCCCTAGACATGGCGTTGATGCTGAAATTTGCGGCGCGGAGCGATGTCGGAATGGTCCGTTCCAAGAATGACGACTCCGCCTATGTGGGACGCTATCTGGCCGTCGTTGCCGACGGCATGGGCGGACATGTCGGTGGGGATGTGGCCAGTGCTTCCACCGTGTTGGACCTCGTGCACCTGGATGTTCCCGAGACCCCGGATCCCGATACGGTCCTGGCCGATGAGATCCAGGCGGCGAACCTCGTGCTCAACGAACTCGTCAACGCCAATCCCAAGCTTTCGGGCATGGGCACGACCGTCACCGCAATGCTGCTTACCGGAAACGTGCTGCAATTCGCCCACATCGGGGATTCGCGTGCATACCGTTTGAAGAACGGTGTATTCGAGCAGGTCAGCAAAGACCACACGTTCGTGCAGCGCCTGGTCGACGAGGGCCGGCTGCGCCCGGAGGAAGCCGAACTGCATCCGCACAAGAACGTTCTTTTGCGTGTGCTGGGCGATTCGGACGCCAGCCCGGAACTTGACGTAAACCAGTACCAGGTCGAGCCCGGTGAGCGCTGGATGCTCTGTTCCGACGGATTGAATGCCGTGGTGCCCGATTCCATCACCGAGCGCATCATGCGCGGCACGGCCTCACTCGAAGAAACGGCCGAGGACCTGGTCGAAACGACGCTGGCCCATGGTTCCCCGGATAACGTGACAATCGTTGTCTTCGAGATTGCCGAGGACGACGGCGCCCCGGTACAGGCACCGGCGCATGAACTTCCCCCGATCACTGATCCGGCGCCGGACACCGGTCAGCTCACGATCGCCGCCGGCGGAGATCTCGAGGCCGGTGCGGCGTTGATCCGCCACGAAATGGCGAAGAGCCCCCATCTTTTGGTCGGTGCCGCGGAGCTGGCCACCCAAACCGGCAAGATCCCTGTCGTGACGCAACGCTCAGGAGAGAAGCGCGCGGCAGCGATGCTCACGCACAAGACACCCGCCGCGCAGGCAGCCCAGGAGCAAGAGGAGTTTGAGGCTGCCGAACGCCGACCGCGACGCTGGTTGGTGCCGACATTCCTTGCCCTGATGACCCTGATCCTTGTTGCCGTCTGCGGCTGGGGCTATCTATGGACCCAAACCCAGTACTTCGTGGGCAACCACGATGGACGGGTGGCTATCTTCAAGGGTGTTTCGCAAGACCTGGGACCGTTGAAACTCTCCCACCTTGATACCTTGACAGAGATTCCGGTGGATGCTCTTCCGGAGTACACGCAGCAACGCATTGATTCCTCGCTCCCTGCACGGGATCTGGCGCATGCCCAGACCATGGTGGGCGAGTTGCTCGTGACCGCCAAGCAACGGTGCCCGGTCATCGTCCCGGAGAACCCGGAATCGGCCGGAAACTTGCCTGTCCTGCCCCCGTACTGTCAGGAGACCACACCGTGAGCGAACTGAAAACCGTGCCGGTCCCGCGGCGCAACATGGAATTGCTCCTGCTGCTGCTTGCCCTTGCCGTCGCCATGGGTGCCTATTACCTGGTTGGGGCCAACAGCGACAACGGGCTGAGCAAGGAATTCATCACCCAAGGGCTCTTTCTGGCCGGCCTTGCCCTTGTTTTCCACGTCATCCTCAGGATCTGGGCGAAGTATGCCGACCCGGTGATACTCCCTGTCGCCGTTGCCCTCAACGGCATCGGCCTGGCCATGATCCACCGCATCGACCTAGCGGCAAACGACGACACGGCATTGCGCCAGATCCTGTGGACCGGGGTCGCGATGGTGGTGGCCATGATCGTCCTTTGGGCCATCCGCGACCACCGGATCCTGCGCAGGTTCACCTACATTGCCTTGGCTGCTTCGGTTCTGCTGCTGGTTCTTCCCTTGATCAAGGGACTCGGCGTCGAAATCAACGGTGCACGGATCTGGGTGAACTTCTTCGGGCTTTCCTTCCAGCCCGGTGAACTCGCCAAGATCACCCTGGCCATATTCTTCGCCGGGTATTTATCCTCCAACAGGGAACTGATCCTGCTTGCAGGCAAGAAGCTGGGCCCCATGCAGCTGCCACGGGCCCGGGACCTCGGCCCCATGATCGTGGCTTGGATGGTCAGCATTGGCGTCCTGGTGATCCAAAAGGACCTGGGTTCATCGATCCT